>NZ_JAAMQJ010000025.1 GCF_013523125.1 Pseudomonas entomophila | reverse complement strand
CTCCCACCCTTAAACCCTATCGTCCGAGCCCTGCGTTCGCTATCGCTTCAGCCGTCAGCCGCGCCTTCCATGCCCCGACCCGCCGCCTCATGACCAGGCGGGCCATCGTCGACAGGATACTCCGCAATGCTCCACCCCTTTCGATGCACGCGCACCCTTTCGCGCAGCCGCCTTGCACCGTTGCTGGCGCTGGGTGGCACCAGCCTATTGCTTTGCGCCTACCGACCGGCACTGGCTACCCCGACACCGGAGTTCAACGCCGCGTTCCTGCGCCAGACTCCCGGTGAAACGACCGATGCCGGGCAACGTGCCCTGCAAGCCCTGGTCAGCCAAGCCCCGTTGATGCCTGGGCGCTACCGAGTCCAGGTCACTGTCAACCTTTCCCGCCTGGGCGAGCGTGAGATCGAGGTACTGCCTGGTCCGGGCGGGCAAGGCCTGCAAGCCTGTCTGACGGCCAGCCTGCTGCGCGAACTGGGATTGCGCGAACAGGCCCTGGATCGCCCCCTGGACGATACCCTGCCCTGCCAGGACCTGGCCGAGTATCTGCCTGATGCCAGCGCCGAGTTCGACCCTGGCAAGTTGCAACTCGCCCTGTCGGTGCCGCAGTTTGCCCTGCGCCGTGACGTGCAGGGAAGTGTGCCACCAGAACAATGGGATGCCGGTATCGATGCGGCCTTCGTCAACTATCAGGTTGCCACGCAGATCCTCGACCATCAGGGCAGCAGCCAGTCCAGCCACGACTTGCTGCTCAACAGTGGCGTCAACCTCGGTGCCTGGCGCCTGCGCAGCAATCAGGCCCTGCGTGAGGACGGCCAAGGCAAGCGCAGTTGGACCCGCAGCAATACCTACCTGCAGCGTGACCTGCCCGACAACCGCGGCAACTTCACCCTCGGCGAAACCTTCAGTCATGGCGAGGTCTTTCGCAGCCTGCCTTTCAAAGGCCTGCAGATCGCCTCCGACATGGGCATGCTGCCCGATGTGATGCAACACTACGCACCGGTGATTCGCGGTGTGGCGCAGACTCGGGCCAAGCTGGAAGTGCTGCTCAACGGTTATCCTGTCTACACCACGTTCGTCGCGCCAGGCCCCTATGTCATCGATGACCTGGGCGTGGGCGGCGGTAGTGGTGAGCTGGAGGTGGTGTTGACCGAGGCCGATGGCCAAGTGCGACGTTTTTTGCAGCCCTACTCCAGCCTGGCCAACCTGTTGCGCGAAGGGGTATGGCGCTACAGCGCCACGCTGGGCCGCTACAACGGTGTAGAGCACCTGGACACACCATTGCTGTGGCAGGCGAGCCTGGCCCGCGGCAACAGTTGGGGCACCGTCTACGGGGGCATTCAGGGTGGCGACTACTACCGCGCCGGGTTGATCGGCCTTGCCCGTGACCTCGGGCAGTTGGGCGCGGTGTCGCTGGATGTGACCCAGGCGGGCGCCGATCTGGGCCAACGCCTGGGCCAGGTGCAGGGCCAGAGCTACTCGGCACGCTATGGCAAGACGTTCGATACCGGCACCAACTTGCGCTTCGCCGGCTACCGCTACTCCAGCGAAGGCTATCGCGACTATGACGAAGCCGTGCGTGAGCGCAACGCCTACTCGGACTACCTGGGCAACCGGCGCAGCCGCTTGGAAGCTTCGCTCTACCAGCGTCTGGGCAGCCGCAGTTCGTTGAGCTTCACCCTGTCCCAGGACGACTACTGGCGCACGAATCTGCAACGGCGACAGTACCAGTTGCAACTCAACACTCAGTACCGTGATGTCAGTCTGAATCTGTTCGCCTCGCAATCACTGGCCACTGGCAACCGTCAGGATCGACTGTTCGGCCTGAGCATGACCCTGCCACTGGACTGGTTCAGCGGCTCCAGTCTCACCGTTGGGGCCCAGAGCAGCAACGGACGTCAGAGTCAACGGGCCAGCCTCAGTGGTGGCGCACTGGACCACCGCTTGCGTTATTCAGTATCGGCCAACCGCGATGCCCGACAGCAGGCCTCAGGTGCGCTATCGCTTGGCTATCAAGGGGCTCGCGCCAATATCGGTGTCGGCTACACCCAGGGCAGCAACTACCGCTCATTGTCGGCCAACGCCAGTGGCAGCCTGCTGCTGCATGAAGCAGGCCTGACCTTTGCCAGCCAGCTGGGTGAGACCAATGCCCTGATCGAAGTGCCTGGCATACCCGGGGTGGGCGTGCAGAACGCACCAGGCGGCACCACCGACAGCAGTGGCTTCATGACCGCGCCGCACTTGCAACCTTATCGCAACAATTCCCTGCAGCTACAGACCACCAACCTCGACCCACAGATACAGATCGACAATGGCAGCGCTCAGGTAGTCCCCCGCCGTGGCGCGATCGTCAAGGTGCGCTTCGACGCGCGCAAGGTCGCCCGTTTGATCCTCACATTGCAGCAGGACGAGGACAGGCCATGGCCGTTCGGCGCTCAGGTTACTGATTCGAACGGTCAGACCGTAGCGGTGGTCGGTCAGGCAGGCCAGGCACTGGTGGCCATTGACGAGAAGGCTCAGTGGCTGCACCTGCGCTGGGGCCAACAGACCTGCCAGGTGTACATCGACCCTGCCGGTATGCGCTTCGAGCAGGGTTATCGCCTGCAGACGCTGCAATGCCCACTTCCGTCTCAAGACAACCTCCGGACCTGAACATGAAGCGATTAGCCTGTACCACAATGATCCCGGCAGCCCTTGCCTTATTCAACAGTGGTGAAGCGATGGCCATTTGCGAATGGATGCATGGCACACCTGGCGAGCTGGTGCACAACCTGCGCCTGAATCCTGTGTGGGTGCCGCGCGACGCACCGGTCGGTAGTGTGATCGGACAGGCCAATGTGCGTTACAACATACCAAACGAGGCAGGACTGATATTGGTATGCAATAACGTTCAAGGCACCGAATACCTCACCGCGCAGGTACTCAATACACAACCGATCGTCACCCGCCCGCTCCCTCCTGTGGCCGGTGAAGACCTGACCGGCCGCATCCTGGAAACCGGTGTGGCGGGTGTGGGGATTCACGTGCGCCTGGACTGGCCCTACACGGGCGCAGGCGGTACCCCACAGAACTACTGGAACGCCAGCACTTGGCACTCGGTGCCCTGGCAGGGGTACTCCAACCATCGCACCGGGCCGACAGGCATCCAAATGAGCAACCTGCGTGCCTTCATCACGCTGATCAAGACCGGGCCGATCGCACCTGGACCGCATGCGTTCAACGGCGTGCAATTGTTCAGTGGAAGCTATGACACGATCGGTTCGGTGATGCGCTATCACCTCCACGGCACGGTAACCGCCGCGCAGTGTTCGCTCAAGGCCGATGCCGTCAATCCAGATCCAGTGGCACTGGGTAGCCATGACGTGAAGGATTTCAGCGGCCCTGGTCACACCACGGCTCCGGTCATGTTCGAAATCCGCCTGAACGACTGCGACGACGATCCATCAGGCAGCAGCGCCAGGGCCCATGTCTACATGCAGGGCGCACAAGGCTCTACTACCCTCGATCCGGATCTAGGCTTGTTAAGCCTGTCCAGTGGTTCCGGGGCGAGCGGTCTGGGCATACAGGTCCTGCACGAAGACGGCATTACACCGGTGCGGCTCGATGAAGAGGTACCGGTGACGCCATTGGTACCAGGCGAGACGTACTTGAAGTTCCAGGCACGCTATTATCAGACGGCTTCGTCAGTCACACCGGGTCAGGCAAATGGCGCATTGAATTTCACCATAACTTACAAATAAAGCAACCCGGCCTGGCATCTCGTTGCCAGGCCGGGAACTGTTTTTCAGACAGGCGAAAACGAAGAAAGAGACCTTCGTCTCTTCCTTCGTTTCTGATTGGAGCGGGAAACGAGACTCGAACTCGCGACCCCGACCTTGGCAAGGTCGTGCTCTACCAACTGAGCTATTCCCGCATGTAAAAACTGTACAACCGACTACACCGTCTTGAACGCCATAGTTGTAAAAACTGGAGCGGGAAACGAGACTCGAACTCGCGACCCCGACCTTGGCAAGGTCGTGCTCTACCAACTGAGCTATTCCCGCAAATGGCGTCCCCTAGGGGACTCGAACCCCTGTTACCGCCGTGAAAGGGCGGTGTCCTAGGCCACTAGACGAAGGGGACACACGACACTTTTCAGTGCACCAGAGCATGAACCTCACGATTCAGTCTGGATTTACTTTTCCTGCCTCGCCGCGAGGCGCTGCCGGAGAAACTGGAGCGGGAAACGAGACTCGAACTCGCGACCCCGACCTTGGCAAGGTCGTGCTCTACCAACTGAGCTATTCCCGCAATGGCGTCCCCTAGGGGACTCGAACCCCTGTTACCGCCGTGAAAGGGCGGTGTCCTAGGCCACTAGACGAAGGGGACACGCTACAACATTCACTGCCTGCATCGCGTGGCGTTTAGCTTTGCGCTGCAAGTGGCGCGCATTCTATGGAGGCCGTGGAGAGGCGTCAAGCCCTTTGTATAAATTTATTCAAATCAATCACTTCGCACCCGATGTTCGATCTGGGGTCGTACGCCCAAAGGCCTGAAAACGGTAACCCAGGTCGTGAAGACGCCCTTCTCTTTCACAGGGACGCTATTCGCTGCGGCGCGAACTCACTACACTCCAAGCAGGCAAAATCTGACAGAGGCGTTACCGGTGACACCATTTCTGATCACCCTGCTGGTCGTGGCAGGCATCGCCCTGCTCATCGTCATCGGCTATCTCAACAACCTGGTGGAAAACACCCGGCTCGACCGCGCACGCCTGAAGATCGACCTCAATGAACGCCAGCGTCGTTGTGGCGATATCAGCGAGACGTTCCCCGGTCAGTTCATGAGCCCTGCGCTGAAGCTGCTGCTGGCCCGTATCGAGCTCGACCTGGACCAGCGCCTGCTCGCCCTGGACAAACGCGATGTCCGGCTCAAGACGCGCATCGCCGAACTCGAGCAACTCGTCGCGCTCGGCGAGAAGATTCCGGTGAACAATCCGCCGAGCCCGATCGCCACCGAAGCCAAGGCCAAGGACATCCGGGTACTGCTCGAGGTGCTGCACCACCACGTGGTGCGCGCTACCCACGAGAACGTGCTCACGCGCGAGGAAGGCAAGTACTGGGTCAAGCAGATCCAGCACGTGCTGGTGCTGCTGCACATCGAGTTCTTCAACAACCTGGGCCAGCAATGCCTGGTCAAGGGTGAACCCGGCCAGGCGCGCCTGGCGTTCGAGCGTGGCGTGCAGTACCTGCGCAAGCAGCCCGATCCGGCGGCGTACAAGGAGCAGCTGACCTACCTCGAAAAACTGTTGGCACGCGCCGATGCGCAGGCGCTGGACCAGTTGGAGCCGACCGAAGACGAGGACAATCAGCTGACCCAGGGACTCAAGACCGACGAGGACGAGAACTGGAAGAAAAAAGCCCTGTACGACTGAAACCAAGCGGCTTAGCGGTCGTTGTGACCCAGGTCGCGCGCGGGATCGATCTGGTCGCGGACGCGCTGCTTGAGCACCTTGGCCTCAGGAAAACCACCGTCAGCCTTGCGCTCCCAGACCTGTACCCCATTGCAGGTGATGCGAAAGGTACCGCCACTGGCCGGCTCCAAGGTCACGCGGCCGAGTTCGTCGGCGAACGTCGACAGCAGTTCCTGGGCCAGCCAGGCGGCACGTAGCAGCCACTGGCATTGGGTGCAGTAGGTTATGACGACTTCGGATTTGCGCAGGTCCATGGTGATAGATTCTCGTGTCGGCCGGTGAAGACGCCCTCAAGGCGTCAGGAGCGCTCCAGATTGTCGAGGATCTTGGCGTGCACGCGCATGCACACCTCCAGGTCCACCTCGCTGACGCCCTCGAACAGCTCCGCGCGCAGAGCATTGGCAATGGTTTCGATCTGCTCGATCAACGGTTTGGCAGGTGCGCACAACTGGATCTTCTTGGCCCGGCGATCTTCGGCGACCGCTTGCCGCTGCACCAGACCCTGAGCCTCCAGGCTGTCCAGCAGCCGGGCCAGGGTCGGCCCTTCCACCCCCACGCTTTGCGCCAACGCACGCTGGGTCGGCGCTTGCTCGAAACGGGCCAGGTGCAACAACACCAGCCAACGGGCCTGGGACAGGTTGAGCCCGGCCAACCGACGGTCCAGCTCGGCACGCCAGCCACGTGACATCTGAGCCAGTTGCATACCAAAGCGGTGTTGGTTGTTGGTCAGCGGCATAGGGTTACTCGGTCATCGAAACTAATTATTAGGCAGCTAACCATGGCCTTGGGCGGTGTGCAAGGCTTTCGATGTAGGCAACGTCCTGCTGTTTCGTGGCTTGGCACGCTGGCGGGGGTGGATCATTTCGACAACTAGCGATACCGAGGGTGACTGCACCGCCGCCATCGCGGGCAAGCCCACACACAGGGGGGTGCGATACCTTGTGCATTGGTGCGGCAGTCTAGATCTTTGTGCCCTGCCCTGCCTGGCTTGGCTCGCCCCCTGTGGGAGCCGGCTTGCCGGCGATGGCGCTGGCCGAGACACCGCTCTTGTGAAGGTGATCGACTACAGCTCAAACTCAGCCGCCAGTGCCGCCCGCACACAATGCAGCACGCCATCCGGTACGCGCCCGACAAACTGCACGGCGATGCTCGACACGGGCGGCAGCTCGCCTTCACCGTCGAGAAACGCATCCTGCATTTCGCTGAGCAGAGCCTCCGGCACATCCAACGCCTGCTCCAGGCTTAGCTCCTGGCGTCCCAGCGATTCGGCCAGCAGGCTGTAGACGTTCTTCTCGCTGCAGTTCAGCTGGCCGGCGATCTGCAACGGCGTCATGCCGGCGCGGGCCAGGCTGACCAGCTCATGGCGCAGGTCGAGGACCACCTTGGGCGCATCGTCGCGGCCGCCCGCACCGTTGAGCACCTCGAGAAACGCCTGGCCATAGCGCTCCAGCTTGCGCGCTCCGACCCCACTGACCCGGCCCATCTCGGCCAGGCTGGTGGGCTGGCTGCGCAGCATCTCCAGCAAGGTCGAGTCCGGGAAGATGACGTACGGCGGCACGCTGTGCTCCTCGGCCAGCTTGCGCCGCAGGCTGCGTAGCGCCTCCCACTGTTCGCGCTCCTCGCCCCGCACCAGTTGGCTGGCCGGGCTGCCGCCGCCGCTCTTGGGCACGGTCTGCGGCTTGAGGTCGCGACGCAGCTGGAGCGCCACCTCGCCGCGCAGCAAGGGCCGGCAGCTGTCCGACAGGCGCAGACCGCCGTAGCCCTCGATGTCGATGTCCACCAGGCCACGCGCGACCAATTGGCGAAACAGCGAACGCCACTCGTGCTCGCTGGTGCCCTTGCCCACCCCGAACACGGCCAGCTTCTCATGGCCGAAGTTGCGTACCTTCTCGGTGCTCTTGCCCAGCAACACGTCGATCAGATGCCCGACCCCATAGCGCTGCCCGGTGCGGTAGATCGCCGACAGCGCCTGACGCGCCGGCTCGGTGGCATCCCAGGTCTGCACCGGATCGACACAGTTGTCGCAATGCCCGCACGGCTGCTCGAGCCGCTCGTCGAAGTAGGCCAAGAGCGCCTGACGCCGACAGCCGCTCTCTTCGCACAGGGCGAGCATGGCGTCGAGCTTGTGCTGCTCGATGCGCTTGTGGCGTTCGTCGCCTTCGGAGTTCTGCAGCATCTGCTTGAGCATGACCATGTCTTGCAGGCCGTAGGCCATCCAGGCATCTGCAGGCAGGCCGTCACGCCCGGCACGCCCGGTCTCCTGATAGTAGGCTTCCAGGGACTTGGGCAGGTCCAGGTGGGCGACGAAGCGCACGTTGGGCTTGTCGATACCCATGCCGAAGGCGATGGTGGCGACCATGATCAGACCTTCCTCGTTGAGGAAGCGGTGCTGGTTGGCCGATCGCGTCTCGGCGGCGAGCCCGGCGTGGTACGGCAGCGCCGGGAACCCCTGGTCGCAGAGGAACGCTGCCGTTTCGTCGACCTTCTTGCGCGACAGGCAATAGACGATGCCCGCGTTGCCACGGCGCTCGCCGAGGAACGCCAGCAGCTGCTTGCGGGGCTGCTCCTTGGGCACGATGCGGTAGAAGATGTTCGGCCGGTCGAAGCTCGACAGGAACCGCTCGGCGCCTTGCAGGTGCAGGCGCTGGACGATCTCTTCGCGGGTACGCATGTCGGCGGTCGCGGTCAGGGCGATGCGCGGCACGTTCGGGAACAGCTCGGCCAGTTGCCCGAGCTGGAGGTATTCGGGACGGAAATCGTGGCCCCACTGCGACACGCAGTGCGCTTCGTCGATGGCGAACAGCGAAATGTGCAGGGAATTCAGGAAGTCCAGCATGCGCGGCTGCACCAGACGCTCCGGCGCCAGGTACAGCATCTTGATTTCCCCGCGACGCAGGCGTGCGGCCAGTTCACGCTGCTGGTCGGTGCTCAGGGTAGAGTTGAGCGCGGCCGCAGCGACGCCCAATTCATTCAGGGTGGCGACCTGATCGTCCATCAAGGCGATCAAAGGCGAGACCACCACCGTCAGCCCCGGTCGCAGCAGGCCAGGCACCTGGAAGCACAGGGACTTGCCGCCCCCGGTGGGCATCAGCACCAGGGCGTCGCCGCCATTGGCCACGCATTCGATGATCGCGGCCTGCCGACCGCGGAAACTGTCGTAGCCGAAGACGTCCTTGAGGACGCGCTGAGCCTGTTCGAGCATTGGAAACTCCACGAATCGCCTGATCCTGCGGGGCACAGGCTGACGGAAAAACCGGCCTGGCACACCCACGAATGCGTAAGCGGCTTTTGCCGCGCGGGCAAGACGCCCACGTCGGTGGAAAACCGCCGAGTATACCCCAGCGCAGCTTCCGACAGGCGTTTCGCTGACAGGCGTTCCCTTTGCCCCGCAGCGACTGCAAGGTGCTAGAATTCGGTATCGTTTATTCCCAAGGTAGCCCTGTAATGTCCTTCGCCGAGCAACTGACCCGCCTGCAAGCCTTCCTCGACGCCGACGAGCTGCACGAAGAAGCGCTGGACTACGTCGCCGCCCACGGCTACCTGACCGCGCTGTCGATCTGTGCCGAAGACGTGCCGGAACGTGAATGGATCGATGCGCTGTTCGCCGAACAGCCGCGCTACACCAGCGAAGCGCAGCGCACCGAGATCGAAACCACCCTGGCGTCGCTCAAGGGCCACATCGCGCGCCAGCTGGCCAGCGACGAGGAATTCGAGTTGCCGTGCGACCTGGACCTGGGCGACGAGCCGGACGATTCCGACCTGCGCGGCTGGTGCATCGGCTTCATGGAAGGCGTGTTCCTGCGCGAGGAAGCCTGGTTCGAGAACGCCGAGGAAGAAGTCAGCGAGATGCTGCTGCCGATCATGGTCGGCTCGGGCCTGTTCGACGAGCAGCCGGAGTTCGAGGACATCGCCCGCACGCCGAGCCTGCAGGACGACATGATCGTGCAGATCCCTGAAGCGCTGACCGCGCTGTTCCTGCTGCTGCAAGCGCCGGACGAGAAGCCTGCGCTGCTCAAGCCCCGCCACCACTGATCCGTGACGCGCTACCTGCTGCTGGCCCTGGGCTGGCTCAGCGTCGCGCTGGGGGTGATCGGCATCTTCCTGCCGCTGCTGCCGACCACCCCGTTCCTGCTTCTGGCTGCTGCCTGCTTTGTCCGCAGCTCGCCGCGCTTTCACGCCTGGCTGATCGAACATCCCCGCCTGGGGCCCTGGATTCGCGGCTACCTGGACGGTGAGGGCATTCCACTCAAGGGCAAGGCTTGGGCCATCGGCGTGATGTGGGCAAGCATCGGCCTGTCCTGTTACCTGGTACCCGTGCCATGGGCGCGGGTATTCCTGTTGGCCAGTGCGATCGGTGTCACACTCTATATCCTTCGCCAGAAAACCCGTCGCTGACCTCTGCTGTGCGGCGCTTTTGCAGCGCATCGACACGCACCTGCAAGCGGTCTTCTAGCCCTATATAACCAAAAGCTCTAAAACTCTTGACGTCCGCATCGGGTCACTACCTGAGTGCTCCATGTTGGAGCACCTTCCCCAACGGAAAAACCGGTAAGGACTTATGTGCGGATTAGCTGGCGAGTTGCGCTTCACCCCTTTCAATCAAGCCCCACGTCCGGCGGACCTCGCCGCCGTGGAGCGGATCACCCATCACCTGGCGCCACGCGGGCCGGATGCCTGGGGGTTCCATAGCCAAGGGCCGGTCGCGCTCGGCCATCGACGCCTGAAGATCATGGACCTGTCCGACGGGTCGGCGCAGCCGATGACCGACGGCAACCTGGGTCTGGCACTGGCGTTCAATGGCGCCATCTACAACTTCCCCGAACTGCGCGAAGAGCTGCAGGCCCTGGGCTACGCCTTCCACTCCGATGGCGACACCGAAGTCCTGCTCAAGGGCTATCATGCCTGGGGCGAGGCGCTGCTGCCCAAGCTCAATGGCATGTTCGCCTTCGCCGTCTGGGAGCGCGATACCCAGCGCCTGTTCCTGGCCCGCGACCGCCTGGGCGTCAAGCCGCTGTACCTGTCGCGCAACGGCGAGCGCCTGCGCTTCGCCTCCAGCCTGCCGGCGCTGCTCAAGGGCGGCGACATCGACCCGATGCTCGACCCGGTGGCACTGAACCACTACCTGAACTTCCATGCCGTGGTACCGGCACCGCGCACGCTGCTGGCCAACGTGCAGAAGCTTGAGCCGGCCACCTGGATGCGCATCGACGCCCATGGCCAAGTCGAGCAGAAGACCTGGTGGTCGCTGCAGTACGGCCCCAACGCCGATGAACAGCACCTGACCCTGAACGACTGGACCGACCGCGTGCTCGACGCGACCCGCGACGCCGTGGCCATCCGCCAACGCGCAGCGATCGACGTCGGCGTGCTGCTGTCCGGCGGCGTCGACTCCAGCCTGCTGGTCGGCCTGCTGCGCGAGGTCGGCGTGGACGACCTGTCGACCTTCTCCATCGGCTTCGAAGATGCGGGTGGCGAGCGTGGCGACGAGTTCCAGTACTCGGACCTGATCGCCCGTCATTACGGTACGCGGCATCACCAATTGCGCATCGCCGAGCACGAGATCATCGACCAGTTGCCCGCTGCCTTCCGCGCCATGAGCGAACCGATGGTCAGCCATGACTGCATCGCCTTCTACCTGCTCTCGCGCGAAGTGGCCAAGCACTGCAAGGGCGTGCAGAGCGGCCAAGGCGCCGACGAACTGTTCGCCGGCTACCACTGGTACCCACAGGTGGACGGTGCCGCCGATCCGTATGCGGCCTACCGTGCGGCGTTCTTCGACCGCAGCTATGACGAGTACCGGCAGACGGTCAAGGCGCCCTGGGCACTCGACTACGACGCCGCGGGCGAGTTCGTCCGCGAGCACTTTGCCAAGCCCGGGGCCGAGGCCGCCGTGGACAAGGCCCTGCGCCTGGACAGCACGGTGATGCTGGTGGACGACCCGGTCAAGCGGGTGGACAACATGACCATGGCCTGGGGCCTGGAAGCGCGTACGCCGTTCCTCGACTACCGCCTGGCCGAACTGTCGGCACGGATTCCAGCACGCTTCAAACTGCCCGATGGCGGCAAACAGGTGCTCAAGGAAGCCGCGCGCCGCGTGATCCCCCACGAGGTCATCGACCGCAAGAAAGGCTACTTCCCGGTCCCCGGCCTCAAGCACCTCGAAGGTGCCACGCTGGGCTGGGTCCGCGACCTGCTGACCGACCCGAGCCAAGACCGTGGCCTGTTCGATCCGGCCATGCTCGATACCTTGTTGAGCAACCCCCACGGTCAATTGACCCCATTGCGCGGCTCCAAGCTCTGGCAACTGGCGGCGCTGAACCTGTGGCTCAGCGAGCAAGGACTCTGACCGATGAAACCCCATGAAACGTCCTACGGCCAGCGGTTGCTTCGCGGCCAGACCCCGTCCTACGAGCGCCTGCAGGCGCGTCTGGCCGAGGATGGCAGCGAGCCGCACCATCATCCGCGCGCCGTGCACTGTGGCTGGGGACGGCTGCTCATCGGCCATACTTACCCGGACCCGGCCAACCTGGCCAAGGCGCTGCTCGACGAGCAGCCTGGCGAGCGCGACATTGCGCTGTACGTCGCCGCGCCCCAGCAGGTGTTGGCCTATTCACCCCAGCAACTGTTCCTCGATCCTTCCGACACCCTGCGCTTGTGGTTCACCGACTACCGACCGGCCCAGCGCGTGTTTCGCGGCTTCCGTATCCGCCGTGCCCAGGCCGACAGCGACTGGCAGGCGATCAATACCCTGTACCAGGCCCGCGGCATGCTGCCGATCGACCCCGAGCGCCTGACGCCTCGTCACCAGGGCGGTCCGGTGTACTGGCTGGCCGAGGACGAAGACACCCAGGCGATCATCGGCAGCGTCATGGGCCTGAACCACAGCAAGGCCTTCGACGACCCCGAGCATGGGTGCAGCCTCTGGTGCCTGGCGGTGGACCCCCACTGCACGCGGCCCGGCGTGGGCGAAGTGCTGGTGCGCCACCTGATCGAGCACTTCATGAGCCGTGGCCTGGCCTACCTGGACCTGTCGGTGCTGCACGACAACCGTCAGGCCAAGCGCCTGTACACCAAGCTGGGCTTTCGCAACCTGCCGACCTTCGCGGTCAAGCGCAAGAACGGCATCAACCAGACGCTGTTCCTCGGCCCCGGCCCGGAGGCCAAGCTCAACCCTTACGCCCGCATCATCGTCGACGAGGCCTTCCGCCGCGGCATCGAGGTGCAGGTGGACGATGCGGCGGCAGGCCTGTTCACCCTGAGCCTGGGCGGGCGCCGGGTGCGCTGCCGCGAGTCGTTGAGCGACCTGACCAGCGCGGTGAGCATGACCCTGTGCCAGGACAAGCGACTGACTCGCCAGGCCCTGCACGGGGTCGGCCTGCAGGTCCCCGCACAGCAGCTGGCGGGCGATCCCGAGGAAGACCTGGCGTTCCTGGAGACCCATGGCGCAATCGTGGTCAAGCCGGTCGATGGCGAGCAGGGCCAAGGCGTGGCCGTGAACATCACCCGCGTGGACGAACTGACCCAGGCCATCGAACAGGCCCGGCGCTTCGACAGCCGTGTGCTGCTGGAAAGCTATCACCCCGGCCTGGACCTGCGCATCGTGGTCATCGGTCACGAGGTCGTGGCCGCCGCCGTGCGGCACCCGGCCCAGGTGATCGGCGACGGCACCCACACCATCAAGGCCCTGATCGAGGCGCAGAGCCGACGTCGCCAGGCAGCCACCGGGGGTGAAAGCCGCATCCCGATGGACGAGGAAACCGAGCGCACCCTGCGTGACGCTGGTCTGGACTATGACCACATCCTGGCCAACGGCCAGCGCCTGAACGTGCGTCGCACCGCCAACCTGCACACAGGCGGCACTCTGGAGGATGTCACCGAGCGGCTGCATCCGGTACTGGCCGAAGCGGCCATCCGCGCCGCGCGCGCCCTGGACATTCCGGTGGTCGGCCTGGACCTGATGGTAGGCGCCGCCGACCAGCCCGAGTACGTGTTCATCGAGGCCAACGAACGCGCGGGCCTGGCCAACCATGAGCCGCAGCCCACGGCCGAACGTTTCATTGACCTGCTGTTCCCGCACAGCCGTTCGATCACCTGACCCGAAGGAGCGTGCATGCCTGAAGCCACCCCGGAACCCGACCTGGACTACCTGCGCAAGGTGCTGTTGGAAATGCTCGCCATTCCCAGCCCGACCGGCTTCACCGACACCATCGTGCGCTATGTCGCCGAGCGCCTGGAAGAACTGGGCATCCCCTACGAGCTGACCCGGCGCGGCACCATCCGCGCCACCCTCAAGGGTCGGCAAAGCTCACCGGACCGCGCCGTCTCGGCGCACCTGGACACCATCGGCGCCAGCGTGCGTCAACTGATGGACAATGGCCGTCTGGCCCTGGCCCCCGTCGGCTGCTGGTCGAGCCGCTTCGCCGAGGGCAGCCGGGTCAGCGTGTTCACCGACGCGGGCGTGTTCCGCGGCAGCGTGTTGCCGTTGATGGCCAGCGGTCATGCGTTCAACACCGCCATCGACCAGATGCCGATCAGCTGGGACCACGTGGAAGTGCGCCTGGACGCTTACTGCGCCACCCGCGCCGACTGCGAATCGCTGGGCGTGGGCGTCGGTGACTTCGTGGCCTTCGATCCGCTGCCCGAGTTCACCGAAAGCGGACACATCAGCGCCCGTCACCTGGACGACAAGGCCGGGGTCGCAGCGCTGCTGGCCGCGCTCAAGGCGGTGGTGGAAAGCGGCCAGCAGCCACTGATCGATTGCCACCCGCTGTTCACCATCACCGAAGAAACCGGCTCCGGCGCGGCAGGTGCCCTGCCCTGGGACGTCAGCGAGTTCGTCGGCATCGACATCGCGCCCGTGGCGCCCGGTCAAGCCTCCAGCGAACATGCCGTCAGCGTGGCCATGCAGGATTCCTCGGGGCCCTATGACTATCACCTGTCCCGCCACCTGCTGAAGCTGGCAGGCGAGCACGAGGTGCCGGTGCGCCGTGACCTGTTCCGCTATTACTACAGTGATGCGCACTCGGCCGTGACGGCCGGCCATGACATTCGCACGGCCCTGGTGGCGTTCGGTTGCGACGCCACCCACGGCTACGAGCGTACGCACATCGACAGCCTGGCGGCCCTGAGCCGTTTGCTCGGGGCTTACCTGATGAGCCCGCCGGTGTTCGCCAGCGACTCGCACCCGTCCACCGCTTCCCTGGAGCAGTTCAGTCACCAGTTGGAGCATGACACGCAGATGGAAAGCGAGACACGGGTGCCTGCCGTGGACAGCCTGCTCGGCCACAAGGCCGATCCGCACTGACGGCAGCCAGGGGGGGCTGAGCACCGGCCCCCTCCTCTTCCTACATTTGACGTACTATCGTCTGACCTGAACCGGACGACTTTCCCATGCTCATTCCTTACGACCAGCTCGAAGCCGAGACCCTGACCCGCCTGATCGAAGATTTCGTCACCCGCGACGGCACCGACAATGGCGACGACACACCGCTGCAGACCCGTGTGCTGCGCGTGCGCCATGCCTTGGCCAAGGGCCAGGCGTTCATCCTGTTCGATCCCGAGAGCCAGCAGTGCCAGCTTCTGGCCCGTCACGACGTGCCCAAGGAACTGTTGGAATAAGGCTCAGGACGTCTGCATACGCGGACCGAGCACGATCAGGCTGGCGCCGAGCACGCACAGCAAGGCGCCAAGCCAGTCACTGCCCAAGGGCCGCGCACGCTCGATCAGCGCCAGCCAGCACAGCGAGCTGACGATGTAGATCCCCCCATAGGCCGCGTAGGCCCGCCCTGCGTAGGCGGCTTCGACGCGGGTCAGCACCAGGGCGAAACAGGTCAGGCTGAGCAACGCTGGCACTACCCACCAGGCGCTCTTGCCCAGACGTAGCCACAGGTAGAACGCATAGCAGCCGGCGATTTCGAAGACCGCCGCCAGCACGAACCAGCAATAGTTGACCATGAGGGCCTCTCGTCCTGAAAAGAGCTGGGCAGCATACCTGAATCCGCACCCACGGCTCAGGCAGCGCTGCGGTCAGGTGGCGTAGAGCCACCACCGCGGTCTTTGGTGCGCCGGTTTCTCACACGCATCTCGATGGAATCTTCCCTTCGTCAGGGCAGTCGGAAGAATAGGCGGTCACCTTACCGCTCCCCCTGGACCTCACAAGGACTTCGACATGACCACGATCCTCATCATCATCCTGATTCTGCTGTTGGTGGGCGGTTTACCGGTATTCCCGCATTCGCGCAGCTGGGGCTATGGCCCGTCCGGCATCATTGGCGTGATCCTGGTCGTGCTGCTGGTGTTGTTGCTGCTCGGACGCATATGACCCAGGCCTGAGCCGCCTGCTCAATCGCGATCCGGCCCAGGGCGCTGATCACAGCGTACGCGCCTGAGCAATTCTTCCCGATCGAGCGGCGGTGCCAGGTAGCGACCTTGGGCGCTCTGGCACCCCAGCGTCAGTAGCGCCACGTGCTGCTCGGCAGTCGTGACGTCCACGGCCGTCAACCGCTGATGCAGCTCATCGGCCAGTCGCAGGCAATGGTGAACCACCGCGCGGCAACGCGCCTCGTGGGGCAAGCCCTCGATGAACTGCCCATCCAATCGAATCCGTGTGAAAGGCAACTGGCAGAGCAATTGGCTGCTGCCCTTGTCGCTACCGAATCCCGCCAACCCCAGCTCGCACCCCAGCAGACGCAAACGCAACAGGTTCTCCTGCTCGATCACCGTCAACCGGTAGAGCCCCTGGTCGGCCAGGTCGAGGCACAGGTGGCCCTGGCGGCATTCATAGCGACGGATCAGGGCACGTACCTGCAGGCAGAACTGACGGTCGCTCAGTTGCGCCGTGTGCACACGCATCGACAGTGGCAGCGTACAGCCTTCGGCGCTGAGCGTCTGGTAGAGCGCCAGGCCTTGTTCGAGCATGGCCATCCAGACGTCGTCGAACAACCCACAACGCTCCACCACCGGCAGGAACAGATCGGGCGCCAGGATGCCGAGCAACGGGTGATGCCACTGCGTCACCAGTTCGACCGCCTCGATCCGCCCAGTGGCCAGCTCGAAGACCGGAAAGAAGCAGGCGACGAACTGGTGCTCGCGCAAGGCCTGACGCACCTGGTCCTCGTCGGGCCAGAGGCGCTCGGGCAGTGGCGGCGCGGGCGCCGGGAGCACGGGCACGTTCAGCCATTGACGCAAGGGGTCCAGGGGCAACGGCGGCTCGACATCGCCGAAAAAACGCATCCCCAGTTGCTCGACCAGGCCTTGCAGGCCACGCCGCAGGCTCGGCCCCAGGCAGCCGCTGACCAGTACACCCTTGGCCAGGCGCTCGCGCCCGATCCAGTGGATGAATTCCAGGCCATCCATGTCACCGTCACCGTCGTCTCGCAAGCCACACGCCACCAGGTCCACACCGTCCAGGCAACGCAGCAGCGTCAGTGCTTCGTTGGCCTGGGTCGCCTGCAGGACTTCGGCGCACCCCAGGCGCTCGAAGGTCCGTACGGCAATGGCGCGCTGGAAGCCATGGGCCTCGAGCACCAGGACGCGCCAACCCTCAGTCATCATCGTCAGCCTCCATGGCGGGCATTGGCACCGCTGGCATCCTGCAAGTCCGTTGGAGATTCGGGCCGGCCCTGCTCGCGCCGTCCGCGCAGCTCATCCTCGAGCCCCTGCATCGCCTGGCGAACGGCCTCGACCCGTACGTTCAGCACGTCCAGTGAAACCGGTTTGCCCAGGCAACTGCGCTCGACCTGCTCACAGGCCTTGACCAAGGCGCTGGCACGAACCAGCCGTGCCCCTCCCTTGATCCGATGGGCCAGCCTGGCCAGGGCCGGCAGATCGCCACACTCGGCCAGGCGCCTGAGTTCGGTGAGGTCCTGGCGATTACTCTCGAGCAGGTCGCGCAACAACCCCTTGAGCGCACCCGGGTCGTTGCCGGTCAGACGGCGCAGATTGCCCAGGTCGGCATCGATGGCCCCGGCGCCGGTGCTGGAAGGCCCTTGATCGTCCGTGCCAGAGGTACCGAACAAGGCGGCCAGCGCCTTGAGGCTGAGCGGCTTGAACAGGCAGTCATCCATGCCGGCAGCCAGACAGCGGCGGCGCTCGTCGACCACGGCATTGGCGGTGATCCCCACGACCCGGCAGCGCGGCCAGCCGTGGCGCTGCTCATGCAGGCGGATCGCCCGGCACAGCGCGTAGCCATTCATGCCTGGCATGCTGCAATCGCTGATGACCAGGTCGAAACGCCCAGCGATCCATTGGCGCAGGCCCTGGGTGCCATTGTCGGCCGTGCTGGCGTGGTGACCGAGGTAGGCCAGTTGATGGGCCAGCAGCAAGCGGTTGGCCGGATAGTCGTCGACCACCAGGACCCGCAGGCCAGGCCGTGCGTGCAGGGAGGACGCCTCCTGGGACTCGGCAGGCGCCGTCCCACCGGGCTTGGCCTTCGAGGCAGGCTCGACGGCCATCTCGATCTCGATTCGAGTACCGACGCCCAGAGCACTGTGCAGGGCCATGCTCGCGCCCATCAGCTGGCACAGCGTACGGCTGATGGACAGGCCCAGGCCCGCACCACGACCGCTCGACTGGCGGTGATTGCAGGCCTGCCAGAAGGGTTCGCCCAGTCGGGCCAGGTCGGCCTCCGGAATGCCGATACCGGTGTCTTCGACCGTCAGGCTCAGCGTCAGCCGTGCATCCTCGCGTGGCATCAGGCGCAGGTTCACGCGCACCGTGCCGTGCTGGGTGAACTTGATGGCATTGCTGACCAGGTTGGCGAGCACCTGCTTGAACCGCAGCGGATCGATCAGCACGGCGCGCTCGACCTCGCCTTCCAGTTCCAGGTTCAGGTGCAGGCCCTTGGCACGGGCCTGCGGCTGGAACAGTTGCACCACGCTGCCGGCGTGTCGGGCCAGTTGCACCGCCTCCCGGTTGATTTCCAGGTGCCCGGACTCGATCCGCGTGACGTCGAGGATATCGCCGATCAGTGCCAGCAGCCCACGTGCCGCCTCGGACGCCACCTCGATGGACACGCGGTCGAGGATGCCCTGCTCGGCTTTGCGCAACGCCAGTTCCAACGTGCCCAGCACGGCATTCATGGGCGTGCGGATCTCATGGCTCATGGTGGCCAGGAAGTGGGTCTTGGCCTGATTGGCCTGTTCGGCCTCCTCCTTGGCCCGCTGCAGGTCGGCATGCAGTTGGAAGCGTTCGGTGACGTCGATCCAGCCGGCGATCACGCTGGCACCAGCATGGTCACTGCGGCAAGGCAGCATCCAGTGGTAGAAGATGCGCTCGCGGCCATCGGCCAGGCGTACCTGTCGATCCTCGACCTGGGCCTGCCCCGAACACAGCACCTCGCGCCAACCGCGCTGCCAGGCCAGATGCGGCAGGCAGCCAAGCAGTTGACCGACCACTTCCTCGCGACACACGCCCAAGGTTTCCAGGTAGCAGCTGTTGCAGGTGAGCAGCCGACCCTCCCGGTCGCAGACATACAGCGGGTGAGGCGTTCCATCGATCATCACGCGCATGAATTCCAGCTGATCGGCCAGCGCTCGCTCGGCCTGCTCGCGCACCCGTATCAGGCGGCGCAGGTAGCGGACCCAGGCAAGCGCCAGCACCAGCAGCAGCGCGACCGCCGCGAAACCTTGCAACACCTGCTGTCGATGACGGTGCCAGAAACTGTCGCCAACGATCGGCTCGCCCTGCCAACGACGTGCCAGGGCGTCGAGCTCCTGGGGCGAGAGGCTGGCCAGCGCCTTGTTGAGGATCGTGCCCAGCTCCACATCGGCCTGCCGGGTCGCCAGGGCGAACTGTGCCGGTGGCAATGCCAGGCTGGCACTGATACGAAAACTGCCATGGGGCAGACGTGCCGACAACGAGCGTACGCAGACCAGGGGCAGCACTGCCGCATCGACCTGGCCGTCGCTGATCCTGAGGACCGCATCCAGCGGGCCCTGGGTATCCACCTGGGTGATGCCAGGGTAATGCTCGCGCATGTAGGCACGCGGAAAACCACTGGGCAAGGCGGCGACCCGTCGCCCCTGCAACTGCCCCAGATGCGTGGCCGCCTGGTCGTCGGCTGCGGTGACCAGCACCCGCGCCGAGGTCAGGTAGGCCCGGCTGAAGGTCAGGTACTGCTCGCGTGCCGCGCTGGGCGTCAAGGCGCCGATCAGGTCGGCCCGGCCTTGGCGCAACTGGCCGATCATCTGCTCGACCGTGCCGCCGCTGGCGAACTCGAACGTCAGGCCCGTGGCGCGCCCGATGCGTTCGAGCACGTCGACGCTCAAGCCCTTGAAGCGCCCCTCGGCATCCCGGTAGCTCAACGGCAGCATCTGTTCGTCGAGCAGCACCCGTATCCGGCGCCGGCTCTGCAGCCAGCGCTGCTCGGCCGGTGTCAGGACAAGCAGGGCCGGGGTGTGCTCGGCCAGTTGTTCGACGAAGGGCATCCAGCGCTGGCGGATGCGCGCATGCTCACTGTCCGACACGTTGCCCAACAACGTATCGATCAGCGCCGCCAAGGTCTGCTGGTGCGTCGAAAGTGCGAAACCGATCGGCTGCCGCAACCAGCCTGGGCATTCGCGCAGCATGAGGTTGTTCATCTGCGCCCGGCCGACCAGGTAGTGGCTCTCCACGGCGCTGCCGACGAACACGTCGGCCTGCCCGAATGCCACCGCGCCCATGGCCTGACGCGTGGAGGCGTACCCTTGCACCTGTGCCTGCGGGTAGTGCGTGCGCACCTGCGCCAGCGTCCGGTAGCCCTCGCGCATGGCCACGCGCACGACCCCCTCGGCCTGGCAGCCGACCCGATTGTCGTCGCGTATGGCCAGGCGCGGCACGTCCTCGGCGTAGGCGCGCGACAGCAAAAGGTTGGCTTGCTCGGCCTGCTGTCGGGTGATGCCGCCGAGCAGATCGACCCGCCCTTCGCGCAACGCGGTCGTCGCTTCGGCCATGGAGTCGAACGTCTGTACGTCGATCGGCAGGCGTAGGTAGTCGGACAACAATCCGGCGTAGTCGGCCGTGATGCCCTCGTACTCGTGGCTCGGACCGATCACACCGAGCGGGGGTTCATCCGCCTGGACGACGCCCAGGCTCAACGCGCGGCGTGTCCACAGCCAGCGCAGTTGCGCTTCGTCGGGCGGCGCCAGCTTGCGCCCCAGCACCGCACGCCCCTGCAGGTGCGTACGCGGTTCGTCCGCCCGCGCCAGTGGCAGCCACAGCCCCACCAGCATCCAGAGGATCATGGCCAGGCGTGCCAGGGTGATGATCACACCAGACCATTGCGCCTGGCGAGATCCGCCAGGTCGATCAACGACCTCAACCCGAGTTTCTCGATCAGGCGTGCCTTGTAGGTGCTCACGGTCTTGTTGCTCAGCAACATGAGCTCGCCGATCGCCTTGTTGCTCAGCCCCCGTGCCAGGTATTGCAGGATGACCAGCTCGCGATCGCTGAGGCTGGCCAGACAGGCCTTCTCGCTGACCTGTACGTCCTGTCGGCACACCGAGCTGAGCGACACCTCCGGGAAATAGGTGAAGCCCGAGCGAATCGCCAGCACGGCCCGACTCAGCTCGCCCAGATCGTCGGTCTTGCAGATGAAACCGGCCGCGCCTGCCTTCATGCAGCGCAGCGAAAAGGTGTCGGCCATCTGCGAGGTCAGCATCAGCACCCGTGGCGGATGCTCCAGCGCGTTGATGCGTTGCAGGACCTGCATGCCATCGAGCCCAGGCAGCGAAATGTCGAGAATCACCAGGTTGGGGGCATGCTCACGAATCAGTTGAAGGGCCTCGACTCCGCTGTCGGTCTCGCCGATCACCTCGATGTGGTCGCTCTGCAATTGCAGGCGCACGCTGGTGCGGATGAAGGGATGGTCATCGACCACCAATGCTGTGTACATGTCCTTATGCTCCCTACGCCCTCAACCGTTGAAGGTCATGTCCTGGCGTTGTTTGCCTTCGTGCAGCTCGAAACGCAGGAGGCGCCCCGGCTGGGCTGGAAATTCGCGACTGCGTCCGGGCAGCAGATGGTGCTTGGTGGCGGTGTCGCAGTGGGTACCGGAGGCATCGCACTGACGGAAGTGATCCAGCACCACGGTCGCATTGCCTTGGTTGCTCACGTGCAGTTGCCCCCCCTCCAGCCGGGCCGGCGTCTGATAGTGCACGTCGGCAGGGTGCACGAACAGCAGCGTGCCGTAGCCGGTCAGCAGTTGGACCCCGGCCTTGAGACTGTCGCCGTATGCCTTGGCTTCTCGATCGCTCAAGGCGAACTCGTCCCCCTGCTCAGGCAGGACCGGCATGAAGCGCAGGCGGTAGTAGCGCTCCTTGTCGCGCTTGCCCCGGTAGAGAATGCGCATGGCCTGCATGCCACGCGCCGGCACGATCAGCCGGGTCGGGCTGACGATCACGTCCCGCTTGTCCTGCGGTACGTCATCGAGCCTCACTTCGTGGGGTTTGCCCTGGGCGTCGTAGACCAGTTCGGCCACGCTGACCTTGACGAACGCCGTGCTGTCGCCGCCGTTACGCACCCGCTTGAGCAGGGTGCTCGAACCGGGTTCGAGATAGTCGTACAACCCGCCTACGTTGAGTTCCGGGGCAGCCTGCGCCGGCCCATAAGCCAGCCATGCAACCACCAGCACCACCCACCTGCAGCACACCATGCCTTCGCTCCTTGATAATAGCCAGTCGACATCATTGGCGTATTATTCACCGTTTACCGGGGATGAAATGTGGGACTTTTCCCAAATAAAATGAGAAATTTCTGATAGCGCACATCACAGCTCGGCGTCGAACACCACGGTCACCTCACCCTCATAGGTCGTGCCTGCCTCGCCGAGCATGCTGTCCAGGTCGTTGCCCGTCACTTCGAAGGTCAACTGCCCTGGATGGTTGAGCAGGATCTGCTGCGGTTCGAAGACCGGTGCATTCGCCATGCCCGTGGGCAGTGCCACCTTGCGTGCCGCCCCACCGGCGTGCTGGATGTTGCCAGGCAGGCTCAGACTGACCCCGATGGGTACCTGATGGCCGTTCTGGTTGCGGATCGCGCACCCTTGCCCCATACCGATGGCACAGCGCTTGTAGACCTTGAAAGGCCCGGTCGACCACATGCGCAGCGGTATGTCCCGCGACAGGCGAGCAGGTCGTCCCCGACCGCCCAGCCACGCTTGCCATCCCCCTGGCGGCTCCAGCACGGCGCGCTCGGTGCCCGCAGGCCAGATCACATAGAGGTCATGTTCGACGCTCAGCTCGAAATGCACTGTCAGCATCCTGTCGTTGAAGTCAGTCCGATGGCCGAAGTCAAGTTCCGCGCCGGGGCCCATGGTGAACCGCGCGCTGCCTCGGTAGGTGCCCTGCGGCATACCGATCGGTCGTGGCATGATCAAGCGGTACTTGATACCGGTCTTGCTCACTGCGCTGACCGTGGTGTCCCCCGACGTGCCGGTCCTGGTCCAGCACTCCTGTGGATTGAGAGGGTTCTTGATGCTCCAGACGAAGCGTGCCCGACCCTTCATCGAGGTATTGACCACCAGGCTGCAACCGGACTGCGGGGCGCCCATCACCGGCATGGGGTCGCGCACCCCACTGATCCACTGCAACTGCTGACTGAACTCGGTGAACTGGAAGGTCACTTTGTAGTTGTCGCCCGTCGAAGTGTTGGTAACCGTCACATCGCGCGACGGCGGCATCCTGAAATAGAACAGGTCACGGTTGTCTCCCGTGCCCTGCACCGTTTCCTTGGTGTAGGCGATCGGCAATTCCACGGTGGTGCTATCGCCGGCACTGCACAGAAAGGACCATTCCGAGCAGAATTCGGCGGGTGGCGTGGTGTTCTCGAACCGGCCGCTGGCGTCGCCCCGGTAACTCGCGGAAATCGTCGCTTCGGCCGCCTGGGCGGCCTGTGTCAACAGGCTTGCCAACACCAGCAGGAGCAATGCCCCTGGGCCGGCCATGCGCAAAAGACCACGCACGGCTGGCCGGCTTGTCCTTGGGTTCAACTTTCACCTCCTTCGATCCAGTGGGCGCCTTGCGCCAGCGAGTCATGGCTGCAGGTCAGGTCGCCTGCCAGAACGACGGCTTCCTCACGCCGAAGGGTGTCCAACGGGACATCCAGCCGACACAGTGACCGTTTGCCTCGGCGTATCTCCAGCACCGGTTCGGACTGACTCAACTGCACGGCGAAATACCCATCTGCCTCGCTGACACCCCGGCTGGCATGATTGATCACCGAGACGCCCCCCAGCGCCTGCCCGTGTGCATCGACCAGCCGCCCAAGCAGGGTCACCGTGCGTAGCACGTGCAGTTCCTGGTAGGTGACGCCTCCTCGATTGAGGTGATAGTCGATGCTCGAGGGCTGGATCACGGCTGCCGGATCACGGGTGTCGGCAAAGTCGAACTGCACGTGCCCGGCTTTATAGGCAGATACCGGCACCACGTTGCGTCCGGGACGCAACACGGTGCTGCCGCCTTGGCTGTCGTCGGCCCGCAGGCGCAGTTCGGGCAGATCGCCCTTCACATCCACGATCAGGCCGGCTTCGGGCGGCATGAACTGACCGCTCAAGGCCAGTTCGCCCTCGCCCACCGCCACCAGGCTGTGCAGGTTCAGGCCGGTATTGAGGCCATTGTTGTAGGAAGACGTCTGGGCATACGCATCGCCGTACAGGTATTGGTTGTGGAATTGGGCATTGCCCGAGAAACCCACACCGTAGCGGTCGAAGCTGGCGGTTCCCGCGACCGTGCGCAGGGGTCCCGCCTCGACGTCCTGCTGATAGGTCAGCGAGGCATTCTGGTCCCGAGCGCCGTCACGAGACGTGCGGCTGCCCAGCGTGACGCCGAAGCGGCGGCCTGGCTCGCCCAGGCTCATGCTCAGGCTCAGGTTGACGCCACGGTTGCGCGCCAAGCCAGTGCTCAGCGAGCCAGGCCGGTCGAACAGCGACAACCGCCAGTTGGCATCCGACCCCATCACCTTGCCGTAGAACGCCCACCCCAGATCGACGCCCAGGCCATTGGCCGCTCCGGAGCTGTGTGCCAGCCGCACGGTGGCCGTGCTTCGCTGGGTGACGCGGCGGTTCAAGGTGAACGATGTCTGTACCACGTCGTCCTGGTCCGAGCGCACCCGACGCACGGACTCGGACGGCGACACTCGGCTGCGGCTATGACTGAGCACCAGCGAACCGCTGGCCTGACTGTGGATCACCTGCAGGTCATAGCCGTTGCCTTTGCCTTCGGTCTGGTAGAGGTTGCCATACAGCTTGAGCCGTTCATCGATGTCCCAATCCAGCGAGGAGCCGTACTGCATGGACTGATCGACGTGCTGGGCCGACAGGCCCAGCACGATCCCGGGCTTGAGCAGGTAATTGGTCAGCACGCCAGCACTGAGGCTGCCGCCCTGTTCGTCTTCCCAGTTGCTCAGCAGATTCGACTGGCGGCCCAGGTAGAGGTTGTAGCGCCAGCGCGCATCCAGGTTGCGCCAGTTCGAAGGCTTGTAGACGAACTCCTGGGTACGTGAGGTTTCCTGGCCATCTTCGACCAGGCGCACTTCGATTTCATAGATACCCGACGGCAGCACACGGGTGTCGAGGGTCTGCAGGCCGGGTTGCACCGCCTGGCTGTTGATCAGCGATCCATTGCGGTAGATCTCGACGATCCCCGCCCGATTGGGCGTCACGTAGATGGGCGTGGAACTGGGTTGGCCGCTGTCCATCAACAGGCTGTCGCTGCTGCCGAACATCACACCCAGCGTGCTGTCGGGGGTTTTCCCGTAGAAGCGGGGCTGGCGTGTCAGCCCCTGCGCACCGGGGGTGAAATAACCGAGGCGGTAGAACCGATCGTCGATCACGCGTTCGCCGTAGAACTGATCGAGGCGATAGCGGGTACCCTGGCGCTCGTCGCTGCCATGATCGACCAGTGCATCGGCCAAGGTGGTCCAGTCGCCGAGGCTGCCTCGCGCTTGTGCGGCATAATGTCCCGTGGTGGTGCGTTCACCGCCCACCACATTGAGCTGGTTGCGCAGCAACAGGCCATGCCCGCCTGCCGTCGGCAACTCGTAGTAGCGTGCCCCCTCGCCTTGCTGCTCGACGCGGTCGGTCAGCAGCGACAACTGGGAATTGACCAGGCTGTAGTGGATGGCCTTGAGCCCGTCCGCACAGTCGACCTGGCAATCGCCGAGCGGCCGACCGTCTGCCAGACGCGCCTGCCAGCGCCGGCGTGTCGAGGGGGGCTCCTGGCTGTCGTGGGTATCGGTGAACTCCAGCAGTTGTATCTGCTCGTCGCGCGAGAGCACGACCAAGGCATCGCCCAGGTAGCGGCCGTCGATGTCCACTCTCACCGCAAGCGGCACGTCGAAGAAGTGCGCCTCGAAATCGCTGGGCAAGCCTTGGGCGATGGTGCCAAGCACCGAGCCGCGGGCATGGCCCGGTGTGGCGAGCAGCCCCAGGCAGAAGCCGCAGACGAGCCAGGGACGCCAGGAGGCGAGTAACAGGGAATTGGCCATGAAGCGTTCCGTTGGCAATACCGCCCCCTGCCCCTGCGACCGAACGCAGGAGACGAGGGCAGGCAATGACGGATGGGAAGGTAGGCGCGCGCCTCAGATCAAGGTGCTGCAGTCTCGAAGACCATGCTGATCAGGCCTTGGTAGCTGCCGGGGGTGTAGGTGGCATTGTTCGCCGCAGCGGCCACCTGGAAACCGACGATGGCGCCGGCACTGGCCTGGGCCGCACCCACGACTTCGGTCGAGGTCGGCTTGAGCGTGGTGCCCGCGACCTTGACGTCCAGATCGATCGAATTGGCGCCGTCGGAGATGATCGCTGGCGACATCAGGTAGGCCGAGATCGGGCCGACGGTGCTCTTGACTTGCAGCTGCTTGTCGATGGTTCCGAACGAGGACTGAAACGAATTCCACGGCAGCTCCTGTGGATCGTTCATCCAGCCGCCGCCCACAGGCTCTACGTAGAAGGCGGCCGTAGGTACGGTGGCGATGACCTGCACTTGCTTCTCGATCGGGTCGGCAGCCATCGCGGCAGTGGCAGTCAAAAGGGCAAATGGCAGAGCCAGAAGGGTGCGTTTCACGAATTCAATCTCCTTGGAAAAACCTGCGAGCACATCGCAGGTGGGATTGTCAGCCCGGCTGATGCCGTTGACAGGCAGGATTATTCGCAAATGCTTGTAGGCCCACATCCAGACCGTTCCGAACGTGGTGTGGAAATTTCCCAAGGTTTTTACACCACGTCCTAACGAAAAACGCCCCGCAAGCGGGGCGTTTCGACGATCAGGCCGTGGCGGTCAGTGCGAGACGGCGCCACTGGCCCCCAGACCGGTCTGCGAACGCACGAACTGTGGCATGAACAGCGCACGTTCCTTCTCGGCCGCTGCCGACTTGTCGGTGACCGAGAAGAACCAGATCCCGACGAAGGCGATCAGCATCGAGAACAGCGCCGGGTATTCGTACGGGTAGATCGGCGTGGCATGCCCAAGGATCTGCACCCAGATGGTCGGGCCGAGCACCATCAGCGTCACCGCACTGATCAGGCCGAGCCAGCCGCCGATCATCGCGCCGCGGGTGGTCAGGCGCTTCCAGTACATCGAAAGCAGCAGCACCGGGAAGTTGCAACTGGCCGCGATGGAGAACGCCAGGCCGACCATGAAGGCGATGTTCTGGCTTTCGAACAGGATGCCCAGGCCGATGGCCAGGATGCCCAGGGCCACGGTGGTGATCTTCGACACGCGGATCTCGTCACGGTCGTTGGCCTTGCCCTTGCGCCAGACGCTGGCGTACAGGTCATGGGACACCGCCGAAGCGCCGGCCAGGGTCAGCCCGGCGACCACCGCCAGGATGGTGGCGAAGGCCACGGCCGAGATGAAGCCGAGGAACACGCTGCCGCCCACTGCGTCGGCCAGGTGCACCGCCGCCATGTTGTTGCCGCCGATCAGGGCACCGGCGGCGTCCTTGAAGTCCGGGTTGGTGCTGACCAGCAGAATCGCGCCGAAGCCGATGATGAAGGTCAGGATGTAGAAGTAGCCGATGAACCCGGTGGCGTACAGCACGCTCTTGCGCGCTTCCTTGGCGTCGCTGACGGTGAAGAAGCGCATCAGGATGTGCGGCAGGCCGGCGGTGCCGAACATCAGCGCCAGGCCCAGGGAGAACGCCGAGATCGGGTCCTTGACCAGGCCGCCCGGGCTCATGATCGCCTCACCCTTGGGGTGCACGTCGATGGCCTGGGAGAACAGCGCGTTGAAGTCGAAGTTGACGTGCTTCATGACCATCAGCGCCATGAAACTGGCCCCCGAGAGCAGCAGCACTGCCTTGATGATCTGCACCCAGGTAGTGGCCAGCATGCCGCCGAACAGCACGTACAGGCACATCAGGATGCCCACCAGGATCACCGCGATATGGTAGTCCAGGCCGAACAGCAGCTGGATCAGCTTGCCGGCACCGACCATCTGCGCGATCAGGTAGAACGCCACCACCACCAGCGAGCCGGAGGCCGACAGGGTGCGGATCTGCTTCTGCCCCAGACGGTACGACGCCACGTCGGCGAAGGTGTACTTGCCCAGGTTGCGCAGACGCTCGGCGATCAGGAAGAGGATGATCGGCCAGCCGACCAGAAAACCGATGGAGTAGATCAGTCCGTCGTAGCCCGAGGTGAACACCAGTGCGGAAATACCCAGGAAGGACGCCGCCGACATGTAGTCACCGGCGATCGCCAGGCCGTTCTGGAAACCGGTGATCCGGCCGCCAGCGGCGTAGTAGTCGGACGCCGACTTGTTGCGCTTGGAGGCCCAGTAGGTGATGCACAGGGTGAAGCCGACGAACGCCAGGAACATGACGATGGCCGAGACGTTCAGCGGCTGCTTCTGCACCTCGCCGGTCAGCGCGTCGGCAGCCCACACGGCGGGCGCGAAGGCCCCGATGGCCAGCACGGCCAGGGTATGGAAGGGACGGCTCATGGCTGCGCCTCCTTCAGGATCGCCTTGTTCAGCTCATCGAACTCGCCATTGGCACGGCGCACGTAGAGGGCGGTCAGGACGAAGGCCGAGAGGATCAGGCCGACGCCCAGGGGAATGCCCCAGGTGATCGACGAGTCGGCGGCGATGCGCGTGCCCAGCACCTGGGGACCGTAGGCGATCAACAGGATGAAGGCGCAGTACAGGCCAAGCATGATGGCGGAGAGGAGCCACGCGAAGCGTTCGCGCTTGGCGACCAGCTCCTTGAACCGTGGACTGTTCTGTATCGAAAGGTAAATGCTGTCGTTCATTGTTTTTGTCCTAGCAGCACAGAGTAGGTAGAACCCACCTCCACTTTAGGCCGCCGTGGGCGCCCAGCCAGACGACCTTAGTCTTATAGGTAAGGGTGTGTTGCAGGAGGGGTAACAATGTGGGGGGAGGAAAAGGATGAGAGGGGGAGCTACAAGCTACAAGCTACAAGCTACAAGCTAAGGGACCATAACCTTTGGCTCGGCTTGCAGCTTGCAGCTCGACAGTAGGGTCAGCCACCCACGACGAGGCTTACTGCCCTACCCACGCCTTCACGCGCTCGGGGTGCTTGGCGACCCAGTCCTTCGCCGCCGCTTCCGGCTTGGCGCCTTCCTGAATGGCCAGCATCACCTCGCCGATCTCGTCCTTGGACTGCCAGGAGAACTTGCGCAGAAACTGCGCCACGTCCGGCGCCTTGGCTTCGAGTGCCTTGCTGCCGATGCTGTTGACGGTCTCGGCAGCGCCATACACACCCTTCGGATCGTCCAGGAATTTCAATTTCCACTTGGCGAACATCCAGTGCGGCACCCAGCCGGTCACCACGATCGGCTGCTCCTTGGCATAGGCACGGCCCAGTTCGGAGGTCATCGCCGCGCCCGAGCTGGCCTGCAGCTTGTAGCCGGTCAAGTCGTAGTCCTTGATCGCCTGATCGGTCTTGAGCATGACCCCGGATCCGGCGTCGATGCCGACGATCTTCTGCTTGAAGTCATCGCTGCCCTTGAGGTCGGCAACGCTGGTGGCCGTGACGTACTCCGGCACGATCAGGCCGATGCGCGCTTCCTTGAAGTTGGCGCCGTAGTCGACCACCTTGTCCTTGTTCTTGGCCCAGTATTCACCATGGGTCACCGGCAACCAGGCCGAGAGCATGGCATCGAGCTTGCCGGTGGCCACGCCCTGCCACAGGATGCCCGTGGCCACGGGCTTGAGGTCGACATCGTAGCCCAGCTTCTGCTTGATGACCTCGGCGGCCACATGGGTGGTCGCCACACTGTCCGACCACCCATCCACGTAGCCGATGCTGACTTGCTTGGCCATGGCCTGCCCAGCGCCCATGGCCAGAACCATCGCCGTACCCACCCCCAGAAAACGTCGCAGCTTCATCACGGCATGCCTCTTTCAGGTCTTGGAGACTGCATCATCGGCCTGTGCCCTGTGCCGTCCGGGTCTGCATGCGACCTCCAGCGAGCGCTGAGCGACTGCGCATGGCTATCCACGCCATCGACGCCGGCCGCTCAGCGCGATCCTTGCATGACGACACTTGACGTTCACCGACGACGATGCCTAGCTACCTCCTTCGCACCTGACGATGGATCGACGCGATGCCTGCTTTCGTTCGCCACCCGTGGTTCACCTGCCTGCTGGTCTGCCTGGGGGTGCTGCTGGCACTGGGCGAGTTCTGGCACGCGCTCGGCAAGCCCGTGCAGCTGCCCGATGCCGCCAGTGCGGCGCACCGGCTGCAATGCGCGTCCTACACGCCGTTCGACAAGGACCAGTCGCCGTTCGACCAGCCCTTCGTTCTGCGCCCGGCGCGCCTGGACGCCGACCTGGCCCTGCTGGCCCGACGCTTCCAATGCATTCGAACCTACTCCATGACCGGGCTCGAGGCCATCCCGGCGCTGGCACGCCAGCATGGCTTGAAGGTCATGCTCGGGGCGTGGGTCAACGCCAACCCGGTGGACACCGACCGGGAAGTGACGACGCTCATCGAAGCGGCCAACGCCAACCCGGACGTGGTCACGGCGGTGATCGTCGGCAACGAGACGCTGCTGCGCAAGGAAGTGACCGAGGCACGCCTGGTCGAGCTGATCGAACGGGTCAAGCGCAAGGTGCAGGTGCCGGTGACCTATGCCGACGTGTGGGAATTCTGGCTGCAGCACCCGCGCCTCGCGCCGGCCGTGGACTTCCTGACGATCCATCTGTTGCCCTATTGGGAGGACGACCCACGCGGCATCGACGACGCCTTGGCTCACGTCGCCGACGTGCGCCGCGTGTTCGGCCAGCGTTTCGCGCCCAAGAACATTTTGATCGGCGAGACCGGCTGGCCCAGCGCAGGCCGACAACGGGAAACCGCCGTGCCGAGCCGCCTCAACGAAGCGCGCTTCATTCGTGGCTTCGTTGCCCAGGCGGAGATCGAGGGCTGGCAGTACAACCTCATCGAAGCGTTCGACCAGCCTTGGAAGCGGGCCAGTGAAGGCGCCGTGGGGGGCTACTGGGGGTTGTATGATGCCGACCGGCAGGACAAAGGCATTCTGGAGGGGCCGGTGAGCAATCTGCCGCACTGGCAGGCGTGGTGGTGGGTCGGCGCCGGTGTCGTGGTCCTCACGCTGGGGCTGGCGGGGCGACCTCATGATCGACGTGCGGCGCTGTGGCTGCCTTTGCTGGGTGGCGTGGCGGCCGTGGGCCTGGGCTTGTGGGGCGAGCTGACCCTCAGCCACGCCCGCTTCGCCAGCGAAGGGCTGTGGGCTGCGCTGCTGATCGGGTTGAACCTGGCCGTGCTGACCCACACCGCCCTGGCGCTGGGCCAGCGCCAGGGCTGGCGTGGACGGGCCTATGCCTGGCTGCAGGCGCGTGCGGGCTGGCTGTTGCTGGCGGCAGGGTTCGCGGCGGCGGTCAGTAGCCTGGCCCTGGTGTTCGACCCTCGTTACCGCAGCTTCCCCAGCGCGGCGTTGCTGTTGCCGGCGGTGGTGTACCTGGTCAGGCCGGTGCGTGCGTCGCGGCCTGAACTGGCCTTGCTGGGGGGTATCGTGGGCCTGGGCATCGTCCCGCAGCTGTACCAGGAAGGGTTGGCCAACGGCCAGGCGCTGGGCTGGGCGGGGGTCAGCGGGCTGATGGTCGGAGCGCTGTGGCGAGGGTGGTGGTCAGGGGGTGGCGGAGGCGAAAGGGATCATGGGTGAGCCGTTTCAAGAGGCTTCATGAAACGATGCGTCGACTGTCTTGGACCCGGCGGGCCCAATCGCGGCACTGCCCCCCACACACGTTGGATCGCATTGCTGATCTGCCAGACTTGCGCGACCTTTCTGAGCGGCCCCTGCCGGGCGCCGGACCGGCCGTGATTGGGCCTGCAGGGCCAGGCCTTTCAACGTCTTTACCTAACACGATGTGGACCACATTGCTGATTTGGCAGAACGGTTCACCCTCTGTGTGGGAGCGGGCTTGCCCGCGATGCAGGCGTTGATGGACCGGACGCTATCGCGGGCAAGCCCACACACAGGAGGGCTGCGCGTGCCTGTATCGTGCTGGTGAATCTATGGGTGCAATAAATGACCCTAGCTTGAGGCCTTTTCCAAAGACGTTGAAAGGCATGGCCTGCAGGGCCAAGGCCATTCATCGAGCACGCTTACCCCCGCCGTACCCCCCGCAACGCCCCCAACACGATCGCGAACACCGCCAGACTGGCGGTATACAGCACCATCGCCGGGAGGCCCACCAGTACGGCGGCCAAGCCTACCCCTCTGCCCACTCCACTGCGCAACACCTGCGCCAACAGCGCCAGCCCAAGCGCCGTCCAGGCGAGCACCTGGTGGTGGATCATCCAGCCCAGCCCAGCGCGCACGTCGCAGGGCCAAGGCCCCTCGCCACTTGCGCAGCGACCCACCCAGTGGCCCTCCTCCATGAGGCCATAGCGCACGGCATAACTGCCGATCAGGCACGCGACCAGTGTCGCCATGATGCCTATCCCTCTTGGCCAGTGCTGCATACGAACTCCTGTTCGAGGGTTCAGGCCGATCTCGATGTGACTGAAAGCCGGCAACTGACCGATTGCGTCATTCGACGCGGTGAATGCGGTTTTACCCCATTGCCCGGGCTTGTCGCCCGATCGTTAGCACGGCACTATTTCGCGCAGATAAATAGGCCGTGGTCGGCAACTTTGCCGAGGCAATCATAGTCTTAGCCTGCATATCGCACCACTGCCGTCCCTGGGGGAACTCATGCTTCGATCCTTACGCCTTGCAGCCTTGCTGGGCGGCCTGTTCCTGAGCGCGGTCGCCACGGCGCGGGACATCGACGCCGCCACCTACGGCTATCCGTTGACCAACCCCTTCGAGGCGACCATCGCCACCACGCCGCCCGACCAGCGTCCGACGCTGCCGCACGACGAGGACATCGACCAGGACGACTATAGCCTCACTCTGCGCCCCGAGCGTGCCTTCACCCTGCCGGACAACTTCTGGCCAGTGAAGAAACTGACCTACCGCCTGGCTCGCCAGGACCACAAGGCGCCGCTGATCTTCATCATCGCCGGCACCGGTGCGCCCTACTCCAGCAGCATCAACGAGTACCTCAAGAAGCTGTTCTACCAGGCCGGCTACCACGTGGTGCAACTGTCCTCGCCGACCAGCTGGGACTTCATGAGCGCCGCCTCGCGCTCGGCCACTCCCGGCATCAGCCAGGAAGACGCCGAAGACATGTACCGGGTCATGCAGTCGGTACGGGCTCAGCATCCGCGCCTGCCGGTGAGCGAATTCTACCTGACCGGCTACAGCCTGGGCGCGCTCGACGCGGCGTTCGTCAGCCACCTGGACGAGACGCGTCGCAGCTTCAACTTCAAGCGCGTGCTGCTGCTCAACCCGCCGGTCAACCTGCAGACCTCGGTGTCCAACCTGGACAAGCTGGTGCAGACCAGCGTGAAAGGCATCGACAGCCGCACCAACTTCTATGAGCTGATGCTGCACAAGCTGACGATGTATTTCCGCCAGAAAGGCTACGTCGACCTGAACGAAGCCCTGCTGTACGACTTCCAGCAGTCGCGTCAGCACCTGTCCAACGAGCAGATGGCGATGCTGATCGGCACCTCGTTCCGTTTCTCGGCCGCCGACATCGCCTTCACCTCCGACCTGATCAACCGCCGCGGGCTGATCACGCCGCCCAAGTACCCGATCACCGAGGGCAGCAGCCTGACGCCGTTCTTCAAGCGCGCGCTGCAGTGCGACTTCGAATGCTACCTCACCGAGCAGGTGATCCCCATGTGGCGTGCCCGTAGCGATGGCGGCAGCCTGCTGCAGCTGGTCGACCAGGTCAGCCTCTATGCCCTGCGCGACTACCTGAGCCAGAGCCCGAAGATCGCCGTGATGCACAATGCCGACGACGTCATTCTCGGCCCCGGCGACATCGGCTTCCTGCGCCAGGTCTTCGGCGACCGCTTGACGCTCTACCCCCATGGCGGCCATTGCGGCAACCTCAACTACCGCGTCAACAGCGACGCCATGCTGGAGTTCTTCCGTGGTTAATCGACTGCTGCTCGTCACGGCCCTGCTGGCCGCTGCCCCCGTCATGGCCCAGGAGACCGCGCCACGCACCAGCGTGCTCGAGGCCGATGTGTTCGATACCCATGGCGCACAGAGCGATGGTTTCACCAACCCGCTGCAGGCCCTGAAATTTAATCCCGGCCTGGACCAGCGCGAGTTCGAACGCTCGACCTTCGATGCGCTGAACGTGCCGGACCCGCTCGAGTCGTTCAACCGCCGCGTGTATCACTTCAACTACCGGTTCGACCAATGGGTGTTCCTGCCGGTGATCGACGGCTACAAACGCGTCACGCCCAGCTTCGTGCGTACCGGGGTGAGCAACTTCTTCAATAACCTGGGCGACGTACCCAACCTGTTCAACAGCGTGCTGCAGCTCAAGGGCGAACGCGCCGGGCAGATCACCGCGCGCCTGCTGTTCAACACCGTGATCGGCGTGGGCGGTCTGTGGGATCCGGCGACGCACATGGGCCTGCCACGCCAGAGCGAAGACTTCGGTCAGACCCTGGGCTTCTACGGCGTGCCTGAAGGCCCTTACATCATGCTGCCGATCCTCGGCCCGTCGAACCTGCGCGACACTGCCGGCCTGGTGGTGGACTACGCCGGCGAGCAATCGGTGAACTACCTGGGCATCCCTCGGTCCACCACGGACCACCCGGAGCTGTTCGCCCTGCGCGTCGTGGACCGCCGCTACACCACCAGTTTCCGTTACGGCCAGATGAACTCGCCGTTCGAGTACGAGAAGGTGCGTTACGTCTACACCCAGGCGCGCAAGCTGCAGATCGCTGAATAAGAGGGGGGTTGGGAGCTACAAGCTACAAGCTACAAGCGGTGCAGCATGGGCCTCTGTGCGCTGTCACCGCCTCCACGTTCGGCTTGTAGCTTGCAACTAGCCACTTGCAGCTTCCCCGCCTCCCCTCCCTCTCTCCAAAGGAGTCCCCATGACCGCCAGCAACCGCCGTTTCCTGCTCGCCAAGCGTCCGCAAGGCGAGGTACGCCGAGACGATTTCACGTTCGAGACGGTGACCGTCGCCGAGCCGGACGAGGGCCAGGTCGTGGTCAGGAACCTGTACCTGTCGCTCGACCCAGCCATGCGCGGCTGGATGAACGAAGGCAAGTCCTACGTACCACCGGTGGGCCTGGGCGAAGTCATGCGCGCCCTGGGCGTTGGCGAAGTCACGGCCTCGCGCCATCCCGACGTCAAGGTCGGCGACACGGTCAGTGGTGTGCTGGGCATGCAGGACTACTACGTTGGCGACGCCAAGGGCCTGCAACCCATCGATCCATCGCTGGCGCCGCTGCCGCGTTACCTGTCGGCACTGGGCATGACCGGCATGACCGCCTACTTCGCATTGCTCGAGGTCGGTCAGCCCAAGGCGGGCGACACCGTGGTGATCTCCGGCGCGGCCGGCGCCGTCGGCAGCATCGCCGGGCAGATCGCCAAGCTCAAGGGCTGCCGGGTGATCGGCATCGCCGGGGGTCAGGAGAAAGGCGCCTACCTCAAGACCCTGGGCTTCGATGGCGTGATCGACTACAAGGCCGAAGACGTCAAGGCCGGGCTGGAGCGTGAATGCCCCAAGGGTGTCGACGTGTACTTCGACAACGTCGGCGGCGACATCCTCGATGCCGTGCTGGCCCGGCTCAACTTCAAGGCCCGTGTGGTGATCTGTGGGGCGATCAGCCAGTACAACAGCCAAGACGGTGTCAAGGGCCCGGCCAACTACCTGGCGCTGCTGGTCAATCGCGCGCGCATGGAAGGGTTCATCGTCACCGACCACCTCAGCGAGTACCCCAAGGCGGCGCGCGAGATGGCCGGCTGGCTGGACAGCGGCGAGGTCAAGAGCAAGGAGCACGTCGTCGAGGGTCTGGAGACCTTCCCTGATACATTGCAGAAGCTGTTCAAGGGCGAGAACTTTGGCAAGCTGGTGTTGAAGGTCTAAAAGGTCACCGACTGCAGGGCCGCGGTGATCCTGTCGCGCGGCGGGGCTGGTTTTACGGCCCCTGCGGGGCCGATCGCGGCACAGGGGCCGCTCCCACATGGACCGCGATTGCCTGTAATGCCACGATGGGTGTAGGAGCGGCCCCTGCGCCGCGATTGGGCCTGAAAGGCCCACCTTTGGCACTTGGCAGAAGCCATAGAATCTCCCACATGGACCGCGATTGCCTGTAATGCCGCGATGGGTGTAGGAGCGGCCCCTGCGCCGCGATCGGCCCCGCAGGGGCCGTAAAGTCCGGTTCCCCCTTCAGCCTGTCCGCACGTCAGCCGCCGTCCGTCCCTGCCTGACGGCCTTCGCCCTCAGCCGCATCGTCCCGCGTGATCACCGAAATCTTGCCATTGCGCTCGACGATCGCGTACTTGATGCGCTCCACGCGCTCCACCCCTTGATTGGCCCGTGCCGACTCCAGGATGTCATCCTCGGTCAGCCGGCACCGGCGCATGCGCTCTCGCAGAAAGCGCCCGTCCTCGACCACCACCGTGGCATGCCCGTCCAGCAGGCGCGCAGCGCGGGTCGATCGCACCTTGATCAACGACAAGCCGACATCGAGCACGATCAGCGTGCTGATCACCAGCACGGCGTTGGTGAAGGAAAAGTCATCCCCCAACAACGCTTGCTGGGTGGCCTCGCCGATGATCAGCAGCAGCACGAAATCGAAGGTGGTCAGGTCCGACAGCGAGCGTCGGCCCGCGACCCGGAACAGCACCATCAGGGCGAGGTACATCGCCCCGGCACGCAGCACGGCATCCATGGTCGTTCCTCAGGGATAGACGAAGGTGGCGAAACGCACTGCGCTGCCCGATCCGACCCGGGCCTTGCCGACGATCGAGCCGACGCTGTCGTTACGCAGGCTCAGGTAGAGCCGGGCCACGCCGTCGGCGTCGGTCTTCAGGTGCAGCAGCAGCGCACGCCCCTGGCTGACCGAGGCCGTCGGCTGCGGCTGCATCGATTCCACGGTCAGGTCACGGAACATCGGGCCATCGAGCAGCAGCTTGACCTCGGCGTCCGGTGCGCCCTTGACACGGAGGTTGACGTGCTCGGCTGCGCCATTGCGGCTGAATCGCGCGTATTCGACCTCGACACGGCCATCGGTACTGGTGACCGTGCGGTGGCTGACCGGGCCATTGCCGAACACGCCTGCCAATGCCGCGATCACCACCGCCAGCAGCACATACCAGCCGACACGCTCGAACAGCCATACCCGGCGCTGCATGGGGACGTCCTCCCGGATCGGGAATTCCCTGGACACCTCGTCCTGCTCCATAGCCATGACTCTTCTACTCCGGCGCGACCCTCAGGCCCGTTCGCCCTGCAACCAACGTTGATGAAAATGAATCAATTGAACCAGACCATGGACGGCCGCCTGGTGCAGCACCGCCTGACGCTCACCAAAGAACCGTTCGGTACGGCTGAAAAGGGCCGGCGCGCCTCGATCGGCGAACCCCCAGGCAAAGCACACCGTGCCTGGCGCAATATCACCTTGGGGTTCCGGCCCCGCGACGCCCGTGGTGGCGATCGCCACGCTGGCCGGGCTGTCCCGCAAAGCCCCTGCCACCATCTCCCGGGCGACCTCCTCGCTGGTCAGGCCGCAGCGCTCGATCGTCTGCGCCCGTACGCCCAGCAAGCGCTGCTTGGCCTCGGGGGAGTACACCACGTAGCCGCTTTCCAGCACGCAGCCGGTGCCAGGTTTCTCGGACAACAGCGCCACGATCCGGCCAGCCGTACACGACTCGGCCGTGGTCAGTACCAGTTCATGACACTTGAGGTAGTTGAGCACCCGCTCGATGGGGTCGACACCCATGACCTGTCCCTCGATCTGTATGTCTGCCAATAGACGCCGAGGCCCGGTCAATGGTTCAGGTGAGGCACGCCAGGGCAATGCTTCAGGTGTACTTCGGGCAGCGAAAGGTGAACGAAGACTCATGAAGGACCGTCGCCGAGCACCTCAGCGGCAGGCGCCGACCCTGGGTGTCACCTGCAGTTCGTCGCTTGTTGCCCATGGAAGGCCGTGCTTCTGCACGGCTTATCGCCTGCCGCTTGCAGCTTGCCACCCGGCCCTTACAATCACCGTGATATCACGCCCACCTGCAGGCTTGCCATCCATGGCGCTCGACCCCATCACCATGCTCACCTTGACCATCGCCCTGGCCGCCGCCGCTTCCCTGTACCTGGCCGTCGAGTGGGGCAGCGTGCGCGAGCAGTCGTTGCTGTACTGGAGCGCCGGGTTCGCCACCATCAGCGTGGGCTGCACCTTGTCGCTGCTGCGCAGCCAGGGCCTGCTGGTGGTCGGTATCTGGTTCGCCAACGGCCTGCTGATCACGGCGCACTGGCTGTTCCTGCTGGGGGTGTCGCGCTTTACCGAAGCACGCGTGTCACGGGCCTGGTACCTGATCTTCGTCTGCTGGCTGGCCATGCTGGCACTGCCACCGGAACCGTACTGGTCCAAGGTCATGACGGTGGTCAACGCCTCGCTGGTGGCGCTGCTGTCGCTGCGCGCCAGCTTCCTGCTGCGCCCCCATGGCCGTTCTCTGAGCGTAGGGGCCGTGCAGTTGCGTCACGTGCTGTTCTTCCATGGCGCCTTCTACGTCGCCAAGGCGGTCATCGCGGTCCTGCCCGGCACCCTGCTCGACCTGGCGGCCCTGCGCGGCGAGATCATCCAGGTGTCGCTGGTCGAGGGAGCAATGGCGATCATGCTGATCGCCCTGTCGATGACCGGCACCGAGCGCCACCGCCGGGAAAAGCGCATCGCCCGCCTGGCCGCGCGCGACCCGCTGACCGCGCTCTATAACCGGCGTGCCCTGGAAGTCCGTGCGCCTCGGTTGCTCGAGGCGGTGTCGGCGGCGTGCCCTGGTGGGCTGCTGTTGATCGACATCGATCACTTCAAGCAGGTCAACGACCTGCACGGCCACGCTGCCGGCGATCAGTTGCTGGTAATGTTGAGCGAGCTGATCCGTTCGGTGCCGCCTTACGGCGCCCTGTCGGCACGCCTGGGCGGCGACGAGTTCGTGATCCTGCTCGCCGACACCTGCGCCGAGGCGCTGCGCACTGTCGGCGAAACCTTGCGCGCGCGCTTCCACGCCGCTGCCGCCCTGGCCTTCGAGACGCCTGACGCGGTGACCCTGAGCATCGGCGCCAGCCTGTTCGACACCCCGGGTGCCAGCCTCACGGACGTGATCGAGCGCGTCGACAGGGCCCTGTACGCCGCCAAGCGCGCAGGCCGCGACAGCGTACGCCTGATCGACCAGACCGCCACCGTGGGGGTGCTGCTTCAGGTCGACTGACACGCAGAGCGCCCGCCGCTCGACAGGCCGGCAGAACCTTTCTTCCCACGGCTCACTCGTACGCTTTAGGCACACGACACGTCAGTCTTTGAAGGGAGCACCCTGCCATGCGGCTCATCCACCCCGCTGCCCGCTATCGCCCTTACACCTCTGCATCCGGCGGCTGGGGTTCGGCCCATTCGGTGATGAACATCCTCTGGCGCGAACAGGCCTTGCGCAAGGGCCCCATGGCGTTGCTCAAGCAGAACAAGCCCAAGGGCTTCGCCTGCGTCAGCTGCGCCTGGGCCAAGCCAGGCGACCCGCATGCGCTGGAATTTTGCGAGAACGGTGCCAAGGCCACGGCCTGGGAGCTGACCGCCCTGCGCACCGAGCCCTCCTTCTTCGAGCGCCATACGCTGACCGAGCTGCGCGGCTGGACCGACTATGCGCTCGAGCAGCATGGACGCCTGACCCACCCGATGCATTACGATGCGGCCAGCGACCGCTATCTGCCCACCTCCTGGGAGGAGGCCTATGCGCGAATCGGCGCCACCCTGAAGACGCTGCACCCTGACGAGACCGTGTTCTACGCCTCGGGGCGCGCCTCGCTGGAAACCTCTTTCATGTACCAGCTGCTGGCCCGGGCCTATGGCACCAACAACCTGCCAGACAGCTCGAACATGTGCCATGAAAGCACCTCGGTCGGGCTGCAGGAAAGCATCGGTGTACCCGTGGGCACGGTCACACTGGAGGACTTCGAGCACACCGACTGCCTGTTCTTCTTCGGCCAGAACGTCGGCAGCAACAGCCCACGCATGCTTCACCCGCTGCAGGAAGCCCGCAAGCGCCATGTCCCGATCATCACCTTCAATCCGTTGCGCGAGCGGGGGCTGGAGCGTTTCGTCAATCCGCAGTCTCCGAGCGAGATGCTCGGGCCTCAGTCCACGGTGATCAGCACCCAGTACCACCAGGTGGCCGTCGGCGGTGACACGGCGGCCGTCATGGGCATCGCCAAGGCGCTGTTGGAGATGGACCGCCAGGCCATGGCCCAGGGGCATGCCCCCGTGATCGACCGGGCCTTCATCGAGACCCATACCGAAGGGTTCGACGCCTTCCTGGCGAGCATCGATCGCCACAGCTGGGAGGCGCTCGAGCAGCGCAGCGGCCTGAGCCGCGGCGCGCTGGAAGCCGCCGCCACGGTCTACGCCCGCAGCGAGCGGGTGATGATCGTCTACGGCATGGGCATGACCCAGCACCGCCATGGCGTGGAGAACGTGCAGATGCTGGTGAACCTGCTGTTGCTGCGCGGCAACATCGGCAAGCGCGGCGCCGGTATCTGCCCGGTGCGCGGGCATTCCAACGTGCAGGGCCAGCGCACCGTCGGCATCACCGAAGACCCGGCCAAGGTGCCGGTGGAGAAGATCGAGTCGCTGTTCGGGTTCAAGGTGCCCGAGCACAAGGGCATGGCGACCGTGGATGCCTGCGAAGGCATCGTCGCCGGACGGGTCAAGGCGTTCATCGGCCTGGGCGGCAACTTCCTGCGTGCCATTCCCGATACCGATCGCATGGAACCGGCCTGGGCCGGCCTGAAGCTGAACGTGCAGGTGGCGACCAAGCTCAACCGTACCCACCTGGTGCCGGGTGCCGATGCCTGGCTGCTGCCTTGCTTGGGTCGCATCGAGATCGACCGCCAGGACGGCCATGAGCAGGCCTACAGCACCGAGGACAGCACCGGTTGCATCCGCGGCTGGCGGGGCACGGCCGAGCCGGCCAGCGAGCACCTGCGCTCGGAAGTGGCCATCGTCGCCGGCCTGGCCCAGGCCATGCTCGAGGGACGCACGCAGATCCCGTGGGAGGCCTGGCGCCAGGACTATGCGCTGATCCGCCAGGCCATCGGTCAGGTCTACCCCGAGATCTTTCACGACATGGAAGCCCGGATGTGGGAACGCGGCGGCTTCCATCGACCGCTCCCGGCCACCCGCCGTGAATGGGCCACGCCCTCGGGCAAGGCACAATTCAAGGTGCCGAACGGGCTGGACGAGAACCCCGACATGCCCGTCGATGGCAGCCGCCGCGACGTGGTGCAGCTGATGACGCTGCGCAGCAACGACCAGTTCAACACCACCGTCTACGGCTACGAGGACCGCTTCCGGGGTGTCAGTGGTACTCGCAGCGTGATCTTCCTCAACCGCAACGACATCGTGCGCCTGGGCTTCGCCGCCGGAGACTGGGTGCGCGCGCGCACGGCCGTCGATGTCCAGGTGCGCCGTGAAGTCGGGCCGCTGCAGATCATCGCCTACGACATCCCCGAAGGCTGCGCTGGCGCCTACTACCCGGAGGCCAACCCGCTGATCCCGCTGTGGCACTATGCCGAGCGCAGCAAGGTGCCGGCCGCCAAGTCCGTGCCGATCACCCTGCACCCGGCAGAGCCGCAGCGAAGCGATCTGGACCATGCGGTCCCGGAGAAGGACCAGGTGATCTAGGATTGCCTGCCACCTCCAGTCCTTCAGGGTCTTGGGAGCCCACCCGGCGCAGTGGTACAGGCAATCACGATCCGTGTGGGAGCGGCCCCCGTGCCGCGATTGGGCCCGCAGGGCCCACAAATACTGAAATTATTCCTTTTGAAATCAACAAGAGATCTCGCGCCTTATGAAAGCGGTCAACGGCGCTTGAGCATTCCCAAGGTCAGCAGGATGGCCAGCAGCGCGATCGCCGTGGCGATCAGCCCCAGGTGATCCAGCCCGAAGGTAGTGATGCCGGCGCCCCCGAGGATCGCGCCCAGGCCGATCCCGGCATTGGCTGCGGAGATGTTCAGGGTCGCGGCCAACGCCTGGGCCTTGCCCCCAGCCTGCATGACGCGCACCTGGCAAATCGGGAACAGCGCCGTGTAGGCCACGCCCCAGGCGATCAACGCGACGACCAACCAGAGTCCGTGACGAGCGGCGGGTACGGCGGCCAGCATGCCGACGGCCAGCACCACCAGAAATAGCAGCATCGCCCCCAGCGGACTGCGGTCAACCAGGTAGCCACCCAGCTGGTTGCCGACCATGCCGACCGCCCCGAAGCCCATCAGCCACCACCCCACCTGCCCTGCCGGCACCCCGGCCAGTTGCTCCAGGGTGTCGGCCAGGTAGGTGTAGGCGGTGAACATGGCGGTGAAGGTGAGCACCGACAGCAACACGTGGGCGAGGAAGCGTGGCTCACGCAGGATCACCGTCTGCCGCTCACCCTCGGCAGCCGCTGGGGCACCTGGCAGCGACGGCATGACCCGGTGCATCAGCAGGGCAATGGCCAGGCACACCCCGGCCAGTAGCCAGAAACTGCCGCGCCAGCCGACGGTATCGGCCGCCACGGTTCCCAGGGGCACGCCGAACACCAGGGCAGCCGAGATGCCCAGATACACCCGCGACACGGCCTTGCCTGCGTTGCCGGGACCGGCTAGCTGGCTGGCCGTTTCGCTGGCCGTGCCCCAGAACACCGGCAGGCCGAGCGCCGGAATGAATCGGGCCAGTGCCAGCACCCAGACGTTCGGGGCCACCGCTGCCAGGGCATTGGCGGCGGCGAACACCAGCAGGATGCAGGTGAACAGCCGCTTGCGCTCGACCCGCGCCAGACGCGCCGTGAGCCAGGGCCCACAGAGCATGACGGTGAAGGCGAACAGCGTGACGGTCTGGCCGGCCAGGGCCACCGAGATGCCCAGGTCGCGGGCCAGGGCCGGCAGCAGGCCGAGGATCAGGAATTCGGTGGTGACAATGATGAAGGCCGCGACGGCCATGATCAGGATCGGCACGCCTGAACGGGTGGACGCCGGGGCAGACGATGCTGCCTCGAAGGTGGATACGGACGACATGACACTTGACTCCAAACGATTTGCCGTCAGGCTATTGGAGAATCCATGGAGGATCTCGGGTAAAAGATCCTGATTATCCGGATATGAATTCCTCAATTGGAGTATCACTGATGCAAGGGTCCGAACGGCTCAAGGGCCTGGATGTGTTCGTCGCCGTGGCCGACCTGGGCGGTTTCACCGCCGCATCCGATCGCCTGAACCTCACCAGCTCAGCCGTGGGCAAGAGCATCGCCCGGCTCGAAGAACGCCTGGGTGTGCGCCTGTTTCAACGCACCACACGGCGCCTGACCCTGACCGAGGCCGGGGCGGCGTTCTACCGGACGTGTGCGTCGGTGCTGGCGGAACTGGAAGAGGCCGAAACGGCCCTGGTCACCCATGACCATGAGCCGCAGGGACGCATACGAATCGACCTGCCGGCGTCCTATGGGCGCCTGCATGTGTTGCCGCTGATCCTGGAATTCGTGCGTCAGCATCCGCGCCTGCAACCGCATGTCTCGTTTTCCGATCACTTCGTCGACCCGGCGCACGAGGGCATCGACATCGTCGTGCGCATTGGCGGCTCGGATGCCTGGTCCGCGGCATTGGGGCACCGCTATTTCGGCGCGCAACGCCTGGTGTTCTGCGCCTCGCCCGCCTACCTGGCGGCGCACGGCCTACCGCAATCGGTCAGCGATCTGGACCATCACCACTGCGTGGGCTACGCCCATGGCGATGGCCAGGTTAGCCCATGGTTCTTCAAGGGTCGCCAGGCGGGCGACCAGGAGCGCCGGGTGGTGCAGACACGCATCGCGGTGGGCGATGGCGAGGGCGAAGTCGCCGCCGTGCTCGCCGGCCACGGCATCGGACAACTGCCTACCTGGCTGGTGCAGCGACATCTGGACACGGGTGCGCTGGTGGAGGTGCTGCCTGCCCTGGCGACCGACGGCCTGCCGATGAACCTGGTCTGGCTCAAGAGCCGCGAGAACCTGCCCAAGGTGCGGGCCCTGCTGGATTACCTGGCCGAACGGCTGGTGCCGTTCGGCAGCCTGGAACCCACGTCGCCGGCCACCCCTTCAGGCGTTGCCGGTGGTGTGAGGTGAAGGCGGTGTTTCCAGCCCTTCGAGCCGTCCCGCCGCCTGGGCGAGGATGCTGACGATCTCTTCGCGGACTCGCCGGACCCGAGCGATGGCGCTGTCGGCATGACCGACCAGCCAGAGCGTCTCGCACATGGGCAAGGTGGTCGGCAGGCGCTGCAGCCCCTGCGCCAGAAAGCACGGCAGGATCCCGACCCCAAGGCCTGCGCTGATCGCTGCACGCTGACTGTGCAGGTGCGTGGTGCGCACATCCGGCTGGCGCCCGGTTAAGGCTTCCAGCCACCCCATGGCCGGTAGCTGCACATCCCCGCTCCAGCCGATCAGCCGCACGCGTGACAGGTCCGTGTCCGTGCCAGGCGCGGCGTACAGGCCGTACACCTGGGTGCCTACCCGCTGGCGTGTCAGCGCGCCGTGCTCCGGTTTGACCAGACGCAGGGCCAGATCGGCCTCTCCTCGCGCGATGCCGATGGACGCTACGCCGGTCAGGCACTCCAGTTGCAGCGCGGGGTACTGAGTCAGCAAGGGCTGCAAGGCGGGCATCAGTACGTGGTCGAGCAAGGTCTGGGGCGCGGCCAGGCGTACGCTGCCAGCGACGGCTTCAACCGACGCGCCATGGGCGGTGAAGCGTGCGATGGCCGCTTCCACCCCTTCCGCCTCACCCATCAGCCGCTGGGCATCGTCCGTGGGCAGGTAGCCGCTGGCGTGCCGCACGAACAGCGTGGTACCCAGGGCACTTTCCAGCGCGCCAATGCGCCGGCCCACGGTCTGGATGCCCACGTTCAGATGGCGCGCCGCGCCGCTCAGGCCGCCGTGGCGCATGACGGCAGCGAAGTACCGCAGGTCGTTCCAGTTCAGGGGGGTGTTCATCGTTGGAAAACCGTCTTCCCGCTTTCGTCATGGGTGTCGAAGTGAAGCGCGGGGGATGATAGGCCACCCGCCCAACGAGGATCCAGCATGACACAGCCATCACCCGAATACGCCAAGGCCTTGATCGGACGTTACTTCGATGCGTTCGCACGCGGCGACGTGCAGGCGACCCTCGAGTGCATCCATCCGCAGGCCATCTGGCACATCGATGGCGACCCCGAGGTGGTCACCGTGGGCCTGCTTCAAGGCCACGCCGCCATCGCGACCTGGCTGGCGCGCTTTTCCGAGGGTTTCCAGGCGCAGACGTTTTCCATTCGCTGCCTGCTGGTCGATGGACAGGACGTCGTCGCCATCGGTCGTTTCCGCCACCGCGTGCTGCCAGGCATGAGCCTGGTCGACAGTGATTTCGCCATTCGCTTCACGCTCAGCGATGGCCTGATCGGCCGCTACCAGATCTTCGAGGATTCGTTGGTGATCGCCCAGGCACGCGCCACCGGCTCGCCTGCGCGTCAGTTGCGGGTGGATGGCGTACGCCTGGGTTGGAACGACGTGGGCAACGGTAGCCCGGTGATGTTCCTGCATGGGCTGTTCCTGGACCGTCACGTCTGGAACCCGGTGGTCGAGGCGTGCAGCGCCCGCCATCGCTGCCTGGCGTTCGACATGCCAGGCCATGGCATCAGCCAGTGGCGAGCCGGCCTGACGCTCGACGGCATGGCTCGCCTGTTCGCCCTGTGGGCACAGGAAAACGATGCGACGCCTGTGACGCTCGTGGGGCACAGTCAGGGGGGCATGGTGGCGCTGCAGCTCGCGGCAGCCTTTCCCGAGCGCGTGGCGCGCCTGATCGTGATCAACACCAGTGCGCGCGCCGAGCCGGCCGAACGCCTGCCGACTTGGCGCAGGCGCCATGAGCGGTTGCTGGCGGGCGCAGGCGAAGCGGTGTTCGACGAGGTGCAGGCGTTCGCCGGTCGACCGGCGCCAGGGCGCTGGCAATCGGCCGAGACGGCACGGCAGCGTCAGGCGCTGGGCCACTGTGCGCCGAACGATGTGGCTCAGGCACTGGAAGCCGCTGTCCTGGAGCGCAGGGACATGCGGGCCTGCCTGGCGAAAATTCGTTGCCCGGTCACGGTCCTGGCAGGCGGCCAGGACACCGCCACCCCACCTGAGCTGGGTCGGGAAATCGCCACGTCGGTGAGTCGAGGAACGTTACAAGTGGTGGAACATGGCGGGCATCAGTTGCCTGTGGAGGCACCTGAGGTGGTGGTCAACGCGATCCTGGCGCCTCAGGACAGAGGACAGGCAGGTCTCTGATCGCGGTAGCGAGGGTGAGGCTATCCGCTCATGGAGCCTCTCGGCCTCACGCTGTCGCGCAGAGAACATGACGGTAGCTGGCAGGATCCGGGGCTTTATTGCTGATCGATTTAGGGCCGCTTTGCGGCCCATCGCGGCCGGACCGGCCGCGATTGGTCCCACAGGGCCAGGGCTTTCAACGTTTTTGACCAACACGAGGTGGACCACATCGCCGATCTGGCAGAGCGACTCATCCCCTCCTGTGGGGCTTGCCCGCGATGGCATCTACAGCCTCGCTGCATCGCCAATAGACAGAGCGCCGACCTACTCACCTTGCAGGGGCTGAACAGGCCCTATCGCTGGCAAGCCAGCTCCCACCCAGCCCGCATGAAACCTGCCGGCATGTATCCGCTCGGACACCACCCTGTGGGGCTTGCCCGCGATAGCGTCGGCAGCCTTGCTGCATCGCCGACAGACAGAGCGCCGGCCTATCCACCTTGCAGGGGCTGAACAGGCCCTATCGCTGGCAAGCCAGCTCCCACCCAGCCCGCATGAAACCTGCCGGCATGTATCCGCTCGGACACCATCCTGTGGGGCTGCGCTTGCCTGCATCATGCCGGTGAATCTGGGGGTGCAACCATGACCCTGTCTCGAGGCTTTTTCCAAAGACGTTGAAAGGCATGGCCCACAGGGCCCACAAAAGCCTGTGAATGATTGCTGTCCGTTCCCACAGGTCCGTGATAGCGGACCCCATGGCAGCGCGGTGCCGGCACGGCTGGCGGGCCGACGGTCAGTGCGCCGCCCCGGCGCTCTGCCGTGGCACGCCTTGCGCCTCCACCGTCACCGGCATCTCCGGCAGCCGGTTGTTCATGACCCGCACGTTGCGCACCGGGTGCGCGAAGCGGACCTCCAGGTCGCGCAGCCCCTCGAGCAGTTGCAGGTTGATCTCCTGCTGCAGGTCCATGTAGCGGTTGTAGTCCGGGCTCTGGACGATGTACACGACCTCGAACAGCAGGCGGCTCTCGTCGAACGACAGGAAGTGCGCCCGATCGAAACGCGTGTCCGGCTGGCGCTCGATGATCCCGCGCAGCATGGGCGAGACCGCGCGCACCTTGTCGGACGGCGTGTCGTAGCTGATGCCGAAGGTGAAGACGATGCGGCGGGTGTCCATGCGTTTGTAGTTGTGCAGGGTCTGCTTGAGCAGGTCGGCGTTGGAACACACCACCTGTTCGCCGCTGAGGCTGCGGATGCGGGTGGTCTTAAGGCCAATGTGCTCGATGGTCCCGGCCACGTCGCCGAAGACCACGAAATCGCCGATCTCGAATGGCTTGTCGAAGCCGATCGACAGGGAAGCGAAAATATCGCTGAGCACCGTCTGCACCGCCAGGGCCACGGCGATACCGCCAACGCCGAGGCTGGCCACCAGCGCGGTGATGTCCACCCCCAGGTTGGCCAGGATCGACAGCAGCATGATCGCCCAGACCACGATCAGGCCCAGCACCGAGACGATGGTGGTCATGACCGGGTTGAAATGACCTTTGTCCTTGTGGAACAGCAGGCCTCGCCCCCACAGGCGCACGCAGGCATCCAGCCACAGGGCCACCTGCAAGGCGAGGACCACGAACCAGCCATGGGACAACCCTGCTCGCCAGGTGCTGGGCAGGTCGATCAGCTTGAGGGCCAGCAAGAGAGAAAAGACGAACAGCAACACACCGCTGGTGCGGGTGACGATGGCCTTCGCCCAGATGCGGCCCTTGTGGCCGCCCACGGCGTCTTCTTCCTGGGTCAGGCGCCTGCGCAGCAACGATACCAGGCTGCGCAACACCAGATGAATGACCACGGTTGCGGTCGCGACGATTCCGATATTCAACCAGACCGTCGTGTCCAGCCACGCTTCCCACTGCATCGTGCCTCCTCGAAAACTCACCGGTAAACAGTTCTGTTTTCGGAAGGCTCAGGGCCGATAAGTTCCCGTCGATGTCGTGGAGGCCGGCCCACTGGATCATGGCGACCGGCCACCTAGCAGGCTCAGCGGTAGCGTTCGAGCCAATGGGCATAGGGAGCTGGCAGCGTCCAGGACGCCTTGTCCACCCCCAGTTCCTTGGCGGCGAAATAGGCCCAGTGCGGGTCGGCCAAGTGAGCACGACCGACTGAGACCAGGTCCAGTTGACCCGCTTCCACGGCTTGATGAGCCAGTTGCGGCGTACCGAAGCCCCAGGCCGAGGTCACGGGCAGGTCCGCCTCGCGGCGCACGCGCTCGGCGATCGGCCCCATGAAGGCCGGACCCCACGGGATGTTGGTGTCAGGAATGGTGAACCCGACGCTGACGCTCAGCAGGTCCAGGCCGCCGGCCTTGAAGCGACGCGCCAGCTCGATGGATTCGGCCAGGGTCTGCTCGTCGCGACCGTCGTATTCGATCACGCCGAAACGCGCGGTCAGGGGCAGGTGCTCGGGCCAGACTTCGCGTACGGCAGCCAGGGTTTCGAGCAGGAAGCGGCTGCGGTTGTCGAAGCTGCCACCGTAGGCATCGGTACGCTGGTTGGAGTGCTCGGAGAAGAAGCTCTGGCCCAGGTAGCCGTGGGCGAAGTGCAGCTCGATCCACTCGAACCCGGCATCACGGGCACGGCGGGCGGCATCGACGAAGTTCTGCTGGACGCGGGCGATGTCCTCCAGGGTCATGGCGCGCGGCACCTTCGGCAGGTGCTCGCCGAAGGCGATGGCCGACGGCGCGATGGTCTGCCAGCCCCGTGGATCGTTGTCGGCGATGTGGTCGTCGCCTTCCCAAGGACGGTTGGCGCTGGCCTTGCGACCGGCGTGGGCGATCTGGATTCCCGGCACGCAACCGGCCGCCTTGATGGCCTTGACCACCGGAACGAACGCATCGGCCTGTTCGTCGGTCCAGATGCCTGCGCAACCGGGCGTGATGCGACCTTCCGGCGCCACGGCCGTGGCCTCGACCACCAGCAACCCGGCACCGCCTCGGGCCAGGCCGGCCAGGTGGACATGATGCCAGTCGTTGATCAGGCCGTCCTCGGCCATGTATTGGCACATCGGCGGGATGGCGATGCGGTTACGCAGCGTGACGTCCTTGAGGGTGTAGGGTTGGAACAGTGCGGACATGGACAGGCTCCTTGGGAGGCTCACGTGTTTTCGATAGTTCGATCATAATCGAACTATGGCATTTGATGAAACCCCCGTTATCATGTGCGCCATGCGATCCTACACACACCCTGATCCTGATGACTTCGTGCTCGAACGCGTGCTCTACGCCCTGAGCGATCCCGTTCGCCTGGACATCGTGCGCTGCCTGGCCACGGTGGACGAAGCCAGTTGTGGCGAACTGGACGGCGGCCGTCCGAAGTCGAGCATGTCCCATCACTTTCGCGTGTTGCGCGATGCCGGGCTGGTGCAGACCCGCAATGTCGGCACCACGCACATGAACTCGCTGCGGGCCGAGGCGATGCAGGCACGGTTTCCGGGGCTGCTGGCGTCAGTGCTGGCGCAGCGGTGAGGTCGATGTGACGGGGCGAAGGGATGTTTTTGCAGGGCTGTCTTGTGGGTCTTTCAACGTCTTTACCTAACACGATGTGAACCGCATTGCTGATCTGGCAGAGCGGTTCACCCCGTGTGGGAGCGGGCTTGCCCGCGATGCAGGCGGTGATGGGCCGGACGCTATCGCGGGCAAGCCCCCACAGGAGGGCTGCGCGTGCCTGTATCCTGTCGGTGATTCGATGGGTGCAACAAATGACCCCATCCTGGCGTTTTTTCAAAGACGTTGAAAGGCCTGGCCTTTCAGGCCCGCAACATTCACCACACCGCCACAACCGACGAACACGGCCGCCTCAGCCACAACCGCCACGAACACTCCTGAATGGCGCACGCTGATACCTGCATGTCGCAATCAGACAACGGCCCGTCTCTGACAATCGATCGCCTTTCTCTCCTCCCCCTCATACTCCCGCCCTCAGAACCGCCCTGCGCCATGGGCCGCTCTGCGCGACACCGCGAGTCGGCAGCCTCGCTTTACAATTCCAACGCTGCGGCGCCCTGTGCATCGGCCTCTGCGTCTGCACGCCCCTGACCCTCGTTCGAACAACCTCGTGCCACGCGGCCAGCAAGCGCCCGCGCGCGCTTTCGTGAAGATTTGACTGCCCATGCTCGCTACCTCCCTCCCCGGCGCCCACGTCTCGACCGGTCCGCGCACCGCATTGCTCGTGGCGCACCTCGCCGCCGTGCTGTTCGGCCTCACCGGCATCCTCGGCGCCCTGATCCAGGCCGACGCCAGCGTCATTACCTTCGGCCGTGCCGCCATCGCCTTCATCGCCCTGGGTTTCGTGGCTGGCCTCAAGGGTACGCGCCTGCTGGACGCGCTGACCTGGCGCAACCTGCCCGTGATTCTCTTGACCGGCACGCTGCTAGCCGTGCACTGGGTCGCCTTCTTCGTCGCCGTCAAGGTCGGCGGCGTGGCCATGGCGACCTTGGGGTTCGCCGCGTTTCCGGCATTCATCGCGCTGATCGACGTGCTGGTCTTTCGTGATCGCCTCGGTGCCCTCGACGCGTTGCTGCTGATGCTGGTCTCGACCGGACTGGTCCTGGTGGTGCCGTCGTTCGGCCTGTTCGATCAGGGGACGTTGGGGCTGGCCTGGGGGCTGGCCTCGGGCCTGGCCTTCGCCGTGCTGACCGTGGTCAATCGACGCCGCGACGCCAGCATGGACGCGTTGCAGACCGCCTTCTGGCAAAACGGGGTGGTGGCCATGCTGGTCGGCCCCGTGGCCCTGGGCGCCTCGGGTGCGCTGCAACTGGGCGGCGATGACTGGACGCACCTGATCCTGCTCGGCGTGTTCTGCACAGGCATGGCGCAGCTCCTGTTCGTCAAGAGCCTGGAGGGCCTGCAGGCTCGCACGGCGGGCATGATCATCGCGCTGGAGCCGGTCTATGCGATCGCAGGCGCCTGGTGGCTGTTCAGCGAACCACCCTCGCTGCGGATGCTGTGCGGCGCGTTGGTGATCGTGCTCGCTACGCTACTGAGCGCGCCCTGCAAGGCACCGGCCCATTGAGCCAAACGGTCGCCGCCCCCTGGCAGGTGGCGGCGCCTGCGGCGTCACTGCAACCAGGGTGGGGTCGGTTCCGGGTCCCTGTTCGGACCCTGCTCGGCGTCCGCCCTGCCGGCACGGCGACGAGCGTCCTCGAACTGGGCCGCCTCGATTTCCCGCAATACACCTCCGACATCGGCTTCGTGGGTATCGTCTTCGTACACCCCCGTCAGCGGTGAGTCCGGCGTGAGTCGACCGGCCTGGTACAACGACCAGATCTCCCGCGCATACCGCGTCTGCTTGATCGACGGGTCGAAACGGCCGAAGTAACCGTTCATGTTCTCGACGTCACGCGCCAGCATGCTGAACGCATGGTTGTTGCCCGCCGCATCCACGGCCTGCGGCAAGTCGATGATCACCGGCCCGTCGGGACCCAGCAGTACGTTGAATTCGGACAGGTCGCCATGCACCAGGCCAGCGCACAGCATCAACACCACCTGGCGGATGACGAACTGGTGGTACTCGCGAGCCTGCTGCGGCTCCAGCACCACATCGTTGAGCCGTGGCGCGGCATCGCCGTCAGCGTCGGTGACCAGCTCCATGAGCAGTACACCGTCCAAAAAGTCATAGGGCTTGGGCACACGCACACCGGCGCTGGCCAGGCGGAACAAGGCCGCCACTTCGGCGTTCTGCCAGGCATCCTCGGCCTCCTTGCGACCGTACTTGGAGCCCTTGGCCATGGCCCGGGCCTGGCGACTGTTGCGCACCTTGCGCCCTTCCTGGTACTCGGCGGCCTGGCGGAAACTCCGCTTGTTGGCCTCCTTGTAGACCTTGGCGCAGCGCAGGGCCTGACCACAGCGGACCACATAGACCGCTGCTTCCTTGCCGCTCATCAAGGGCCGGACGACTTCGTCGACCAGACCGTCCTCGATCAGCGGTTCAATCCGTTTTGGTGTCTTCATCGGGTGTTTTCTGGATACTGCGTGGCCGAACACCGGACCATGGTCTCACAGGTGACGGCAATGCGCTTGCCTGCCGCAAGACCGAAGGCCCGGACCTGCAAGGCTGCCTGGCAGGGGCCGGGCAGCCGATCACCTCATGGCGTACGCGTGACGCGCCAGATTGTGTTGGCCAGGTCGTCGGCGATGATCAGTGCGCCTTTCGGGTCCACCGTCACGCCCACCGGGCGACCGCGGGTCTTGCCGTCGTCATCACGGAAGCCCGTGGCGAAGTCGACCGGTTCACCGGCTGGCTTGCCGTCGCGGAACGGCACGAAGATGACCTTGTAGCCCACCGGCTCGGAGCGGTTCCAGCTGCCGTGCTCGCCGACGAACACGCCGTCGGCGAAGCGCTCGCCCATGGCCGGCAGCGAGAAATCGACACCCAGTGCAGCCACGTGCGAACCCAGGCTGTAGTCCGGCTTGATGGCCGAGGCGACCTTGGCCGGATCCTGCGGCTGGGCGCGGGGGTCGACGTTCTGACCCCAGTAACTGTAGGGCCAGCCGTAGAAGGCCCCTTCCTTCAGCGAGCTGAGGTAATCCGGCACCAGGTCCGGGCCCAGTTCGTCGCGCTCGTTGACCACCGCCCAGACCTGCCCGGTGCCGGGCTGGATGGTCAGGGCCGTGGGGTTGCGGATACCCGTCACGTAGGGTTTGTGTGCACCGGTCTGGGCATCGATCTGCCAGACCACGGCGCGGTCCACCTCGGCCTCCATGCCACGCTCGGTGACGTTGCTGTTCGAGCCGATGCCCACGTACAGGAAGCGGCCGTCGTCGCTGACCGCCAGGGACTTGGTCCAGTGGTGGTTGATCTGCGACGGCAGTTCGGTGAGCGTGACCGGCGCGCCGCTGGCCTGGGTCTGCCCCTCGGTGTAGTCGAAGGTCACCAGGGCGTCCTGGTTGGCGACGTACAGCTTGCCGTTGGCCAGGGCCAGGCCGTACGGCGCATTGAGGTTCTCGGCGAACACCGTCTGCACTTCGTAGCGCCCGTCGCCGTCGGCGTCGCGCAGCAGGGTCAGACGGTTGCCGCCCTTGACCTGGGTGTTGCCCTTGGCCTTGATGTAGCCAGCGATGACGTCCTTGGGCTTGAGCTTGGCGGCATTGCCGCCGCGGCCCTCGGCGACCAGGATATCGCCGTTGGGCAGCACCAGGGTCTGGCGTGGAATCTTCAGGTCCTTGGCGATCGCCGTGACGGCGTACCCGTCCGGCACCGTGGGCGTGCGGTCGCCCCAGGCGCTCGGTTCGGCGATCTTCATGCTCGGCAACAGGCCGCGCTGTTGCTCGGGCAGCTTCGGGTCCGGCCCACGGGCCTGGGTCGCGTCGGGGTCGGTGTCGCCGCAGCCGCTCAGCAGCAGGGCCAGGCTCAGGGCCGTCAAGGCATAGGTCGGTTTCATGCCACCTCCTCCGAACGCAGGCCGGTCAAGCCGATCCAGGCCGTGATCAACGACAACAGGGCCACGATGGCCGATACGACAAGCCCCGTCGGCATCATCGCCCAGGCATCCTTGGCATGCTCGAACGCGCCGACCAGGCCCAGCACCCAGGTCACCAGCAGCAGTACGAAATACAGCGCCGCACGCCCACTCTTGCGCTCGGCACGGATCAGGTTGACCAGAGCGAACAGCAAGGCCAGCCCGGCGAACAGCAGGCCGCCTGCGATCAGCCACGAGGCGAAATTGCTCCACTGGATCTGGTAGGTCTTGGCATAGGCGATGTCGCTGAGCAGCGCGCCCAGAAATAGCGGCACGGCGCCTGCGAGCAGGATCGCGTGCAGCGGCCCGGGCCGGCAGCGATGGAGGGGGTAGGCAGTTGCGGTCACGGCGGTCTCCTCGAGGTTCAGCGACCTGGATCACGGTTCGGCGTGGGTACGCTGGCCCTCAGAGTCGCGTAGACGTTGCAGAAAGAGTGATCGCCCGATGACCGCTTTAGTTCACCGTCATGACCCGGTGAACGCCCGGGCCAGGTCTTGCTGTCCCACATTGCCGGGCTGCCTTTTTGTTAACAATTTGTGAAACTGCGCCAGCGAATTGATATTATCTGCACCGAATTCTCATTCGCGACCGTATCAGTCAGTTCGTCCCTAGCCACACCTTGCGCAGCCTGCTGACCTACCGCCTGCCGACCCTGCCGCAGGTCAAGGTCGGCGGTCGCCTGAGCTGGCAGAGCACCGTGCGCAGCGACGATTATCCTGAAGCGCGCCAGGAGGCCTATGCCTTGCTGGACCTGATGACCACCTACGACATCGACGTTCACTGGAGTACGTCGCTCAACCTCAACAACGTGACCGACCGCAAGTACCTGCAATCGCTGCAGACCGGCAGCAGCTCGAACTACGGCGCACCGCGCAACCTGACGGCATCGGTGACCTGGACCTCTGAAGGCGCAAGACCTGGGACGCCGACGCTATCGATGGCGTTGGTCTCAGTGGGATTTGCCCGCGATACAGGCGACGGGCCGGACGCCATCGCGGGCAAGCCCGCCCCCACAGGCCCGTGAGCGGCCGACCTCACCGCGGCATGGTCATAGGTGCCTGGACTGTATCAATGATCTGACAGATCGCCATGTCACCTTGTGGGAGCCGGCTTGCCGGCGATGACGGCCGTGCAGGCACCCTCGCCCACCAGGCGAATCACTTCTTTTTCTTCAGCGCCTTCAAGCGAGCCTTGGCCTGCTTGACCACCTCGGCACGCTCGCTCTTCTTCAGGCGCTTCCATTCACGGATCTCGTCCTTCAACCGCCCGCAGCCGGTACAGACGCCGTCGCGGAGCTTGCAGTTCGAGGTGCAGGGGTTCTCGCTGTCGTTGCCCAACTCATCGTCTCCCACAGGTGGCGAGCATGCCTGTCGTTTCGACACGGCCAACGGGACGACGACTCAACCGCCACGTGGACACGGCTAGAAGAAACTGCGCTGGGCCTTGAGCATGACCCTGCTGTCGCACTGCGCATTGATGCCCGAATACACGTCGCAGCCGCTACCGCTCAGGTCCGAACCGCTGTAGATCAGGTCCAGGTCCATGCCTAGCCAGGGCCGCGACAGCTTCACGGACCAGTCGCTGAACGCATTGATCTCATTGCCACCACCAATGGTGAACGGCGTTCCCAGGCGGTGATGCGCCACCTTGAAGGTCACGCCGATGTCGAGCAGGGGCACCTGACCCAGGTCGGCATACAGCGTTCCCGTGCGGTTGTCCGGGTTGTCGTTGAGCGCACCGCCCAGCCGACTGCCCAGCATCGTCAGCCCGCCATACACGGCATGGCTGTCACCGCCGGAGATTTCAGGATAGCTGTAATGGATCATGCCCACCTCGTACCCCAGGCTGGTGTCGAAGCGGTGGCGGTAGCCCAGGTAGCTGTCCAGCTGCAAGGTGGAGGTGGGCGCGATGCCCATGCTGGGCGCGAACTGGCCAAAATACAGACCGCTCGGATGCGTGAAGTCCAGTCCGCCATGAAACGAGCTGACGGCACTGGGCGCGATCAGCCCCTGGGCCATGCTGCGTGAGGGGGTGGTGCCGAGCTTGAAGTCGAAATCGCCCAGCTGCCGCTGGATCTGCTGGGCCCAGGCACCTGGGCTGACGAGGACCACGATGGCCACCAGCAGAAGAGGCCTGGTCATGCCGGTCTCCTGGGATGTCTGTTCTAGGGGCAAGGAGAATACCTGCGTCGGCCATGGATGGATGACCGTCCGTCGATACAGTCCGCCGCCGTGGCCCGACGCGCCCAGCCTCGACAAAACGGCCACCCGCGTGGCAGGACGTCTGTCCCGTCACACTGGCGGCCGTTTCATGGCCCTTCTGGCGAAGGGTGGTCCCTCGATCAGTCGAGCAGGTCGGCAGGCACCTGACCACCGTTTTCCGACAGCTTCTTCAGCACGGCCTTGTGCAGCCAGACGTTCATGGCTGCCGAGTCGTCGGTCGAACCGGTGTAGTTCAGCTCCTTGGCCAGTTCCTTGCGATTGCTCAGGCTGCTGTCGATGTTCAGCAGCTTGAGCAGGTCGACGATCGAGGTTTTCCAGTTCAGCTTCTCGCCGTTCTGCGCCGCCAGGCCGTCGAGCTTGGCTGCGACGTCGACCTGCGACAGCGCGGCCGGTGCGGGCGTGGACGCCGACGCCGTGGCCCCTGGTGTGGCCGAGGCAGAAGCGTTTGGCGAGGCGGCGCCGCCACCGGCGGTCGAGGCGTCGCTGGCCGCTGGCGCAGTGCCCTGATCGTGTTTGCGCAGGCCCAGTTTTTCGAGGATGGTGCCGAAGAGACTCATGTCGATTTCCTTTCTCTGAATGAAATGGTCAAGCGATGGGCAGGGCCAGCGGACGCTAACGTCCCCCAGCCTCCCGGCCACGATCAATGGCGTTTGAGGGGATCGTGCGGTGTGTCGATCGAGGCATCGCGACGCACGGTGCCTGGATCGTTCTGGACCTCGACATCGGTACGACGGACCGTGTCACGAATGGTTTCCTGGTGATCGCTGGACTGCTTGCCCACGCTGACCTCTTCCACCACACGGGCCGACTTCTCGACCACGGCCTGCTCGGCGGTCTCCTGGATCTCGATCGAGCCTGCCTTGAAGCCATCCAGGTCGGCTGCGGTGGCCGGGCGGTCTACCGGACGACGCTCGATGTGGGCGTGTTCTTCGTGCAGGTTCACCGTTTCTTCGACGGGGCGCTCGCTGATGCGCGAGACCACACGGACACGGCCGGTGGTGACTTCACGCTTGCCGACGCGCAGGTCTTCCTCGATCACCGGGATCGCGGCATCGCCAACGGGCGTATCGAGGCTGCGGTCCACGACCTCGGCGCGGTCAGCACCCAGATGAGTGCCGGCGACGTGGGTCGTGGCGCCGGTGTTTTCGCGGCTCCAGCCGGCGACGCGTTCGTCGACGTCGATGGCGCCGTTGCGCTCGAGGATGTCTTCGGCCTTGTCGGCCTGCTCATCGCTCATGACCGTCACGGTCAGCACGGCCGCACCGCGGCGGGACAGCTCGGGGTAAGCGGTGGCATAACGGTGCGGCTTGCTGGCATCGTGCTCATCGGTACCGAACAGCGAGCTGAAAAAATGGCTGACCTTCTCCCCGAAGGATTCATGATGAGCGGTATCGTCGGCACGCCCTTCGGCGGCATGCAATTCGGAAGACGACAGTTCGATATTGCTCTCGAGCACGTGTTGGGCCAGCAGCTCGCGCTTGGCGGCCTGGGCTTCGGTCAGGGTGTCGAAAGCGGCAACGAGTGTATGAGTCATGCGTCTCTCTCTTTGCAGGTAATGGAACTGGAGGTCCGGTCGGCGACAGGCGTGTCGCCTTGCGGGTCGTCGGTCGATGCCTCGCGGTGCGTGAGCACGATGTCTTCACGACGCAGGCTGACCGTCTGTTGAAACGGAACGTCTTCGACGAAAGGCCGGATATGCAGCTCTTCCTTGAGCACCAGGCGCTTTTCGACGACGAGCACTTCTTCGAGTACAGGAATGATGGTCACGCCGTCTTCGATCCGCGTCTGCGGCGGGTGGTCCCGGTCCACCGGCGTGCCTTTGACGACACGCTCGACCGACGCCCCTTCTCGACGCAGGGTGTCGTTGATCACCTGTTCATGCGCATGCACCTGTTTGTCCACGGTCGTGGTGCCCGTGACAATGGTCCGCTTCGACAGGCTGGCCACTTCCTCCAGTACAGGAATGGGCGCTTGGTGATGATCGGGCCGGGAGTCCATGACGCGAATCGTTTCCTCGAAATCTCATGGGTTACCCTTAACCTGAGTGACGCGCATGCGCCTCGGTTCAACCGAACCGCCCTCATCGGCCGACGAATGGTCGTCAGCTCCCTCCCCTGGGCGGCGCAAGACTTTGCCCGACAAAACCCGGATAATGCCCACCTCTCGTTCCCCCAGGCTTCTTTTCGTGGTCTTCATCCGTGCCGGGTGTCGGCTGCGTCATGCCTTTTCGTTTCACTCGTGCTCACGGTGCCGCCTGCAATGGAAATCAAAGTCAACTTCCTCGACAACCTGCGACTTGAAGCCAAGTTCGACGATTTCACGGTGGTGGCCGACCAGCCGATTCGCTACAAGGGCGACGGCTCCGCCCCAGGTCCGTTCGACTACTTCCTGGCCTCCTCGGCCCTGTGCGCGGCCTACTTCGTCAAGCTGTACTGCCAGAGCCGCGACATCCCGACCGACAACATCCGTCTGTCGCAGAACAACATCGTCGACCCTGAGAACCGCTACCAGCAGATCTTCAAGATCCAGATCGAGCTGCCCGCCGACCTGGCGGACAAGGACCGCCAGGGCATCCTGCGCTCCATCGAGCGCTGCACCGTGAAGAAGGTGGTGCAGACCGGCCCCGAGTTCGTCATCGAAGCGGTCGACGACCTCGACGCCGACGCCCAGGCCCTGCTGATGCCGGCCCTCGACACCTCGGGCCACACCGAGGTCCTGGGCAAGGACCTGCCGCTGGAGCAGACCATCGCCAACCTGTCCGCACTGATCGCCGACCTGGGGATGAAGATCGAGGTCGCCTCCTGGCGCAACATCGTGCCCAACGTCTGGTCGCTGCACGTGCGCGATGCGCAGTCGCCGATGTGCTTCACCAACGGCAAGGGCGCCAGCAAGGAAGCCGCCCTGGCGTCGGCGCTGGGCGAGTTCATCGAGCGGTTGAACTGCAACTTCTTCTACAACGACCAGTTCTGGGGCGAGGACATCGCCAACGCCGCCTTCGTGCACTACCCCAGCGAGCGCTGGTTCAAACCGGGGCGCCGCGATGCCTTGCCCAAGGAGATCCTCGACGCCCACTGCCTGGCCATCTACAACCCCGACGGCGAACTGCGTGGCTCGCACCTGTACGACACCAACTCCGGTAACACCGAGCGCGGCATCTGCGCGCTACCGTTCGTGCGCCAGTCCGATGGCGAGACGGTGTACTTCCCGTCCAACCTGATCGAGAACCTGTACCTGAGCAATGGCATGAGCGCCGGCAACACGCTGTTCGAGGCCCAGGTGCAGTGCCTGTCGGAAATCTTCGAGCGCGCGGTCAAGCGCGAGATCCTCGAGGGCGAACTGGCCCTGCCCGACGTGCCCGAGCAGGTGCTGGCCAAGTACCCTTCGATCCTGGCGGGCATTCGCGGCCTCGAGGAACAGGGCTTCCCGGTGCTGGTCAAGGACGCCTCGCTCGGCGGCGAATTCCCGGTCATGTGCGTGACCTTGATGAACCCGCGCACCGGTGGTGTGTTCGCCTCGTTCGGCGCGCACCCGTGCCTGGAAGTGGCGCTGGAACGCAGCCTCACCGAACTGCTGCAGGGCCGCAGCTTCGAGGGCCTGAACGACTTGCCGCGCCCGACCTTCGAGAGCCAGGCGCTGACCGAGCCGAACAACTTCGTCGAGCACTTCATCGACTCCAGCGGCGTGGTGTCCTGGCGCTTCTTCAGCGCCAAGGCCGACTTCGACTTCGTCGAGTGGGACTTCTCCGAGCAAGGCCAGGCATCCACCGCCGACCAGGCCGCCGCGCTGTTCGGCATTCTCGAAGCGCTGGGCAAGGAGGTCTACATGGCGGTGTATGACGACCTGGGCGCCGCGGCCTGTCGCATCCTGGTGCCGGGCTACTCGGAGATCTACCCAGTCGACGACCTGATCTGGGACAACACCAACAAGGCGCTGGCCTTCCGTAGCGACATCCTCGACCTGCACCGCCTGGACGACACGCGCCTGCAAGCGCTGCTCGAGCGCCTGGAGGACTGCGAGGTGGACGACTACACCGACATCGCCACGCTGATCGGGGTGGAGTTCGACGACAACACGGTCTGGGGCCAGCTGACGATCCTCGAGCTGAAGCTGCTGATCCACCTGGCGCTGCAGCAGTTCGAAGAGGCCCTGGACCTGGTCGGTGCGTTCCTGCAGTACAACGACAACACCCTCGACCGGGGCCTGTTCTACCAGGCCATGAGCGCCGTGCTGGAAGTGGTGCTGGACGACGAGCTGGAGATGGCCGATTTCGAGGGCAATTTCCGCCGCCTGTTCGGTGATGCGCGCATGGACGCGGTGCTGGGGTCGGTCGACGGCAGCGTGCGTTTCCACGGCCTGACCCCGACCAGCTCGAAACTCGAAGGGCTGGACCGCCACCTGCGCCTGATCGACAGCTACAAGAAGCTGCACGCGGCCCGTGCCCGTGCGGCCGGCCTGAACGACTGAGCCTGTCAACGCGACGCGAGTGGGCAGCCCGGCGGCCGCCCCTCACGTGGTAGAGTGCGGGCGTTCATCGCCTGCAGGATCTCTCCCATGCCACAGCCTTCTTCAGACGCTCACCTGCCCAGCTGGGCCGAGGTCAGCGACCGTCATCCGTGCGACGCCCTGCTGCTGGGCAACGGCGCCAGCCGGGCGATCTGGAAACCGTTCGGCTATTTTTCGCTGTTCGAGCAGGCCCAGCAGGTCCGGCACAAGGCGCTGGGCGTCAGCGACCAGGCCTTGTTCAAGTCGCTGGGCAGTGAACTGTTCGAACCGGTGCTCAGCGCGCTCAACACCACGGTGCGCGCCAACGCCGCCCTGGCCATTGGCTCGACGGCGCCGCTCAACCGCTACTACTCGATCAAGGAAGCGCTGATCCACGCCGTGCGCGCGGTGCATGTGCCGTTCGGGCGCCTGCCCGAGCCGACCCTGCAACGCCTCAACACCGAGCTGCGCCGCTACGCTCGCGTCTATACCAGCAACTACGACCTGCTCCTGCCCTGGGCCGTGCAGCAGGCGCCCGACGGCTTCGCCAGTCACTTCGACGAGCAGGGCTTCTTCGACGTGCGCCAGCGGACCGGCACGGGCACGCAGGTGCTGCATCTGCACGGCGGCTTGCACCTGCTCAAGCTGCCCGATGGCAGCACGCGTCAGCGCGCGGCACGTGGCAGCGAGCTGCTCGATGGCTTCGCCGTCAACCTGCCAGGGGAAGTGCCGCTGTTCGTCAACGAAGGGCCGAGCGACGACAAGCTCCGGGTCATCCGCCAATCGGACTACCTGAGCGCGAGCCTGGGCGAGCTGGCACGCGAGCGGCGCGGGCTGTGCCTGCTGGGCCAGCACCTGGACAACGGCGACCAGCACCTGCTCGAGGCCATTCGCCAGGCCCGCCCCAAGCACCTGGCCATCGGCTTGCGGTCACTGGGCGAGGCGGCGATCCTCAACCAGAAACGCCACTTCGGCGAACGCTTCGCCGGGCTCGCCAGCACGCCGGTGCATTTCTTCGATGCCGCCAGTCACCCCTTGGCGATGCAGGACCTGGCCGTGGCCGTACCGACCCCGCGGCGCTAGCGGCAGCGGGCTTCAGTGCGCCGCAGCGATCGGCTGGGCGAGCCAGCCATCGGCGCGCAGCAGGGTTTCCAGGCAATGCTCGCGCACGCCATAGAAGCGCTTCAAGTCGTCGATCCGGGCCAACTGCGCCGCGTTGTCGCCCGGCTGGGCGCGCTTGACCGCCAGGATCATCTTGTTCTTGTTGGTGTGCTCCAGCGAGATGAACTCAAAGACCTTGGTCTCGTAGCCGCAGGCCTCGAGGTACAACGCGCGCAAGCCATCGGTCAGCATTTCGGCCTGCTGGCCCAGGTGCAGGCCGTACTGCAGCATCGGCTGCAGGACGTCGGGGCTGTGCAGCTGCGGGCGGATCTGCTTGTGGCAGCACGGTGAGCACATGATGATCGTCGCGCCGCAGCGGATACCGGTGTGGATCGCATAATCGGTGGCCACGTCGCAGGCATGCAGGGCAATCATCACGTCGATCGCCGCGGGCACTACGCTGCGCACGTCACCGCATTGAAAATCCAGACCGGGATGGTCCAGCCGCGCGGCCGCGCCGTTGCACAGTGTCACCAGCTCCTGGCGCAACTCCACGCCCGTGACCTGGGCCTGGCGGCCGAGTCGGTCGCTGAGGTAGTCGTGGATGGCGAAGGTCAGGTAGCCCTTGCCGGAGCCGAAGTCGGCGACCTTCACCGGCTGCCCGGCGTCCAGTGCGGCGTTGCCCAGGGCATGGTCGAAGACTTCGATGAACTTGTTGATCTGCTTCCACTTGCGCGACATCGACGGGATCAATGCCCCTTGCGCATCGGTCACGCCCAGGTCGCGCAGGAACGGGCGTGACAGGTCCAGGTAGCGCTTCTTCTCCCGGTCGTGGCCGGTCGAGGCCTGCTCGCGGGCCACGGGCGTGCCGTGCTGCTGGAGCATCGGCTTGCCCTTCTTGCTGAAGGTCAACTGGGTCTCGCCCTCGTCGCTGAACAAATGCGCGTTGCGAAAGCTGCCGGGCAGCAGCTCGGCCACGGCCTCGAGCGCCTGCGCCGTAGGCAGGTTACGGGTAATATCGCGGGTCTGGTGACGGTAGACCAGCGACAGGCAGTCCTGGTCCTTGATCCGCACCGGCTTGGCGATGAGCCGCTGCAAGGTCTCGTCGGCGCCGACGGGGCGCGCCAGGACCAGCTTGCTCAGGTGCTGCCCCTCGAGCGCAGCGGCCAGCAGGGCCAGGAACCGGTCACGCGCATCGGGCGTGGAAGCAGCAGGGGGTGTCACGGACATGGGACGGGGTGCCTCGAAGATCGAATGACGCGCCGCAGGCGCTGTGGCCGGCATTCTACGTCGAGGCGCTACCGGGCGCAGCCTTTGTCGATGGGCGCACCGAGTTGCGCTGTTTTTCACCTGCACACAGGGATGCACCGATGTCATCGTACGCTTTCGAACTGGTCATGCTGGCGGCCGTCCTGCACGCGCTGTGGAACGCCATCGTCAAGGCCGGCCAGGACACCTTCCTGACGACCATGCTGGTCACCACCTGCGCCGCCCTGTGGGCCGCCGCTGCCCTGCCCTTCCTGCCGGCACCGGCACCGGCACCGGCGAGCTGGCCGTTCATCGTCGCCTCGGCGCTGTTGCAGGTGCTCTACTACGCCTTGGTCGCGCGCATCTATCGCGTCGCCGACATGAGCCAGACCTACCCCTTGATGCGGGGTGTCGCGCCACTGCTGGTGGCCATGTTCGGCACGCTCGTGCTGGGCGAACACCTCACGGTGGGCGCCTGGCTGGGCATCGGTGTGATCTGCCTGGGCATCCTGCTGACCCTGGCAGGCGCTCGGGCGCAGCGTCGGGATGGGCTGGGGCTGGCGCTGCTCACCCCCCTGCTGATCGCGACCTACACCCTGGTCGATGGCGCGGGTGTACGCCTGTCGCAATCGCCGATCGCCTACACGCTGTGGATCTTCCTGCTGGGCGGCGCGGTGATCGCCGGGTGGGCGGGGCTGACCCGCGGGCGCCGTTTGCTGCGCTATGCCCGTGGCAATGCGCACCTGGGTGCCATCGGCGGCTTCGGCACGTTGGCCGCCTATGCGCTGGCTCTGCAGGCCATGACCCTGGCGCCGGTGTCGATGGTCGCCGCCTTGCGCGAAAGCTCGATCCTGTTCGCCACTCTGATCGCCTGGTGGGTGCTCAAGGAACCGGTGGGCCGGGCACGCTGGGTGTCGGTGGGGGTGATCCTGGTGGGGGTGGTGGTGTTGCGGTTGGCGTGAGGATTGGGTCGGATTTGCATAAGCAGCTGTCCTTTCCTGCTCGGCACATGGACCACCGCGTGGGCTGATGTGTGGGCCTTGCAGGCCCAATCGCGGCACGGGGGCCGCTCCCACATGGACCGTGATTGCCCGCACCACTGGGGCGGGTGAGCGGCCCCTGCCGGGGCGCCGGACCGGCCGCGATTGGGCCCGCAGGGCCAGGCCTTTCAACGTCTTTGCCTAACACAATGTGAACCGCATTGCTGATCTGGCAGAGCGGTTCACCCGCTCCCACAGGAGGGCTGCGCGTGCCTGTATCATGTCGTTGAATCGATGAGTGCAACAAACGATCCCATCCTGGAGCTTTTTCCAAAGACGTTGAAAGGCCTGGCCCGCAGGGCCCATGAAATCAGCCCCCCCTATGCGTCAGGTCAACCTGCAGGAGCACCACCGTGCCGGTAAACACCATGGCTCGAACCCGTAGCAACCCCAGCGCCCAGACACGCCTCCTCAGTCCAACACCACCAACCGGTTCGGCAGCTCATCCCGTGCCTGCGTCAGTGGCACATGCACCGCCAACAGCGCGCCGCACGCTTCGATGCACTCGACGAAGCCGTCCAGGGTCCTGCCCTGGTGCACCTGCTCGGCGAAGCGGGCGACGATGCCGTCCCAGGCGTCATCGCCCAGACGCTCGGCCACGCCGTGGTCCACCAGAATCTCGACGTAGCGCTCCGCCTCGCTGACGAAGATCAGCACCCCGGTGCCCCCGACCGTGTGGTGCAGCCGTTGCTCGAGGAACTGCCGGCGCGCCAGGTTGGCCGCTCGCCAGTGCCGGACGCGGCGCGGGATCAGGCGTGTGGTCAGGGCCGGCAAGCGGAACACCAGGCACAGCACGATGAACGTCAGCCACTGGGTCAACAGCAGCAGGTTCACCCCCAGCCAGCCGAACACGTAGTGCAGCACCCCCGGCACGATCAAGGCCACCAGGCTGGCCCAGAGCAGCGGGATGTAGGCATAGTCGTCAGCACGGCGCGCCAGCACCGTGACCAGTTCGGCATCGGTGTGACGCTCGACGCGGGCGATGGCTTCGGCCACCTGGCGTTGTTCGTATTCGCTGAGCAGTGTCATGCCGTCCTCATCTCGTTGAGTGTCGTTCTACCAGCCACCGGACGAACCTCCGCCCCCGAAGCTGCCACCGCCGCCGCCAAAG
>NZ_JAAMQJ010000024.1 GCF_013523125.1 Pseudomonas entomophila | reverse complement strand
GACTACGACGTTGATAGGTTGGGTGTGTAAGCGCTGTGAGGCGTTGAGCTAACCAATACTAATTGCCCGTGAGGCTTGACCATATAACACCCAAGCAATCTGCCAGGCGCAGGTTGGGTGTGAAGACCCACGAACCGAAAGTTCGCACGCACACAAAGATCACATATCCGAATCTGCTGGCCTGTCGATACGACGGTCCGGCTACCGAATTTCTTGGCGACCATAGAGCATTGGAACCACCTGATCCCTTCCCGAACTCAGCAGTGAAACGATGCATCGCCGATGGTAGTGTGGGGTTTCCCCATGTGAGAGTAGGTCATCGCCAAGATTCATTTCGCAAAACCCCTATCTGCGCATGCAGGTAGGGGTTTTGTCTTTTCCGTGGTCAGACCTCTAGAATAGAGCCGATTCCACCACTCAGACCCTTCCCTCATGCCCAGACCCGCCACCTCCGAATCGCTGGCAGAACGCTCCCTGCAAGGGCTGATTGCGTGCCATGAGTGTGACCTGCTGATGGAGAAGCCGGCCCTTGCATCCGGCGAAAAGGCCCATTGTCCACGGTGCGGCTACGAGCTGTACGCCCATCGGCCCAATGTGGTCAATCGCAGTCTGGCCTTGGTGCTCACGGCGCTCCTGCTCTACCTACCGGCCAACTTCCTCCCGATCATGAAGCTTCATGTGCTGGGGCAAAGTTCGGCCGATACCGTCTGGAACGGTGTATTGGGCCTGTACGGCGCCGACATGGTCGGTATCTCGATCGTCGTCTTCCTGTGCAGCATGGCCATTCCCTTGGCCAAGCTGCTGTGCCAGCTGGCCGTCTTGCTGAGCATTCGGCTGAACGTCGCGCGTGGCCACGGCCTGCTGTTCTACCGCCTCTACCACCACCTGCGTGACTGGGGCATGCTGGAGGTCTACTTCATGGGCGTGCTGGTGGCCGTGGTGAAGCTGGTCGACATGGCCGAAGTCACCGTCGGTTTCGGCCTGTTCTGTTTCATCGGCCTGCTGTTGGTTCAAGTGTGGCTGGAAGTGGTGATGTCGCCCCACCAGATCTGGACGGCCCTGTCGGGAGAAGACGAACATGCGGGCGATTGATGCAGGCATCCTGGTCTGCAATGAATGCCACGAGCTCAACCCTCGTGACGACGATGAGGCGAAACCGTACTGTTCGCGCTGTGGTGCTGCGCTGCACGCCCGTCGACCCAACAGCATCGTGCGCACCTGGGCCTTGCTGATCACTGCGATGATCCTCTACATCCCGGCGAACGTGCTGCCGATCATGACGGTCAGCACACTGGGGCAGGGCAGTCCGGACACCATCATGTCCGGCGTCATCACCCTCATGCAGCATGGGATGATTCCGATCGCGGCGGTGGTGTTCACCGCCAGTATCCTGGTGCCCACCTTCAAGCTCGTAGGTATCGCCTTGCTGTTGTATTCGATCCAGCGTCATCAGCCGCTGTCGGCGCGGCAGCGTATCATCATGTACCGCTTCATCGAGTTCATCGGACGTTGGTCGATGCTGGACATCTTCGTCATTGCCATTCTGGTGGCGGTGGTGAATTTCGGTCGTATCGCCAATGTCGAACCCAACCTGGGCGCCGTCGCATTCGCTGCGGTGGTGATCCTGACCATGTTTGCAGCCTTGACCTTCGATCCTCGGCTGATCTGGGACAACACGGAGTCGGACGACGACAATGACTGATTTGCCTAAGGCCAAGACCCGGCCTGCTTCCAACTGGTCGGCCATCTGGATCCTGCCCCTGATCGCCCTGGCGATCGGCGGCTGGCTGGCTTGGCAGGCCTATAGCCAGGCCGGTGTGCGCATCCAGGTGCGCTTCCAGACCGGTGAGGGGATCGTCGCCAACAAGACCGAGGTGTTCTACAAGGGCATGTCGGTCGGCAAGGTCGATTCGCTCGAGCTGGACACCGAGGGGCAGAATACCGGTGTCGTCGCGACCATCGAGATGAACAAGGAAGCCGAAGGGCACCTGACCACCGGGACGCGCTTCTGGCTGGTCAAGCCCAGTGTCAGCCTGGCAGGGATCACCGGCCTCGAGACGCTGGTGTCCGGCAATTACATCGCGATCAGCCCCGGTGAGGGCGAGCCGACCAAGCGCTTCACGGCGCTGGCCAAGGCCCCACCCTTGTCGGATGACGAGCCGGGCCTGCACCTGACCCTGAAGGCCGATCGCCTGGGGTCGCTGAACCGCGACAGCCCGGTGTTCTACAAGCAGATCCAGGTGGGCCGCGTGAAGAGCTACAAGCTCTCCGAGGATCAGGACACCGTCGAGGTGAAGGTCTTCATCGCTCCTGCTTACGCCAACCTGGTGCGCAAGCACACGCGGTTCTGGAACGCCAGCGGCATCAGCATCGATGCCAACCTGTCCGGGGTCAAGGTGCGCAGCGAGTCGCTGGCCAGCATCGTCGCCGGCGGCATCGCCTTCGCCACGCCTGAGCACCGCAAGGACAGCCCGCCCACCGACCCCAGTCTGCCGTTCCGGCTCTATGACGACTACGACGCTGCTCAGGCCGGCATTCGCATCAAGCTCAAGCTGAACGACTACGAAGGCCTGCAGGCCGGCCGCACGCCGGTGATGTACAAGGGTATCCAGATCGGCTCGCTGAAAGCCTTGCGCATGGAAGACAACCTCACCAGCGCGACCGCCGACTTGACGCTGGATCCGCTGGCAGAGGACTACCTGGTGGAGGGTACCCAGTTCTGGGTGGTCAAGCCTTCGATCTCCCTGGCCGGCATCACCGGCATCGAGGCCCTGGTCAAAGGCAACTACATCTCCTTCCGGCCGGGCGAGAAGGGCGCCAAGCCCATGCGCGAATTCGAGGCACGGGCCAAGGCACCGCCACTGGACCTGCGCGCCCCGGGCCTGCACCTGGTGTTGTTCGCCGATGCGCTGGGTTCGCTGGATGTCGGCAGCCCCGTCACCTACCGCCAGGTCAAGGTCGGCAGCGTGCAGAGCTACCAGTTCGCCAAGAACAGCAACCGCATCCTGATCGGCGTGCACATCGAGAAGGAGTACGCCAACCTGGTCAACGGTTCGACCCGCTTCTGGAATGCCAGCGGCATCACCCTCAGCGGCGGCCTGTCAGGCATCAAGATCAAGAGCGAATCGCTGCAGAGCCTGATGGCCGGCGGCATCGCTTTCGATACGCCCAGGCCCAACGTGCCGCTCAAGCGGCATATCCCGCGCTTCCGCCTGCTCGAGAGCGAAGAGGCGGCCAATCGCAGCGGCTCCCTGATCACCATCCGGGTCGACCGGGCCGATGGCCTCAAGCCAGGCGCCGCGATTCGCTACAAGGGCCTGGATGTCGGCAGCGTGGAAAGCGTGGACTTCACCAAGGACATGCAGGCGGTGCTGCTCAAGGCGCGCATCACCCAGGGCGCTGACCGCATCGCGCGTGCCGGTACGCAGTTCTGGGTGGTCAAGCCGGCACTGGGGCTGGTTCGCACCGAGAACCTCGAGACCCTGGTCACCGGGCAGTACCTGGAGGTGTTGCCAGCCACCAAGGACCGTGGTGCGCAGCAGGACTTCATCGCCCTGGCCCAGGCACCTGAATCACGCGAGCCCGAACCTGGTCTGCCGATCACCTTGAGTGCGGCACGCAAGGGCTCGATCAAGCCGGGCGTGCCGGTTACCTACCGTGAAGTGCCGGTGGGCAAGGTCACCGGGTTCGAGCTGGGCCCGACCGCCGATCGCGTCCTGATCCATGTGCTGATCGAACCGCGCTACGCCTCGCTGGTGCACACCGGCAGCCGGTTCTGGAACAGCAGCGGCTTCGGCTTCGACTTCGGCCTGATCAAGGGTGCGACCATTCGCACCGAGTCCTTGCAGACCCTGATCGATGGCGGTGTCGCGTTCGCCACGCCTGAAGGTGAGCAGATGGGCAGTCAGGCGCGTCCTCGGCAGACGTTCGCGCTGTTCGAGGAACCTCAGGACGAATGGCTCAACTGGGCGCCGAAGATTCGGGTCGCCCAGTGATCGGCGCCTGCACCGCGATGAATGCGTCACGGTGCAGGCCAAGGCAATGACTGTTGCAGGCGGAGTCGGCTCGAGTATCGGACACAACTCCCAATTGCAGGTCCGAGGTTTATTCCGGGCAATAAAAAACCGACCCTAAGGTCGGTTTTTGAACACGCGTATCGCTTAGGCTGCGGTCTTCAGCGCCTTGATGTGCGCGTTCAGACGGCCTTTGTGGCGAGCAGCCTTGTTCTTGTGGATGATGCCTTTGTCGGCCATACGGTCGATTACAGGCACAGCCAGGGTGTAGGCGGCTTGCGCTTTGTCAGCGTCTTTGGCGTCGATGGCCTTGACTACATTCTTGATGTAGGTACGGACCATGGAACGCAGGCTGGCGTTGTGGCTGCGACGCTTCTCAGCCTGTTTTGCACGTTTCTTGGCGGAAGGTGAGTTGGCCACCGTCGAGCTCCTCGAAAGACTTTAGGTAAATAGCAAACAAATAAGGCCGCGAATCATGCCGATCAGTAGAACGGATGTCAAGGCCGACTGCAGGGTTCCGCCGAATGGCACGGGCGTGGAGGAGGAAGATTCCTTTCTACGCCGCGATCTGTAAACTCGGTGGCATTTGATTCCCCTGCAAAAGCGCGCGGGAGTATCGCACATCCAGGCGTTGACTGGCAGCGCCCCTTGCCCCCGGCGTGAAATATTTTCGATGAACCTGCTCAAATCCCTGGCGGCCGTCAGCTCCATCACCATGATTTCACGGGTGCTGGGCTTCGTCCGCGACACCATCCTGGCCCGTATCTTCGGCGCGGGCGTGGCCACCGATGCGTTCTTCATCGCCTTCAAGCTGCCCAACCTGCTGCGCCGGATCTTCGCCGAAGGTGCCTTCTCCCAGGCCTTCGTGCCGATCCTCGCCGAGTACAAGACCCAGCAGGGCGAAGAGGCCACGCGCACCTTCGTGGCCTACGTCAGTGGCTTGCTCACCCTGGTACTTGCACTGGTCACGACCGTGGGCATTCTCGCCGCGCCGTTCGTGGTCTGGATCACCGCGCCCGGCTTCGTCGACAACGCCGAGAAGTACCAGCTGACCACCGACCTGCTGCGTGTGACCTTTCCTTATATATTGCTGATCTCGCTGTCCTCCCTGGTCGGCGCCATCCTCAATACCTGGAACCGCTTCTCTGTGCCGGCCTTCACGCCGACGCTGCTCAACGTCGCCATGATCGGCTTCGCCCTGTTCCTCACCCCTTACTTCGATCCGCCCATCATGGCCCTGGCCTGGGGGGTGCTGGCCGGCGGTCTGGCCCAGCTGCTGTACCAGCTTCCAGCCCTCAGGAAGATCGGCATGCTAGTGCTGCCGCGCCTGAACGTGCGCGACGCCGGCGTCTGGCGGGTGCTCAAGCAAATGCTGCCGGCGATACTCGGGGTGTCCGTCAGCCAGGTGTCGCTGATCATCAATACCATCTTCGCCTCGTTCCTGGTGGCCGGTTCGGTATCGTGGATGTACTACGCCGACCGGCTGATGGAGCTGCCCTCGGGTGTGCTCGGTGTGGCGCTGGGCACCATCCTATTGCCCACCCTGGCCCGCACCTACGCCAACCGCGACCGTCACGAATATTCGCGCATCCTCGACTGGGGCCTGCGGCTGTGCTTCCTGCTGGTACTGCCCTGCACGCTGGGCCTGGCGCTGCTGGCCGAGCCGCTGACCGTGGCGCTGTTCCAGTACGGTAAGTTCGGCGCCCATGACGCCGCCATGACCCAGCAGGCGCTGATCGCCTACTCGGTCGGTCTGCTGGCGATCATCCTGATCAAGGTGCTGGCGCCCGGCTTCTATGCCCAGCAGAACATTCGCACGCCGGTGAAGATCGCCCTCTTCACGCTGATCGCCACGCAAGTGTTCAACCTGATCCTGATCGGCCCGTTGCAGCATGCGGGCCTGGCGCTGGCCATCAGCCTGGGCGCCTGCCTCAATGCCGGTCTGCTGTACTGGAAACTGCGCAGCCAGCAGCTGTTCCAGCCGCAGCCCGGCTGGACGGCCTTCCTGCTCAAGCTGGCCCTGGCCGTGGGCCTGATGGCTGTGGTGCTGATGGCCGGCCTGCACTGGATGCCCGCGTGGGAAGAGGGCAACATGGCCATGCGGCTGCTGCGGCTGGGGGCATTGATCTTCGCGGGCATGGTGACCTATTTTGGCTGCCTCTACCTGTGCGGCCTGCGCCCACGCCAGTTCGTCCGCAAGGCCCTGCACTGAGGCCACCGGCGGTCAGGCGTCGGTTTTTCCCGCTCCCCGCCCTGGCGTTGCGCTGTTGCCTGTCACCGACGCCCGGGTGTGGTTATAATCGACCACTTTATGAGCAAGAAGCGCGCTATGCAGCTGGTTCGAGGTCTTTACAACCTACGCCCCGAGCATCGGGGCTGCGTCGCCACCATTGGCAACTTCGATGGCGTTCACCGCGGCCACCAGGCGATCCTGGCGCGTCTGCGCGAGCGCGGCCAGGCCTTGGGCCTGCCGACCTGCGTGGTGGTCTTCGAGCCGCAGCCACGTGAGTACTTCGCGCCAGACAGCGCGCCGCCCCGGCTGTCGCGGTTGCGCGACAAGCTCGCACTGCTGACCGAGGCGGGCATCGACCGGGTGTTGTGCCTGCCCTTCAATCGCCGGCTCAGCCAACTCGATGCCCGCCAGTTCGTCGAAGCCATCCTGGTCGACGGGCTCGGCGCACGGCACGTGGAGGTCGGAGACGATTTCCGCTTCGGCTGCGACCGCGCCGGTGACTTCGATTTCCTGGCCGAGGCCGGACGGCGTCACGGGTTCAGCGTCGAGGCCGCCGAGACCATCGAGCAAGATGGTGTGCGGGTCAGCAGCACGCAGGTGCGCAAGGCGCTGGCCGCCGGAGACTTCGCGCTGGCCGCGCGCTTGCTCGGGCGTCCCTATCAGATCAGCGGCCGCGTGCTGCACGGGCAGAAGCTGGCACGCCAGCTGGGCTGGCCCACCGCCAACGTCCAGCTCAAACGCCGTCGTGTCCCGCTCGTCGGGGTCTACCTGACCAGCGCGGTGATCGATGGCAAGGCCTGGCCCGGGGTCGCCAACATCGGGGTGCGTCCCTCCGTCGCCGGTGATGGTCGCCCCCACCTGGAGATTCACTTGCTCGACTACGCCGGCGACCTCTATGGCCGGCGCCTGACGGTGGAATTCCACCACAAGCTGCGTGAAGAGCAGCGTTTCGCCTCCCTGGAGGCGCTCAAGTCGGCGATCGATGCGGATGTCGCCGCCGCACGTGCCCACTGGCACGCTCAACCGCTAACCAAGAGCCTGAAATGACCGACTACAAAGCCACGCTAAACCTTCCGGACTCCGCCTTCCCCATGAAGGCCGGCCTGCCCCAGCGCGAACCGCAGATCCTGCAGCGCTGGGACAGCATTGGCCTGTACCGGAAGCTGCGCGAGATTGGCAAGGACCGTCCCACGTTCGTCCTGCACGACGGCCCGCCCTATGCCAACGGCAAGATCCACATCGGTCATGCGCTGAACAAGATCCTCAAGGACATGATCGTGCGCTCCAAGACCCTGTCGGGCTTCGACGCACCCTACGTGCCCGGTTGGGACTGCCACGGCCTGCCGATCGAGCACAAGGTCGAGGTCACCCACGGCAAGCACCTGAGCCCGGACCAGACCCGCGAACTGTGCCGCGCCTACGCCGCCGAGCAGATCGAAGGGCAGAAGACCGAGTTCATTCGCCTGGGCGTACTGGGCGATTGGGACAATCCCTACAAGACTATGGACTTCGCCAACGAAGCCGGCGAGATCCGCGCGCTGGCCGAAATGGTCAAGCACGGCTTCGTGTTCAAGGGCCTCAAGCCGGTGAACTGGTGCTTCGACTGCGGTTCGGCGCTGGCCGAGGCCGAGGTCGAGTACGCCGACAAGAAGTCCCAGACCATCGACGTGGCGTTCCCGATCGCCGACGCTGACAAGCTGGCCGCCGCGTTCGGGCAGGCCAGCCTGGCCAAGCCGGCCGCCATCGTGATCTGGACCACCACCCCCTGGACCATCCCGGCCAACCAGGCGCTGAACGTGCACCCGGAATTCAGCTACGCGCTGGTCGACACCGGTGAGCGCCTGCTGGTGCTGGCCGAAGAGCTGGTCGAGACCTGCCTCAAGCGCTGGGGCCTGGAAGGCACCGTGCTGGCGACCGCGCCTGGCTCGGCGCTGGAGCGGGTCAACTTCCGTCATCCGTTCTACGAACGTCTGTCGCCGGTGTACCTGGCCGACTACGTCGAGCTGGGCGCGGGTACCGGCGTGGTTCACTCCGCCCCGGCCTACGGTGAAGACGACTTCGTGACCTGCAAGCGCTACGGCATGGTCAACGACGACATCCTCACGCCCGTGCAGAGCAATGGCGTCTACGCGCCGTCGCTGGAGTTCTTCGGCGGCCAGTTCATCTGGAAGGCCAACCCGGCGATCGTCGAGAAGCTGGCCGAGGTGGGCGCGCTGCTGCACACCGAAACCATCACCCACAGCTACATGCACTGCTGGCGCCACAAGACGCCGCTGATCTACCGCGCCACCGCGCAATGGTTCGTCGGCATGGACAAGCAGCCGGACAACGGCGCACCGCTGCGCGAGCGCGCCCTGGCGGCCATCGAACAGACCAAGTTCGTACCGGCCTGGGGTCAGGCTCGTCTGCATGCGATGATCGCCAACCGTCCGGACTGGTGCATCTCGCGTCAGCGCAACTGGGGCGTGCCGATCCCGTTCTTCCTCGACAAGCAGACCGGCGAGCTGCACCCGCGCACCGTCGAGCTGATGGAAGAAGTGGCCAAGCGTGTCGAGCAGCAGGGCATCGAGGCCTGGTTCAAGCTGGACCCTGCCGAGCTGCTGGGCGACGAGGCCGCGCAGTACGACAAGATCAGCGACACCCTCGACGTCTGGTTCGATTCCGGCACCACCCACTGGCACGTGCTGCGCGGCTCTCACGACATCGGTCACGCGACCGGCCCACGCGCGGACCTGTACCTGGAAGGCTCGGACCAGCACCGTGGCTGGTTCCACTCCTCGCTGCTGACCGGCTGCGCGATCGACAACCACGCGCCGTACCGCGAACTGCTCACCCACGGCTTCACCGTGGACGAGAACGGCCGCAAGATGTCCAAGTCGCTGGGCAACACCATCGAGCCGCAGAAGGTCAACGACACCCTGGGCGCCGATATCCTGCGCCTGTGGGTTTCGGCCACCGACTACTCCGGCGAGATGGCGGTGTCCGAGCAGATCCTGCAGCGCAGTGCCGATGCCTACCGGCGGATCCGCAACACCGCGCGCTTCCTGCTCTCCAACCTGACCGGCTTCGACCCGGCCAAGGACCTGCTGGCGCCTGAAGACATGCTGGCACTGGACCGCTGGGCGGTCGATCGCACCTTGCTGCTGCAGCGCGAGCTGGAAGAGCACTACGGCGAGTACCGGTTCTGGAACGTCTACTCCAAGATCCACAACTTCTGCGTGCAGGAGCTGGGCGGTTTCTACCTGGACATCATCAAGGACCGTCAGTACACCACCGGCGCCAACAGCGTCGCGCGCCGTTCGTGCCAGACCGCGCTGTACCACATCAGCGAGGCCCTGGTGCGCTGGATCGCCCCGATCCTGGCGTTCACCGCCGACGAGATCTGGCAGTACCTGCCGGGCGAGCGCAACGAGTCGGTGATGCTCAACACCTGGTACGAAGGCCTGAGCGAGCTGCCCCAGGACAGCGCGTTCGATCGCGCCTACTGGGACCGCATCATGGCGGTGAAGGCTGCGGTCAACAAGGAGTTGGAGAACCAGCGTGCGGCCAAGGCCATCGGTGGCAACCTGCAGGCCGAAGTCACCCTGTTCGCCGACGAGCGCCTGAGCGGCGACCTCGACAAGCTGGGCAACGAACTGCGCTTCGTGCTGATCACCTCGGCCGCCAGTGTGGTGCCGTTCGTCCAGGCACCGGCCGAAGCGGTGGTGACCGACGTCGAAGGGCTCAAGCTCAAGGTGGTCAAGTCCGGTCACACCAAGTGCGCGCGTTGCTGGCACTTCCGTGACGACGTCGGCAGCCACCCGGCGCATCCGGAAATCTGTGCCCGTTGCGTCGACAACATCAGCGGTTCCGGCGAGGTACGTCACTATGCCTAACCCAGGTGCGGGGCGCTTCGGGCGCCTTGGCTGGCTCTGGCTGAGCGTGGTGGTCGTGGTCCTCGACCAGGTCACCAAGCTCTACTTCAACAGTGCCTTGGCCGATGGCCGTGAAATCACGGTCATCCCCAACCTGTTGAGCTGGCTGCTGGCCTACAACTATGGCGCGGCGTTCAGCTTCCTGGCCGATGGCGCGGGGTGGCAGCGCTGGCTGTTCGCCCTCATCGCCGTGGTGGTGAGCGCGGTGCTGGTGGTCTGGCTCAAGCGCCTGGGGCGCGGCGAGACCTGGCTGGCCATTGCCCTGGCGCTGGTGCTCGGCGGTGCGCTGGGCAACCTGTACGATCGCATGGCCCATGGCCACGTCATCGACTTCATCTTCGTGCACTGGAAAGACATCTGGCGCTTCCCGGTCTTCAACATCGCGGACTGCGCCATCACCGTCGGTGCGATCATGCTGGCGCTCGACATGTTCAAGAGCCGCAAGGCGGAGGAGCCTGCCCATGACTGAGACACGTATCGGTCAGAACACCGAAGTGACGCTTCACTTCGCGCTGCACCTGGAAAACGGCGACACCGTCGACAGCACCTTCGACAAGGCCCCGGCCACGTTCACGGTCGGTGACGGCAACCTGCTGCCAGGTTTCGAAGCGGCCCTGTTCGGCTTCAAGGCCGGCGACCGCCGCAGCCTGAGCATCGCGCCGGAGAACGCCTTCGGTCAGCCCAATCCACAGAACGTGCAAGTCATGCCACGCGCGCAGTTCACCGACATGGAGCTGTCGGAAGGCCTGCTGGTGATCTTCAACGACGCGGCCAACACGGAGCTGCCGGGCGTGGTCAAGCAGTTCGACGACGATCAGGTCACCATCGACTTCAACCATCCACTGGCTGGCAAGACCCTCAACTTCGAGGTGGAAATCCTCGAGGTGAAGGCCCTGTAAGCACGGAGCCGACCATGCAAATCAAACTCGCCAACCCGCGCGGCTTCTGTGCCGGGGTGGACCGGGCGATCGAAATCGTCAACCGTGCCCTGGAAGTCTTCGGGCCACCGATCTACGTGCGCCACGAAGTGGTGCACAACAAGTTCGTGGTCGAAGACCTGCGCGCGCGCGGTGCCATCTTCGTCGAGGAGCTCGACCAGGTGCCGGACGACGTCATCGTCATCTTCAGCGCCCACGGCGTCTCCCAGGCCGTGCGCCAGGAAGCCGCCGGACGTGGGCTCAAGGTCTTCGACGCCACCTGCCCCCTGGTCACCAAGGTGCACATCGAGGTCGCCAAGTACAGCCGTGACGGACGTGAATGCATCCTCATCGGCCATGCCGGGCACCCGGAAGTCGAAGGCACCATGGGCCAGTACGACGACAGCAACGGCGGTTCGATCTACCTGGTCGAGGACGAAGACGACGTCGCGCGCCTGCAGGTGCGTGATCCCGACAACCTGGCGTTCGTCACCCAGACCACGCTGTCGATGGACGACACCAGCCGGGTGATCGATGCCCTGCGTGCGCGCTTCCCGAACATCGGTGGCCCGCGCAAGGACGACATCTGCTACGCCACCCAGAACCGCCAGGATGCGGTCAAGCAACTGGCCGACGAGTCGGACCTGGTACTGGTGGTGGGCAGCCCGAACAGTTCCAACTCCAATCGCCTGCGCGAGCTGGCCGAGCGGATGGGCACGCCTGCCTACCTGATCGACGGGGCCGAAGATCTCCAGCACGGCTGGTTCGACGGCATCACCCGGGTCGGTATCACCGCCGGTGCCTCGGCGCCCGAGGTGCTGGTGCGCGGGGTGATCGAGCAGCTGCGCGCCTGGGGCGCGACGGGTGCCGACGAACTCGACGGGCGTCCGGAGAACGTCACCTTCTCCATGCCCAAAGAGTTGCGCGTGCGCTCGTTGATCTGATCAGCGTCCTGCGCACCGGGGTTCCGCCAGGTCTTCGGTGCGCAGGCTGATGCGGCCGCTGCTGGCCCAGACCACCTGATGCCGGCTCCAACCCGCCTTGGCATCGCACACATGGAACGTGCCGTTGCGCAGCGTTCCGTGGCCTGCCAGGGGGACGCCCTGCGCACTGAAGCGAATCTCGCGTCCTGTCGTTCCAGCGATGCCTACCCGTGCCCGCTGGGCGAAGCGTTGCTCCCGCATGATCTGCCGGTCCTTGGCGCGGACGACCTGCCAACCGGCCGCCCACCCCGATTCCAACGGCTGCAGTGCCATCACCTCGCCGTGCAACAGCGCCTGCCCGCGGGCCAGCCGCAGCGCCTGGGCCAGTTCTCGGGCCAGCATCGCGCGGTGCAGCGCATCGCTCAACGGGCCGTAGGCGCTCAGGCTCACCTGTGTCAGCACGCCGGCCAGCGCCAGACCGAACATGATTTGTATCAGTGTTGCACCACGTTGCATCACCGTGCATTCCTCCCTGGACGTGCTTGGCTATAGCTTCCAGCGGGATGCGCCTGGGGGCCAGTCGGTCAAGGCCTCGGCAGGCGCTGGAAAACGGCACGGGAGAGCGCAGGATGCGGGCGACACAGCGAGGGATGACGTTTTGGGAGGTGTTGGTGGCCGGTGGGGTCATCAGCTTGGGCTTGTTCGCTGCGGCGGGGTTCCAGGGGCAGGCCTTGCAGGCGGCCGACCTGGCCCGTCGCGAAAGTCAGGCCACACAGCTGGCGCAAGGGCTGCTGGAGCGCAGTCGCCTGACCGGTTCGCTCGAGCCCCATGAGCGGGCGGGCTGGCTGACCGAGCTCGAAGCGCTGATGGGGCCAGACACGGTCGGGGAGGCCAGGGTGGCCGATGGGGTGCTGACCGTGCAGATCCATTGGCCTGAACCTGGCCGCTCGGCGCCTCGTGTCGTCGAGCTGCAGGGACGGCTAGCGCGATGAGCCGGGTGCAACGCGGCTTCGGCTTGCTGGAAACGGTGCTGGCCCTGGCCTTGGGCGCACTGTTGCTGACGGCGGCCAGCCAGGTGTTCGTCTCGGCCTACCGAGCCTGGCAACTCCAGGAAGCCGCTGCGCGCCTGTCGGACGATGCGCGCTGGGTGTTGCAACGCATGGCGCGGGACATTCGCATGACGGGCGCTTTTAACTGCCTGCGCCCGGAGGCCATGGTCTTCGAGGCGCCTGCCAGCGCTGCGGCCTTTTCCCGCCCCGTGCAGATCGTGCGTGCGGCGGACGGCACCTTGGCCAGTCTCGGCCTGATGACGGCCGATGTGCCGGGGTTGCCTGGCAGCGCCGAGTGGACCGTGCTCACGGACTGCCGACAGTGGGCGAGGGTGGTCGCCGGCACGCGAACGGGTGAGGCCGGGGCCATGGCCTTCGGTGTTCGTCGGCAGGTCTATCAGATGCGCGGCACCACGCTGCGCCTGAGCAGTGGCGGCAGCACGCAGCCCTTGCTCGACCACGTTCAGGCGTTTCACGCCGACACCGTCCACCACGCCGGCACGCTTCGGCTCGACCTGCGCCTGACGCTGTTCGATCCCGCCGTGCAGGTCAGGCAGCAGCATGCCTTGAGCGTCACGCTGCGTCATCCGGTGCCGAAGCCATGAACCGGCAGCGAGGGGTCGTCCTGCTCGCCGGGCTGGCGCTGACCCTGCTGCTGGGCATGGTGTCTGCCGCCGCCCTGCGCGAAGCGCTGTTGGACACGCGTCAGGCAGGCGACCTGCTGATGCAGGTGCGCGCCTTCGAGCAGGCCGAGGCGGCCTTGCTGGCCGGGGTCGATACCTTGCATCTGGCGCCGCCTGCGCCTTGCCTCGACTGTCCGCCGCCAGCCTGGCCCGCGTTCTCGAGCGGCGCACCGAAAGGCTGGGTGCGCACGCCCGAAGGCTTTTACCAGGTCCAGACCCTGGGCCCCACGACGCTCGCCGCGCAGGTGCCGGAAGGCACGCTTGCGACGCTGTTTCGCATCACGGCGGTGAACCGGCACGATGCTGTTCGCCAGGTCATCGAGGCGCTCTATGCCGTGCCGATGCAGGCGCCGCAGACGGCAGTTCGCGTGCTGTGGCGACAACGATTCGAGGAATGATGACATGCAGCGAGGCATCAGCCTGATCGAGCTGTTGATTGTGCTGGCCGTGACCGGCATGCTGGCGGCCGTTGCCCTACCGGCCTATGACGAACCGCTCAAGCGTGCGGCGCGCGCCGAGGTGGTCGGCCTGCTGCACGACGTGGCGTTGCGCCTGGAGCAGCATCGCGTCCGGCACGGTCGGTACGACGAGCCGCCGCCCGGTACGCCCTGGCCGGCCGGAACCCGGCACTACCGGCTGATCGTACGTCATGACGCGACCACGTATCGGCTGACCGCCGAGCGAATACCGGACGGCCGGTTGGCGCAGGACCCCTGTGGCGACTTTCAGCTCGATCAGGCCGGGCGTCGTGACAACCTGGGTGGGCACGTGCCGGCCGAGGCCTGCTGGGGCAGTTGAAGAAACGGGCGTCAATGGCGTCATGGCTTACTTGGACGGTTGGATCGTGAGATGAGCAAGCGTGTAGTGGTGGTCGGCGGGGGTGTCATCGGTCTGCTGACGGCGTTCAACCTGGCCGCTCAGGTCGATCAGGTCATTCTCTGTGACCAGGGTGAAGCAGGACGCGAGTCTTCATGGGCCGGTGGCGGTATCGTCTCGCCGCTCTACCCGTGGCGCTACAATGCGGCAGTCACGGCGCTGGCGCACTGGTCTCAAGACTTCTATCCCCACCTAGGCGAGACGCTGTACGCCCGGACCGGCGTGGACCCGCAGGTGTACACCACGGGGCTGTACTGGCTCGACCTGGAAGACGAGTCGCAGGCCCTGGGCTGGGCGGCCCGTCATCAGCGGCCCCTGGCGGTCGTGGACATGCGCAACGTCTACGATGCCGTGCCCGTGCTCGGGCCCGGCTTCGAGCGTGCGATCTACATGGCGGGTGTGGCCAACGTACGTAACCCGCGTCTGGTGAAGTCGCTCAAGGCTGCCTTGCAGGGGCTGCCCAACGTGACCCTGCACGAGCACTGCAAGGTCATCGGCTTTCAGCGACAGGCCGGACGTGTCACAGGCGTGACGACATCCACAGGGATCATCGAGGGGGACGACATCGTGCTCAGCGCCGGGGCCTGGAGTGGCGAGCTCTTGGCATCGCTGGGGCTGGCCCTGCCAGTGGAGCCGGTGAAAGGGCAGATGATCCTGTTCAAGTGCGAGGAAGACTTCTTGCCCAGCATGGTCCTGGCCAAGGGGCGCTACGCCATTCCGCGACGCGATGGGCACGTGCTGGTCGGCAGCACCCTGGAGTACCAAGGGTTCGACAAGACGCCCACGGATCAGGCGCTGGCCAGCCTGCACGCGTCTGCGATCGACCTGTTGCCTGCCTTGGCGGATGCAAGGCCCGTCGCCCATTGGGCAGGCCTGCGGCCAGGCTCGCCGGAGGGCATCCCGTATATCGGCCGTGTGCCTAGGCATGAAGGGCTGTGGTTGAACTGTGGGCATTTCCGCAACGGCCTGGTCCTGGCACCGGCGTCCTGCCACCTGCTCGGTGACCTGTTGCTCGAACAAACCCCGATCATCGATCCGGCACCTTATGCCCCGGAGCACCGCTTGTCGGCGCGCTGAGGACGGGCCCAATCGCGGCCGGTCCGCCGACCCGGCAGGGGCCGCTTACCCGTAGCAGCATCATAGTGTTTCGGGCTATCACGGCCCCCTGTGGGGGTAACTACGGGTGTAGGAGCGGCCCCAGTGCCGCGATTGGGCCCGCAGGGCCCACACATCAGCCCATGCGGCCGGGCATGTACCGAGTAGAAAAAGACAGTTGCTCCCACAGGTCTTACCACGGGCTCTTGATCGCCTGTACCACTACTACGGGTGGATGGCCGCTGCCGGGCGCCGGACCGGCCGCGATTGGGCCTGCAGGGCACACAAAACCAAACTCAACTCTGCCCCAAGTCCAATCAGCCCTTGGGTCCCTGCTCCAGGTGCGCCGGGCTGCAATACCAGTGCTTGCCCCGGTGCAGGGCCCGGTCATTGGGCAGATGCACGCCGCAGTGCGCGCAACGCACCATGGTCAACGGGTCGTCCAGTCGCTGCGCCGGTCGGGCGTGTTGGCTGAGCTTGAACCTGCGCCACAGCCAGATGACGGCAGCGATCAGGGCGATCCAGAAAAGTAGGCGGAGCATGGCGTCCAGCTTGTCGAGTCGATGAAGCCGACAGTCTAGAACGAGGCGGGGCAAAAGGGGAGAGGAAGGGGGCGTCGGGCGTGCGACGGAGGCCAGCCCTGGCCCGGACAACGTGTCACGGGCCGGCGCCGGCCCACCTGCACCTCGAGGCGCAGGTAGGCCGGCGGGGATCAGTCGAACAGACCGAAGGTCGCGTAGCTGAACCAGGAGCGGCCCTTGCTGGCTTCTTTCGGGCCTTCCGGGTACACCGGATTGCCGTCTTCGTCCTTCGGCAGCAGCTCGGCCGGCATCTCCGAACGTGCGTCTTCGAACTGGCGAACCACGTCCTGGTTGGCGCGGGTTTCACCCGGTGGCAGCGGCGTGTCGGATTCGATCAGGCCCAGGGTGGCTTTCGACAGCCAGGAGCGGTGGTCGTTTACGCCGGTCTTGGGCTCGAACTCGCCATCCACCAGGCTCGGGTGGTCAGGGTAGTTGAGCTTCAGGGTCTCGAGGCTGGTCGCCGCCAGGTCGTCCAGGTGCAGGCGCTGGTAGGCCTCGACCATCACGGCCAGGCCGTCGCCGACCGACGGCGTTTCCTGGAAGTTCTCCACCACGTAGCGGCCACGGTTGGCGGCGGCGACGTAGGCTTCGCGGGTCAGGTAGTAGTCGGCCACGTGGATTTCGTAGGAGGCCAGCAGGTTGCGCAGGTAGATCATGCGCTGCTTGGCGTCCGGCGCATAGCGGCTGTTGGGGTAGCGGCTGGTCAGCTGGGCGAACTCGTTGTATGAGTCGCGCGCGGCGCCCGGATCGCGTCGGGTCATGTCCAGGGGCAGGAAGCGCGCCAGCAGGCCACGGTCCTGGTCGAACGAGGTCAGGCCCTTGAGGTAGTAGGCGTAGTCGACGTTCGGGTGCTGCGGGTGCAGACGAATGAAGCGCTCGGCGGCCGACTTGGCAGCCTCGGGCTCGGCGTTCTTGTAGTTGGCGTAGATCAGCTCGAGCTGCGCCTGGTCGGCGTAGCGACCGAACGGGTAGCGCGACTCCAGGGCCTTGAGCTTGCCCACGGCGCTGTTGTAGCTGTGGTTGTCCAGGTCAGCCTGCGCCTGCTGGTACAGCTCGGTTTCGCTGAGGTTTTCGTCGATGACTTCCTTGTTCGAGGAACAGGCAGCGGTGAGTCCGAGGATGGCGATCAGCAGCAGGTGTTTCACTTGCATGGCGGCTTGCGTCCCTTTGACGGCCGCTGTCTTGGGCGGTGCCGTCCTGTTATGATGAGCGCCCCCGGCAGACCCGGGGCACAAAAGAAGCCGTATTTAACCACAAGCGCGCAGGCGAAACCAAAGGCTGTGCGCCCGTCGATTCGAGCATGTCCGAGATCATTCAACTAAGCGCAGAAGTACCGTCCGAACTGGGCGGTCAACGGCTCGACCAGGTCGCCGCCCAATTGTTCGCCGAGTACTCGCGTTCGCGCCTGTCCGGGTGGATCAAGGAGGGTCGCCTGACGGTCGACGGCGCGGTGCTGCGGCCGCGTGACACCGTCCATGGCGGCGCCGTGCTGGCCCTGGAGGCCGAGCACGAGGCCCAGGGCGAGTGGCAGGCCCAGGACATCGAGCTGGACATCGTCTACGAGGACGACCACATCCTGGTCATCAACAAGCCCGCCGGTCTGGTCGTGCACCCGGCTGCCGGGCACGCCGATGGCACCTTGCTCAATGCCTTGCTGCACCACGTGCCGGACATCGTCAACGTGCCGCGTGCCGGGATCGTCCACCGCCTGGACAAGGACACCACCGGCCTGATGGTGGTGGCCAAGACCCTGCAGGCGCAGACCCGACTGGTCGAGCAGATGCAGGCGCGCAAGGTCAGCCGCATCTACGAGTGCATCGTGGTCGGCGTGGTCACCTCGGGCGGCAAGATCGATGCCCCGATCGGCCGCCACGGCGGGATGCGTCAGCGCATGGCGGTCACCGACGGCGGCAAGCCTGCGGTCAGCCATTACCGCGTGCTCAAGCGCTTCCGCACCCACACCCACGTGCGGGTCAAGCTGGAAACCGGCCGTACCCACCAGATTCGCGTGCACATGGCCCACGTCGGTTTCCCGCTGGTCGGTGATCAGACGTACGGCGGGCGCTTCCGCATTCCACCGGCCGCCAGCCCGACCATGGTCGAGGCGGTGAAGACCTTCCCGCGCCAGGCGCTGCATGCGCGCTTCCTGGCTCTGGCCCATCCGATCACCGGTGAGGTCATGAAGTGGGAGTCGCCTCTGCCGGACGACTTCGTCTGGCTGCTGTCGCTGCTCAACCAGGATCGCGAGAGCTTCATCGGATGAACGGGCTGACGCAGGCGCTGCTGTTTCCCGACTGGCCGGCCCCGGCCTCGGTGCGCGCCTGTGTCACGACCCGTGCGGGTGGCGTCAGTCGCCCGCCCTACGACACCTTCAACCTGGGGGACCATGTCGGGGATGACCCCGCAGCGGTCGCCGAGAACCGTCGCCGCCTGAGCGAGCAGTTCGCCATCCAGCCCGCCTGGCTCAAGCAGGTGCACGGTGTGGTGGTGGCCGACGCCGATTCTGACCACGTGGCCGAAGCCGATGCCAGCTGGACCGAGCGTCCCGGCATCGCCTGCGCCGTGATGACCGCCGACTGCCTGCCCGTGCTGTGCTGCGACCGTGCCGGTACCCGTGTGGCCGCCGCCCATGCCGGCTGGCGTGGGTTGGCGGGTGGTGTGCTGGAAGCGACCGTGGCGCGCCTGGGCGTGCCGGCCGAGGACCTGCTGGTCTGGCTGGGGCCGGCCATTGGCCCGAGCGCGTTCGAGGTCGGGCCCGAGGTGCGCGATGCGTTCGTGGCGACCCATCCCGAAGCCGCCGACGCTTTCGTGGCCGGTGAGCGCCCCGGCAAGCTGATGGCCGACCTCTATCGCCTGGCGCGCATCCGGCTGGCCGCCGTGGGCATCACTGCCGTCTACGGCGGCGGTTTCTGCACCGTCACCGACTCGCGTTTCTTCTCCTACCGCCGCGACCCGCACGGCGGCCGCTTTGCCTCGCTGATCTGGCTCGATCCCCGCTGATCCTGCTTGGCAGAATCGCCTTCAAACGGTCCCAGGCTGCGCCAGATCAACGCCAGTGCGCTTGAATCTTCCACAATCAGCCTTATCTACAGGTTATCTCTGGCAGGTTCGTCCAACAGGTGTATTCGTCGCTTCGACCTGCCGTCACAGGAAGGTACAACCATGCGTATAGACCGTTTGACCAGCAAGTTGCAGTTGGCATTGTCCGACGCCCAATCCGTGGCCGTCGGCCTGGACCATCCGGCCATCGAGCCGGTGCACCTGATGCAGGCCCTGATCGAACAGCAGGGCGGCTCGATCAAGCCGCTGCTCATGCAGGTCGGCTTCGACATCGCCGCCTTGCGCCAGGCGCTGACCAAAGAGCTCGACCAACTGCCGAAGATCCAGAACCCCACCGGCGACGTGAACATGTCCCAGGACCTGGCGCGCCTGCTCAACCAGGCCGATCGCCTGGCCCAGCAGAAGGGCGACCAGTTCATCTCCAGCGAGCTGGTGCTGCTCGCCGCCATGGACGAGAACAGCAAGCTCGGCAAGCTGCTGCTGGCCCAGGGCGTGAGCAAGAAGGCCCTGGAAAACGCCATCAGCAACCTGCGTGGCGGCGCCGCCGTCAACGACCCGAACGCCGAAGAATCGCGCCAGGCGCTGGACAAGTACACCGTCGACCTGACCAAGCGTGCCGAAGAAGGCAAGCTCGATCCGGTGATCGGCCGTGACGACGAAATCCGCCGTACCGTGCAGGTGCTGCAGCGCCGTACCAAGAACAACCCGGTGCTGATCGGCGAGCCTGGCGTGGGCAAGACCGCCATCGCCGAAGGCCTGGCCCAGCGCATCATCAACGGCGAGGTGCCCGACGGGCTCAAGGGCAAGCGCCTGCTGGCCCTGGACATGGGCGCCCTGATCGCCGGTGCCAAGTACCGTGGCGAGTTCGAAGAGCGCCTCAAGTCGCTCCTCAACGAACTGTCCAAGCAGGAAGGGCAGATCATTCTGTTCATCGACGAACTGCACACCATGGTCGGCGCCGGCAAGGGCGAAGGCGCCATGGACGCGGGCAACATGCTCAAGCCGGCCCTGGCGCGTGGCGAGCTGCACTGCGTCGGTGCCACCACGCTCAACGAGTACCGCCAGTACATCGAGAAGGACGCCGCGCTCGAGCGCCGCTTCCAGAAGGTGCTGGTCGAGGAGCCGAGCGAAGAAGACACCATCGCCATCCTGCGTGGCCTCAAGGAGCGCTACGAGGTGCACCACAAGGTTGCGATCACCGATGGCGCGATCATTGCCGCGGCCAAGCTGAGCCACCGCTACATCACCGACCGGCAGCTGCCCGACAAGGCCATCGACCTGATCGACGAAGCGGCCAGCCGCATCCGCATGGAGATCGACTCCAAGCCGGAGGTGCTCGACCGCCTGGAGCGTCGCCTGATCCAACTGAAGGTCGAATCCCAGGCCCTGAAGAAGGAAGACGACGAGGCTGCCAAGAAGCGCCTGGAGAAGCTGACCGAGGAGATCACCCGCCTGGAGCGCGAGTATTCCGACCTGGAAGAGATCTGGGCCTCGGAAAAAGCCGAAGTGCAAGGGTCGGCGCAGATCCAGCAGAAAATCGAACAGTCTCGCCAGGAGCTGGAAACGGCGCGCCGTCGCGGCGATCTCAACCGCATGGCCGAGCTGCAGTATGGCGTGATTCCCGACCTCGAGCGCAGCCTGCAGATGGTCGACCAGCACGGCAAGACCGACAACCAGCTGCTGCGCAACAAGGTGACCGAGGAAGAGATCGCCGAGGTGGTCTCCAAGTGGACCGGGATTCCGGTGTCGAAGATGCTCGAAGGCGAGCGTGAAAAGCTGCTGCACATGGAAGACCTACTGCACGAGCGGGTGATCGGCCAGAACGAAGCCGTCACCGCCGTGGCCAACGCGGTGCGTCGCTCGCGCGCCGGGCTGTCGGACCCGAATCGCCCGAGCGGCTCGTTCCTCTTCCTCGGCCCGACCGGGGTCGGCAAGACCGAGCTGTGCAAGGCCCTGGCGGAGTTTCTGTTCGACACCGAGGAGGCGATGATCCGCATCGACATGTCCGAGTTCATGGAGAAGCACTCCGTGGCCCGCCTGATCGGTGCGCCACCAGGCTACGTGGGGTACGAGGAGGGCGGTTACCTGACCGAGGCCGTGCGCCGCAAGCCGTACTCGGTGGTGCTGCTCGACGAGGTGGAGAAGGCGCACCTGGACGTGTTCAACGTGCTGCTGCAGGTGCTCGAGGATGGGCGTCTGACCGACAGCCACGGGCGTACGGTCGATCTGCGCAACACGGTCATCGTCATGACCTCGAACCTGGGCTCGGCGCAGATCCAGGACCTGGTCGGTGATCGCGAGGCGCAACGTGCAGCGGTGATGGACGCGGTGGGTGCGCATTTCCGTCCGGAGTTCATCAACCGGATCGACGAGGTGGTGGTGTTCGAGCCCTTGGGTCGCGAGCAGATCGCCGGCATCACCCAGATCCAGCTCGGCCGCCTGCGCAGCCGACTGGCCGAACGCGACCTGCGCCTGACGCTCAGCCCCGAGGCCTTGGACAAGCTGATCGCCGTGGGTTACGACCCAGTGTACGGCGCACGTCCGCTCAAGCGCGCCATCCAGCGCTGGATCGAAAACCCGCTGGCACAGTTGATCCTGTCCGGGCAGTTCCTGCCGGGTGCCGAGATCACCGCCCAGGTCGACGGCGACGAGATCGCCTTCGTCTGACCCGTTGTCCTGGCCGCACGCCGCGTATTTACGGGGTTTGCGGCCAGGGCAGCGATAACGTGTTGTTCGTTATGAAAAAAAAGTTTGCATTTGCCTTCGAGTGGTCTTAACATGCGCCCCGCTGTCAGGCACTAAGCAGATCACCAGCGGTAACGGGATCTGAAAACGATTTGCAAATCAATCAGTTGAAAGCAAATTAAGTGTTGACAAGCAGTTTGAAGGATGTAGAATACGTCGCCTCAGAGACATGAACGCAGCGATGCGGCAGTCGAAGAGCACGAAGTGATACAGACTTCGAAATCGGAAACACGAAGTGCAGTTCCGCGATAGCTCAGTCGGTAGAGCAAATGACTGTTAATCATTGGGTCCCTGGTTCGAGTCCAGGTCGCGGAGCCAATTTCGGGGTGTAGCGCAGTCCGGTAGCGCGCCTGCTTTGGGAGCAGGATGTCAGGAGTTCGAATCCCCTCACCCCGACCATTTTCCGGGTCGTTAGCTCAGTTGGTAGAGCAGTTGGCTTTTAACCAATTGGTCGTAGGTTCGAATCCTACACGACCCACCATGTAAAAAGGGCATCTCGACCGAGATGCCCTTTTTCTTTTGCCATCGAAAAAGACCACAAACCCCAACCCCTCCTGTAGGAGCGGCCCCTGCGCCGCGAAGGGCCGCACAGCGGCCCCACTTGCAGCTTGCAGCTTGCAGCTTGCAGCTCATCCCTCGCCCCTCAGCCCCCACCCCCCGTCGCCTGCCGATACTGCCGTGGCGTAAATCCCGTCAGCTGCTTGAACTGCCGGCTGAACGCACTGTGGTCCGTATACCCACACTGCATCGCCACCTCGATGATCGGCACCTCGGTGTGCAGCAGCCGATGCGCCTGTTCTAGGCGCGCCTTGTGGATCATCTGCCGCGGCGTGAGGTGGAAGATCCGTTTGCAGTAGCGCTCCAACTGCGCCACCGACAAGCCCGCGATCCGCGTCAGTTCACGCAGGCTGATCGGCCGGTGAAAATGCTGGCGGATATGCTCGTCCACCGCCGCCAGGCGCTGGTACGCCGGGTGCGTATCGGCGGCCGACTCGAGATCGACCGAGGTGCCGACCAGGCCGATGATGGCGCCGCTTGCATCGTGCAGTGGACGCTTGTGGGTCAGGCACCAGCCGGCCTCACGGGTGCCGTACAGGTGCAACTCCAGTTGATCCTCCAGCACCCATCCATGCTCGAGCACGCGGCGATCCTGCTCGGTGTAACCCGGCCCCAGTTGCGCCGGGAACACCTCGGCACTGGTTTTGCCCAACAGCGGCGCCAGGTCCTTGAGGCCACAGCGCCGCACCAGGGTGTGGTTGGCCAGCACGTAGCGGGCGTCGAGGTCCTTGATGAAGATCGCTGCACTGGGAAGGGCGTCGAGGATGGGCAACAGCAGAACGACACTGCCCAGCAAGGCCTCGAGCGAGGCAGGGCGGTGCTGGTCCAGGCCGCGGTACAGGTGTTCCAGGGTACTGGCAGGCATGCGGTTCGTCTCGGTGCGGTCAAGCCTGTTCGAAAGCCTCTGCACAAGGACGCTCGGGCGCTCGCCGTCTGACAGCCAAACCCTGTGGCGCTACAGCCCTTGTGCGACAAGGCCTACAGCCTAGCCATCCTCCTCAGGCGACCGCCAGTCTTTTCTCGCACTATGCCGATTTCGTCTTCCCGGCCGTGGAAAACCATCAAGAACCGAATCCCGCTTCGGTTCACGCTATGTCCCACGCAAGCCGCCCCCTCCCATCACAACGCGGCACGCCCCACCGTTTTCGTGACAGACCTGCCTATCCAATAACCAACAAAAAGGCGAACCCATGTCAGGCAAATTCAAGAAACAGCTCTCCCTGCTGGACCTCACCTTCATCGGCCTGGGCGCCATCTTCGGCTCCGGCTGGTTGTTCGCCGCCAGCCACGTCTCGGCCATCGCCGGGCCGGCCGGCATTCTCTCCTGGTTCCTCGGCGGCTTCGCCGTGCTGTTGCTGGGCATCGTCTACTGCGAGCTGGGCGCCGCCTTGCCGCGCGCTGGCGGCGTGGTGCGTTACCCGGTGTACTCCCACGGCCCGTTGCTCGGCTACCTGATGGGCTTCATCACCCTGATCGCCTTTTCCAGCCTGATCGCCATCGAAGTGGTCGCCTCGCGGCAGTACGCCGCCGCCTGGTTCCCCGCGCTGACCAAGACCGGCTCTAGTGACCCGACGGTGCTGGGGTGGCTGGTGCAGTTCGCCCTGCTGGGGCTGTTCTTCTTCCTCAACTACCGCAGCGTGAAGACCTTCGCCAAGGCCAACAACCTGATCAGCGTGTTCAAGTTCATCGTGCCACTGCTGGTGATCGGCGTGCTGTTCACCTTCTTCAAACCGGAAAACCTCGAGGTCCAGGGCTTTGCCCCGTTCGGCCTGTCCGGCGTGGAAATGGCCGTGTCGGCCGGTGGCATCATCTTCGCCTACCTCGGGCTGACACCGATCATTTCGGTCGCCAGCGAGGTGAAGAATCCACAGCGCACCATCCCCATCGCGCTGATCCTTTCGGTACTGCTGTCCACGGCGATCTACGCTTTGCTGCAACTGGCCTTTCTCGGCAGCGTGCCGACCGAAATGCTGGTCGACGGCTGGGCCGGCGTAACCCAGGCGCTGGCGCTGCCCTACCGCGACATCGCCCTGGCCCTGGGCGTCGGTTGGCTGGCCTACCTGGTGGTGGCCGATGCGGTGATCTCGCCGAGCGGCTGCGGCAACATCTACATGAACGCCACCCCGCGCGTGATTTACGGCTGGGCGCAGACCGGGACTTTCTTCCGCTACTTCACCCGCATCGACGCCGAATCCGGTATCCCGCGGCCGGCCCTGTGGCTGACCTTCGCGCTGTCGGTGTTCTGGACGCTGCCGTTCCCGTCCTGGGAAGCGCTGATCAACGTGGTCTCGGCCGCGCTGGTGCTGAGTTACGCCGTGGCTCCGGTCACCGTCGCCGCCCTGCGCCGCAACGCGCCTGACCTGCCGCGCCCGTTCCGGGTCATGGGCATGGGCGTGCTCGGCCCGCTGTCGTTCATCATCGCCGCGCTGATCGTGTACTGGTCCGGCTGGAACACCGTGTCCTGGCTGCTGGCCCTACAGATCGTGATGTTCGGCCTGTACCTGCTGTGTGCCCGCTTCGTGCCCACCGAGCACCTGTCGCTGGCTCAGCAGGTGCGCAGCTCGGCCTGGCTGATCGGCTTCTACGCCGTGACCATCCTGCTGTCCTGGCTGGGCAGCTTCGGCGGCCTGGGCGTCATCGGCCATCCGGCGGACACCTTGATCGTGGCCGTGTGCGCCCTGGGCATCTACTACTGGGGCGCGGCCACCGGCGTGCCGGCACACCTGATACGGCTGGACAGCGACGACGAAAGCGAGACCGACACCGAACGGGCCGCCGCGCCGCACGCTGCAGTCATCGCCTCTTGAGATGTTCGAGCTTCTTGCACAGGACACGCCCATGAAACGCATCCATGTCATCGATTCCCACACCGGCGGCGAGCCCACCCGGCTGGTCATGAACGGCTTTCCCACCCTGTACGGGCGCGACATGGCCCAGCGCCGCGACGAGCTGCGCGAACAGCACGACCACTGGCGACGAGCCTGCCTGCTCGAGCCACGGGGCAACGATGTGCTGGTAGGCGCGTTGTATACCCCAGCGGTATCGCCCGAGGCTACATGCGGGGTGATCTTCTTCAACAACGCCGGTTACCTGAACATGTGCGGTCACGGCACCATTGGTCTGATCGCCTCGCTGCAGCACCTGGGGCTGATCATGCCCGGCGTGCACCTGATCGACACGCCGGTCGGCCAGGTGAGCGCCACCCTCCACGAGGACGGCGCCGTCACCGTCGGCAACGTGCCGTCCTATCGCTACCGGCAGCAGGTGGCCGTCGCGCTGCCGGGCCATGGCGTGGTGCACGGCGACATCGCCTGGGGCGGCAACTGGTTCTTTCTGGTCGCCGAGCACGGCCAGACCCTCACGCTGGACAACCGCGAGGCGCTCACCACCTACACCTGGGCCCTGCTCGAGGCGCTGGCCGACCAGGGCATCACTGGCGAACACGGCGCGCCCATCGACCATGTCGAGCTGTTCGCCGACGATGCCGAGGCCGACAGCCGCAATTTCGTGATGTGCCCAGGCAAGGCCTACGACCGTTCGCCCTGCGGCACTGGCACCAGCGCCAAGCTGGCCTGCCTGGCCGCCGACGGCACGCTCGCCCCCGGCCAGACCTGGGTCCAGGCCAGCATCACCGGCAGCCGGTTCCAGGGTCGCTACGAGCGCGACGGCGAGCGCATTCGTCCGTTCATCACCGGGCGGGCGCACCTCACGGCCGACAGCACGCTGCTGATCGACGAACAGGACCCGTTCGCCTGGGGCATCTGACCCCGCCTTCCCCCATGACCATAAGGAGCGACAACCATGAACACCAGCATCTTCACCGGCACCATGCCTGCCCTGATGACCCCGTGCACACCGGACCGCACGCCCGACTTCGACGCCCTGGTGCGCAAGGGCCGCGAGCTGATCGAGGCCGGCATGAGTGCGGTGGTGTACTGCGGCTCGATGGGCGACTGGCCCCTGCTGACCGAGGCCGAGCGCCAGGAGGGCGTGGCGCGCCTGGTGGCCGCAGGTGTACCGACCATCGTCGGCACCGGAGCGGTCAATACCCGTGAGGCGGTGTCCCATGCGACGCATGCGGCCCAGGTCGGCGCGGCCGGCCTGATGGTCATCCCGCGCGTGCTCAGCCGCGGCGCCTCGCACATCGCCCAGCAGCATCACTTTTCCGCCATCCTGGCGGCCGCACCCGCGTTGCCTGCCGTGATCTACAACAGCCCCTACTATGGCTTCGCCACCCGCGCCGAGCTGTTCTTCGCATTGCGCCGCGAGTTCCCCAACCTGATCGGCTTCAAGGAATTCGGCGGCGGCGCCGACCTGCGCTATGCCGCCGAGCACATCACCTCCCAGGACGACGACGTGACCCTGATGGTCGGGGTCGATACCCAGGTCGTGCACGGCTTCGTCAACTGCAACGCCACCGGTGCCATCACCGGCATCGGCAACGCCCTGCCACGCGAAGTGCTGCACCTGGTGAGCCTGAGCAAGCAGGCGGCCAAGGGCGATGCCCGTGCGCGGCGCCTGGCGCGTGAGCTGGAAGCCGCCCTGGCGGTGCTCTCGTCGTTCGATGAAGGCTGCGACCTGGTGCTGTACTACAAGCACCTGATGGTGCTCAACGGCGACACCGAATATGGCCTGCACTTCAACGCCAGCGATGTACTCAGCGAGGCCCAGCGCCGCTACGCCGAGCAGCAGTACAGCCTGTTCCGCACCTGGTACGCCGACTGGTCGGCGCAGCAGAACGTCGCCTGACCACGCGGGGGCTGCCAGGCGGCCCCCGGATGCCCTTGAACTCGACTGGAGGCTCCATGACCCTGACAGGCAAGATGCTGATCGGCCAGACACCCGTGGCCGGCACCCGCGAGGCCATCCAGGCCATCGACCCGAGCACCGGCCAGGCGCTGGCACCGATCTACCAGGGCGGCGACGCCCACCATGTGGACCGTGCCTGCGCCCTGGCCGCATCGGCGTTCGACCGCTACCGCGAGACGTCGCTGGAGGCGCGCGCCCGGTTTCTCGAGACCATCGCCCAGGAAATCGAGGCGCTGGGCGAGGTGCTGATCGAACGCGCCGCCGCCGAGAGCGGCTTGTCGATCGCACGGCTTCAGGGCGAGCGGGCGCGGACGTGCGGGCAACTGCGCACGTTCGCCCGGGTCGTTCGGGCCGGTGAGTGGCTCGACGTGCGTGTCGACACCGCGCAGCCTGCACGCCAGCCGCTGGCTCGGCCCGACCTGCGCCAGCGGCAGATCGCGCTGGGCCCGGTCGCCGTGTTCGGCGCCAGCAACTTCCCCCTGGCCTTCTCGGTGGCCGGGGGCGACACCGCCTCGGCCCTGGCGGCCGGCTGCCCGGTGGTGGTCAAGGCCCATGGCGCCCACCCTGGCACCAGCGAGCTGGTCGGCCAGGCCGTAGCCCGCGCCGTGCAGGCCTGTGGCTTGCCGGACGGGGTCTTTTCCCTGCTGCACGGATCGGGGCACGCGATCGGTATCGCCCTGGTCAGCGACCCGCGCATCAAGGCCGTCGGCTTCACCGGCTCGCGCAGCGGCGGGCTTGCCTTGTGTCAGGCGGCGCAGTCGCGTTCCGAGCCCATTCCCGTCTACGCGGAAATGAGCTCGATCAACCCGGTGTTCCTGTTCGAAGCCGCCCTGAGCGCACGGGCCGAGGCGCTGGCCCAAGGGTTCGTCGCCTCGCTGATCCAGGGCGCCGGGCAGTTCTGCACCAACCCTGGGCTGCTGGTCGCCCGGCAAGGCCCGGCCCTGCAACGGTTTATCGCCTGCGCCAGCGAGCCGCTGCACCAGAGCCCCGCGCAGACCATGCTCACGCCCGGGATCTTCAGCGCGTATCAGGCGGGCGTGGAGGCCTTGGGCGCCCAGGCCCAGGCCGAGGTGGTCGCCCAGGGGCAGCCCGGCACCGGTCCGAACCAGGGCCAGGCGCACCTGTTCGTCACCCAGGCCCAGGCGTTTCTCGACGAGCCTGGGTTGCAGGCCGAGGTCTTCGGCGCCACGGCCCTGCTGGTGATCTGCGACAGCGATGCGCAGATGCATCAGGTCGCCGAGCACCTGGAAGGGCAGCTGACGGCTACCCTGCACCTGGACGATGGCGATCTGGCTCGCGCTCAGGCTTTGCTGCCGACGCTGGAGCGCAAGGCCGGGCGCCTCCTGGTCAACGCCTGGCCCACCGGCGTCGAGGTGTGCGATGCCATGGTGCACGGCGGGCCGTTCCCGGCCACCTCCGATGCGCGCAGCACCTCGGTGGGCACGGCGGCCATCCAGCGCTTCCTGCGCCCGGTGTGCTACCAGGGCTTCCCCGAGGCGTTGCTGCCCGAGGCGCTCAAGCCTGCCAACCCGCTGCACTTGCGGCGTCTGCTCGACGGCGAACGGGAAGGCTGACCCATGCACGATCCTCATCCTGACCACGACCTGCTGGTGGTGGGCGCCGGCATCGTCGGTGTCGCCTGTGCCCTGCAGCTGGTGCGCCAGGGCCGTCGGGTCACCCTGATCGACCGGCAGGCGCCGGGCCAGGGCGCGTCCTTCGGCAACGCCGGGCACCTGGCCACCGAGCAGGTGTTCCCGATCGCCGACCTGTCGATCCTCAAGCGCCTGCCCGGCATGCTGTGCGACCCGATGGGCCCACTGCGCCTGGACTGGAAATACCTGCCCACGGCCACGCCCTGGTTCACCCGGCTGTTGCTCAACCTGCGCCCGGTGCCCTTCCAGCGCAGCGTGGCGGGGCTGCGCACGTTGAACGAAACCAGCCTGGGCGCCTGGCAGCGGTTGCTGACGTCCATCGGCCGCAGTGATCTGTTTCGCGAGGACGGCTCGCTGCTGGTGTTCGAGCGGGCCGAGTCGCAGGCCGTGCTCGAGGCGCTGCGCACACGCCTGCAGCAGCACGACGTACCGGTCGAGGCCTGGCCGGCTGACGCGATCCAGACGGCCGCGCCCCAGCTCAGCGAGGGGGTGCGCGGTGGCCTGTACTTCCCGCGCACCGGGCATTTCCTCGACCCCTACCGCGTGGTGCGTGAGCTGTTCGCCGCCGCCCAGGCCAGCGGCGTGCGCTTTCTCCAGGCGCAGGTCGACGACGGCTGGCTACACGGCGACGGGGTCAGCCTGCGCAGCGACCACGGGGTGCTGACCGCTCGCCAGGTGCTGATCAGTTGTGGCGCGCATTCCGCGCGACTGACCCAGGCGCTCACCGGCACGCGGGTGCCCCTGGACACCGAGCGCGGCTATCACCTGATGCTGCCTCACGAACACCAGCGGCTACCGTTCGCGGTCACCTCACTGGAGCGCAGGTTCATCATGACGCCCATGGCCGAGGGGCTGCGCCTGGCCGGCACGGTGGAGTTCGCCGGGCTGCACGCACCGGCGAACATGCAGCGTGCCTGGCAACTGCACCGCCTGAGCGAGGGGCTGTTCAGGCAGCCGCTCGACGCACGCGACGCCACGCCCTGGATGGGGTTTCGCCCGTCGTTGCCCGATTCGCTGCCGGTGATCGACCGGGTCTGTGACGGCCGCGTGCTGCTGGCCTTCGGTCACCAGCACCTGGGGCTGACCCAGGCCGCCGTGACCGCCGAATGGGTCGGCCGCCTGGCTGAACAGGCGGGCGGGGAGGGCCTGGCGGCTTACCGGTTGGGGAGGTTTTGAGCGGCAAGCTGCAAGCTGCAAGCTACAAGCTACAAGCTACGCATGCCCGCTCATCCAGCGCGGTCCGCTTTGACTTGCAGTTTGAAGCTTATAGCTAACAGCTCATAGCTAGCAGCTCCTCACCCCCGCATCGACCCCACCGAAAAGAGCCCCTCGAGGGCCGGCGTGAAGTGGGTGCAGTTGATGCGGGCGAGGTGGCGGTAGTCGCGGGTCACCGAGAATGACGAACCGGGCATCAGCAGCACGCGCTGGCGCTCAAGGGTCTGCATGAAGGGGTGCAGGTCGGGCAGCGCGGGGTGCGAGGCCCAGAGGAACATGCCGCCCGCGGGCAGGATGTCGAAGGTCCAGCCGTGCGTGCGCAATGCGCGCTGGGTCTGGGTCTGACGGGCGATCAGTTTCTGCTGCAGGTCCTTCATGTGCCCGGCGTAGGTGCCATCGGCCAGGATGGTGTTGACGAAGCGCTCGCAGAACGCCGGCACCGCCACGCAGGTCAGCAGCTTCAGCCGGGTCAACGGTTCGATGAAGTCGCGGGCGCAGGCGATGTAGCCCACGCGCAGGGAGGCCGACAGGCACTTGGAGAAGCTGCCGATGTAGATCACCCGGTTCAGGGCATCGAGTTCGGCCAGGGTCTGGCGCGGGGTGGTGCTGAAGTCGCCGTAGACGTCGTCTTCCACCACCACCAGGTCATGGGTCACGGCCAGGCCCAGTACCTTGAACGCGTTGTGCGGCGCGATGTTGCCGCCGGTGGGGTTGTGAAAGGTGCTGTTGCAGAAGAACGCCTTCACGCGGTGCTGGGCCAGGTGCTGCGCCATGACCGTGACGTCGGGGCCGTCCTGCAGGCGCGGGATGCCGATCACCTGGGCGCCGGCCAGGTGCAGGAGCTTGATCAGGTTGCCATTGCACGGCTCGTCGACGAACACCCGGTCGCCGGGCGTGATCAGCAACCTGGCCACCAGGTCCAGCGCCTGGGTGGCGCCCAGGGTGGTGAGGATCTGACTCGGGCAGGCCTCGACCCGGGTCATGCGCTTGAGGTGCACGCTGAGCTGCTGGCGCAAGGGCCGGTGGCCGGAAATGTCGCCGTACTCCACCAGCGCGCTTTGCTCCAGACGCGCCGTGCGGCGGATCGCCTTGCTCAGCAGGTCGGTGTCGCGCCAGGCCGCCGGCAGCCAGCCACAACCCAGCTTGGTGTACTCCGGGCCTCCCTGCAGCAGCTTGAACAGCGGGTCGCTCACGGTGAATTCCGGTGCCAGCGGTTGCGTCACGGGGGCTTGGCCTGCGACGAAATAACCGCGACCCGGCTGGGCGACCAGCAACCCTTCGCTGACCAGGCGGGCGCAGGCACGAACCACGGTGTGGTAGCTGGCGCCGTGGCGGGCGACGAGCGTGCGGATCGAGGGCAACCGCTGGCCGGCCACCCATTCGCCGGTCTGGAGGCGTTGCTTCAAGGACGAGTAGAACACGTCGGCATTCATGGGCACCACGGCGTTGGCCAGCTGTTAGGAAAAATACGCTAACAGTTCGCCAGAACGCTTGTCGACTGTGCGCCGCGCCGCGCGTGCACGGTGGGATCATGGGTGCAGCACAGCGACACCCCGTCGTCCGTCTTCGAGCGAGCCTTTGCCATGACCGATGCGTTGCCCCGCCGCACCTACCTGTACTTTGCCGCGCAGTCGATCAACCTGACCGCTGCGGTCATGTCGGTCACCATGGCAGCCATCGTCGGTTCAGCCCTCGCGCCCAGTGCCGCCTGGGCCACCGTGCCCTACGGCTGCCAGTTCCTGTTCGTGCTGCTGGCGACCTACCTGGCGGCCCGGCTGATGGCGTCGATCGGCCGCAAGAAGGCCTTCCTGCTGGGCGCCATCCCCTTGCTGGCGGCGGGCATGACGGGTTACCTGGCGATCGCGCACCAACAGTTCTGGCTCCTGGTGCTCAGCCATGCGGCCTTGGGCGTCTACATCGCCTTCGCCAACTTCAACCGGTTCGCCGCGACCGACCATCTGCCCCCGTCGCTCAAACCCAGGGCGTTGTCGCTGGTGGTGGCCGGTGGCGTGCTGGCGGCCGTGTTCGGGCCGTTGCTGACCGAGGCCTTGAGGGGTGTGGTGGGCTTACCGGTGTTTTCGTTGTGCTACGCCGCCTTCATTGGGCTGGCGGCGGTGTCCGCGCTGCTGGCGATCTGTCTGCCCAGGGACGTCCCACCCCCCGCCCAGCGTCAGCAGCCTGTCGACTCGGCCCGCGTGCGCCGGGTGACGCCGGACATCGCCGTGGCCATGGCCGTGGCGGGTATCGGGTATGGCGTCATGAACCTGCTGATGATCCAGGCCTCCATGCACATGCGCCACCTGCACGCGGACTTCGCCGACATTCGCCTGGCGATCCAGTGGCATGTGATCGCCATGTTCGCACCGTCCTTCTTCACGGGGCAGATCATTCGGCGGCTCGGCATCAAGACCACCTTGCACACCGGCTTCGCCCTGCTGCTGGGCTGCATGGCGCTCAACCTGGCCGGGGATGGCCATGGGTGGATGACCCTGTCGCTGGTGGTGCTCGGCCTGGGCTGGAACCTGACCTACGTAGGCGGGGGGGCGCTGCTGGCCCAGGCGCTGCACGACAGCCCGGTAGCCTTTCAGATGCAGGGCAAGAACGACCTGGTGATCGCCCTGAGCGCGACCGTGGGCGCCTTTGCGCCATCGTTGCTGTTCAGCAGCGTGAGCTGGGACGGCACCAATGTGGTGTGCCTGGTGCTGTGCTTCGCGGTGTGGATCGCCATGGGGATGGGGCTCGGCAAGGGTCGGCAGCCACGACCGGCGACGTCGTGAACCCTGGCCAGGGCGGGCGGCTTCGGCGCCGCCCGCCGTGCCGGTCAGTGCAGTTTCAGGCGCGGCTCGGTGCCACGGCCGATGCGGCTGCCCAGCATCAGCATGAGGGTGCGGAAGGTGCCATACAGCGCCATCTGGTGCATGCGGTACAACGAGACGTAGAACATCCGCGCCAGCCAGCCTTCGAGCATCACGCTGCCGGTCAGGTTGCCCATCAGGTTGCCGACCGCCGAGAAGCGCGACAGTGACACGAGCGAGCCGTAGTCACGGTAGGCGTAGGTCGGCAGCGGCTTGCCCTCCAGGCGTGCCTTCAGGCTCTTGACCAGCAACGAGGCCTGCTGATGCGCAGCCTGGGCGCGCGGCGGCACGTTGCGGTCGCTGTCCGGCTGTGGGCAGGCCGCGCAGTCGCCGAAGGCGAAGATGTCGTCGTCCAGGGTGGTCTGCAGGGTCGGGCGCACCACCAGCTGGTTGATACGGTTGGTTTCCAGGCCGTCGATGTCCTTGAGGAAGGCCGGCGCACGGATACCCGCCGCCCAGACCTTGAAGCGCGCCTGGATCACCTCGCCGCTGGCGGTCTTGAGGCCGTCTTCGGTGACCTCGCTGACCGAGGCATTGGTCATCACGGTGATGCCCAGCTTCTCCAGGGTCTTGTGCACCGGCTTGCTGATGCGCTCGGGCAGCGCCGGCAACACGCGCGGGCCGGCTTCGATCACGGTGATGTGCATGTCTTGGGGCCGAATGCTGTCCAGGCCATAGGCGGCCAGTTCGTGGGCCGCATGGTGCAGCTCGGCGGCCAGCTCGACCCCGGTGGCACCGGCGCCGACGATGGCCACGCTGATCGTCTCGCTGGCGACGTCGCCGGCGTGGGCGCGCAGGTAGTGGTTGAGCAGTTGCTGATGGAAGCGCTCGGCCTGCTTGCGGGTGTCCAGGAACAGGCAGTGCTGCGCCGCGCCCAGGGTGCCGAAGTCGTTGGTGTTGCTGCCCACGGCGATGACCAGGGTGTCGTAGCCCAGCACGCGGGCCGGCAGCAGTTCGCGCCCGTCTTCGTCCAGGGTAGCGGCCAGCTGGATCTGCTTGGCCTGGCGGTCCAGCCCGCTCATGCGCCCCAGCTGGAAGTTGAAGTGGTTCCACTTGGCCTGCGCCACGTAGTTCAGCTCGTCTTCCGAGGAGTTCAGCGAGCCGGCGGCCACTTCATGCAGCAGCGGCTTCCAGATGTGCGTCAGGTTGGCGTCGACCAGGGTGATGTCGGCCTGCTTGCGTTTGCCCAGGCGCTTGCCCAGGTGGGTCGCCAGTTCCAGGCCGCCGGCGCCGCCGCCAACGATCACGATGCGGTGTGTCATGGGAGAGTCTCGTAAGGTTAAAGGAATACGTGGCCTGGCAGGCCGGCCGTGGCGCCCGGCAGCGGAGGGCGAGCGCAAGGCAGCTCGAAGCACCTATCCACTGGGGCGACGGCGAAGCGAGGCCCGACCCGGGCGTACACGATGTCGGCGCAAGGCACGGCAGGCGCCGTGCAGACGCGCGCTCGACACGAGGTCGAGGGGAGGGGCGGTGGTCAACGACAGGACGCGGGTCTCGTGGAGACAGGCGACTGGTCATGGGGGGGCCTCGTCGAATGGGCACTGGGACGTGCGGGCAAGGCCTCGGGCGTTGGCGCGGGGTCTCGACCGGGAAGCATGGACGTCCTTCAATGAGGCAGAGTGTACGCTATCGCGCGTCGTGGCGGCAGAGGCTCACAGGCTGATGCCGACGTCGAAGACGATGCTGCGGCCCAGGTTGGCGCGCAGGAAATCCGGCGCGCCGGGGTGAGCGAACAGCACGCGGGCGAAGGTCGGGCCGACCAGCGACAGCGAGCGCCAGCCCTGGCGCAGGTACTCGGTCGGCGGCGGGAAATGGCTGTTGAGGTCGAGCACTTCGCGTTTGAGGCTGGCGAAGGCGATGATGTCCAGCGTGCCCAGGTCCAGGCCACGCTCCCGGTAGTTATGCGCCTTCTTGCGCAAGGTCGGCGCCAGCCGTTGCAGCAGCTCCGAGGCGCTGATCCGCCGAGGCCGGGCTTCGCGCCGGACCAGTTGGCTGAGAGAGAATGCACTGCGCCGCCGCTGCAACTCCTCGCGCCATTCATCGTTCAGGCGCCGTCCTTCGTCCAGCACGAAGAACACCTCGAACGCCGCATCGCGAAACAGCACGTCCGGCGGCTCTTGCTCGGCGGGGGTGAAGTCTTCGCTGCGATAGACGATGTTCAGGCCCTGCAGCAGGCGCTGACAGACCCAACGCTCACGCTCCCATTTGCGGGCATTGGACAGAAAGGCATTGGCTTGCTCCGCCTGGATGGTGAGCAGGCGCAGGTAGTCTGAGTCATCCATGCACACAGCTTAGTCGCAAACTGTGACGGTATGAGGGCGAGCGGCGAGTGAGACGGTGGGTAGGCGTATAGAGGACGATGGACTTCATGGGCCTTTCGAGACCGATCGCGAGGCCGAGGCCGCGCATGCTTCAGCCACATGGCCGGGCACAGGAGCCGCTCACCTGTCGTTACACCGCAGGGTTGCAGGCTGTCGCGATTTCCTGTCGGGAATTCTATGGTTTTGCAACGTGCGTAGATGGGCCCTGGCGGGCCCACACCATCAGCCAAATCGCTACCTGACCAGAGCCCAAGCCACCGGCAGCACCCCATCCTCTCAGTGCCGAGGCTCCAAGTCTCCCGAATACAGCTCATCCTCAGACTCCGCCGCCCCGGCGATCTTGTGCTCCTCGGCTGCCCACGCCCCCAGGTCGATCAGCTTGCAACGGTCCGAGCAGAATGGCCGAAACGCATTGGCCTCCTTCCATTCCACGGGCGCGCCGCACGTGGGGCATTCAACGGTGATGGGCTGGCTCATGGCTGGCCTCCTCGTAAAGTCAGGTAAAAGTCATGCAAGCGGTCGATCTGCGCGTGCAGCCACGCCAGGTCGCGGTCGTTGACCACCACGTCGTCGGCATGCTGCAAACGCGCCTCGCGCGACAGCTGCGCCGCCAGGATCGCCTGCACCTGTTCCGACGTGCTGCCATCGCGCAGCAAGGTGCGCTGCACCTGCAGCTCGCGCGGCGTGTCGATCACCAACACACGCTGGGTCTTGCGGTACTGGCCGGACTCGATCAGCAGCGGCGAGACATAGACCGCATACGGCGATTGCGCCTTGGCCAGGTAGGTGAAGATCTCCTGCCCGATCAGCGGGTGCAGCAGCGCTTCGAGCCACTGCCGCTGCACCGGGTCGGCGAAGATCAGCTGCCGCAGGGCGGCCCGGTCGAGCTGGCCATCGACTTGCAGGACGCCCGTGCCGAACCGCTCGACGATGCTCGCCAGGGCAGGGCGCCCCGGTTCGACCACCCAGCGTGCCGCCTGGTCGGCGTCCACCAGGTGCACACCCAGCTCGACCAGCCGTTGCGCGGCGGCGCTCTTGCCGCTGCCGATGCCGCCCGTCAGGCCAAGGATCCACGGGGTAGTGCCTAGGGTCGTCATCGAAATCCGATCAGTTGCAGGTAAGAGGTGCCTATTTCATCACCCCAGAGCACGGCAATCCACCCCGCAATGGCCAGATAAGGGCCGAAGGGGATCACCGTGCTCGCTGCCTTGTCGGTTCGACGCATCACCCACAGCCCTGCCAGCGCGCCCAGCACCGACGACAGCACCACCGTCAACGGCAGGATTTGCCAGCCGCCCCAGGCGCCGATCATCGCCAGCAGCTTGAAGTCGCCATAGCCCATGCCGTCCTTGCCGGTGACCAGCTTGAACAGCCAGAACACCGTCCACAGCGACAGGTAACCGGCCACGGCGCCCCAGACCGCGGCCTGCAGCGGCACGAACAACCCCATCGTGTTGACGATCAGCCCCAGCCAGAGCGTCGGCAACACCAGCACGTCGGGCAGTAGCTGATGCTTCGCATCGATGACGCTCAGGGCCAGCAAGCACCAGGTCAGCAGGACCATGGCCAGCGTCTGCCCGCCAGGGCCCAGGCACCAGGCCACCACCATGGTCAGCGCCGCGCACCCCAGCTCCACCGCGGCACAACGTCCTGCAGTCCCGTGTCCGCACTGACCACAGCGATCACGTCGCAGCAGACCACTGAGCAGGGCACTGTGCTGCCAGGCCAGCAGGCGGTGATCGCAGGCAGGGCAGTGCGCGGCCGGCAGCCAAGGGCCAGAGCGTTCGTGCAGGGTGGGTGCAAGCCCCAGCAGTGCCTGGCTCTCGGACGTCCAGTCGCGCTTGAGCTTCACCGGGAGCCGACAGGTCAGCACGTTCAGGGCACTACCGGCCAGCAACCCCAACAGACCCGCCAGGGCCAGGAAGGAGGCGGGTCGCTCCATGAAAAAGGTCCAGACCTCGGTCATCACATCAGGGCGCTCAACTGGAAAATGGGCAGGTACATGGCGATCACCAGACCGCCCACCAAGACGCCAAGGATCAGCACAATCACGGGCTCCAGCAAGCCGGTCAACTGTTCCATCGTTTGTCGGGCCTGGTCCTCGTAGTGCTGCGCGGCCCGTTCCAGCATGTCGTCGAGCCGGCCACTGCTCTCGCCGATCGCGACCATCTGGACCAGCAGAGGGGAGAACAACGGGTCGCTTGCCATCGCCCCTTGCAGGCTCTGGCCATTGCCCATGGCCTGGCGCACTCCGAGAATCGCCTGCTCGTGCAACGGATCGCCGCAGGCCCTGGCTACCGTGCCGAGCGCATCGAGCAACGGCACGCCCGCAGTATAAGTCGTCGCCAGACCGCGAGCAAAACGCGCCAACGCCGCCTGGCTCAGCAAGGCGCCGAACACCGGCACGCGCAGCACCACGCGTATCGTCCACAGACGTACACCGGGCCGTCGTCGCCATACCATCCGGGCACCGACCGCAGCGCTTGCCAGCGCCGCCAGCAGCCATCCCAGCGCGCCTGCCAGCCCCTCCGACACCGCGATCACCCACCGTGTGAAAGGCGGCAGCTCGCCCCCGAGCCCGGCGAACAGCCCCTGGAACCGTGGCACCACCTCCAGCAACAGCAGCGCCGACACCCCCAGCCCTACCAGCAACAGCAGCGACGGATAGAGCATCGCCTTGCGCAGCCGCTTGATCATCGCCTGGCGCTGTTCGAGCATGTTGGCCAGTTGCTCCAGCTGCCGGTCCAGCGTCCCGGACTGCTCACCGACCCGCACCAGGTTGCAGTACAACACATCGAACCACGCCGGGTGCCGCTGCATCGCCTCCGCCAGGCCCAGACCGCTCGCCACCTCGCGCTTGAGACTGGCCAGCAACGCGGCACGGGCATCATCGGTGTTGGTGCGGCTCATCACATCGAAGGCCTGCAGCAACGGTATCCCGGCATTGAGCATCGTCGCCAGCTGCCGGCTGAACCCTGCAGGATCCATCCGGCCGTGTCCCACCGACCAGTGCAGCCAGGTCGGCGGCGCTGCTCTCAGGCGCGTCACCCGAATCCCATCGCGTATCAGCAGGGCCCGCACGAGCGCCGCGCTACGCCCCGACCGCCGACCCTTGATCACGACACCCGCCGCATCCACCCCTTGCCACACGAAGACACGATTGCGTTCATCCATGAACGATTCCCCCTATGTCCGTTCCACACAGGGCAGGCGCCCCTGCCGCCCGCTGCGCGGGATACCGCGAGCTGCCGGGGTCAGTCCACCTGCCAGCGATTCGCCCTCGACGCTACGGCCGGCTCTCGGGCCTGCCCCTCGAAATCACCTTGCGACAACCGCCGTAACAGCTTCAAATGCCCCTGTCGCTCAGCGCCCACTAGAGTAGTCCAGCCACCGCGACGGCCCACCGTCCAGGCGTGACAAAAGGTATCGGCCCCGCCGTACCTCACCCGCCGGGTCGGCCACCGTCGTCCGCTTCACTACACCAGCAAGGAGCTTCCCGCATGCAAGGACAACGCGGCATCACCCTGATCGAATTGATGATCGTCGTGGCGATCATCGGCATCCTCGCCACCATTGCCGTGCCCCTGTACACCGACCACCAGTCCCGCACCAAGGCTGCCGCCGGCCTGATGGAGATCGCCGCCCTCAAGACCCCGATGGAGCTGCGCCTGGCCCAGGGGCAGGACGTGTCCGACGCGGCCAGTCTGGGCGGGCAGGACACCACCGCCCACTGCACCATCACCGCGACGGGCAACGCCGCCGCCGGGACCGCGACGCTCAGCTGCACGCTGATCGAGGGGCCTGGCAACGTGACGGGCAAGGCGTTGACCTTGAGCCGTAGTGCTGCTGGCTGGCGCTGCACGACCACGCTGGAGGCGGACTATGCGCCGAAGGGGTGTACGGGAACGTGAAGGGGGTAGGGGAGGGGAAATAATCGAGGGGGAACAAGCATTTGCGTAAACGGGCCGGGAGTGGTAGGTTTGCCTCCACGCCGGTGTAGCTCAGTCGGTAGAGCAGCGCACTCGTAACGCGAAGGTCGCAGGTTCGATTCCTGTCTCCGGCACCAGTTCAGGTTCCAGTGAAGGCTATCAATATCTCTGGAGTCCCCGTAAAAACCCGCCCTCTGGCGGGTTTTTACGTTATGGCGTTCCGTCGGATTCCGACAGCTGCCAGCCGGTCCAGGCTTCGTCTGAGCGTTCGTAACGCTCTGCCATCACACAGAATCCATTGCCGCAGATGGCCGAAAGCTCTGCAAAGCCTCAGGCCATCAGGGGTCCGTATCAGGTTTCCTGAAATGTCGTACAGAACCGCGACGGCGCTCAGGTCCGGCAAGCCCCGCAGGCCATCTTCACAGGACGCAACCTGCAGCGCTGTGCCAAACTCCCCGCACCCTGAACGGACATGCAAGGAAGACCCATGTCAGAAGAAGCCTTCGAACACCTGCTGGACACGTCCATGGACGCACTGATGGACAAGCAGCAAGCGCTGCACGATCAATACGCTTTGGGCGACATGGCGCGCTGGTCGCTCGATCAGGAGACGGCCACCGTGCAGTTCTTCGACGAGCAGGACCGCCTGGCCGTCGAAGGGCAGATCCTCAACATCGGCTCGTTCTCACCCGCACGTTCGAGCTGGAAGTGGGCCTGGAGCAACCCCTCGATACCTGAGCCGCTGCGGGAGCGCGCGCTGGTGTTGAAGGAGCTGGAAGCGAGTACAGGCATGGACTTCTTCGGCGCCGAGGAGGCGCTCAGCCTGGAGGACGAATCCATGGCCTGGCAGCTGGCGGCCATCGCCGTGCAGCACCTGGGCGCGCTGGGCTGCTATCGGGCGGCATCGTCGGGTGATGCGCCTACCGTGTTCCTCGCTATCACCGAGCTCAAGCACGTCAGTCACTGACAGCAGCACAACGCATGACACGGCTGTGCCCGTGGGCGCGGGTGGATCCGCTCCTGCCCGGAGCGGTAGCCTGACGACGACCGCACGCGCCGGCGTCTTGCGACAGGTCCACAAACGCAGCACACCACATGACGATTCCTTCACACACCCAAACGAACACCCCCCGCCGCGCCCCTGTCTCTACTCCATCGATCGCTTCCTCCCCTTCGCACCAGGAGTTTTCATGGCAAAGATCAACATGGCCCAGCAACTGGCCTCGACCCTCGAGCAGGCCGGTATCAAACGGATTTGGGGCCTCACCGGCGACAGCCTCAACGGCCTGACCGACGCCCTGCGAAGCATGGACAGCATCGAGTGGATGCACGTGCGCCACGAGGAAGTCGCGGCCTTCGCCGCCGGTGCCGAGGCGGCGGTGACTGGGGAGTTGACGGTGTGCGCAGGCAGCTGTGGGCCGGGTAACCTGCACCTGATCAATGGCCTGTTCGACTGCCACCGCAACCGGGTACCGGTGCTGGCCATCGCCGCGCAAATCCCCTCGTCGGAGATCGGCCTGAACTACTTCCAGGAAACCCACCCGCAGGAGCTGTTCAAGGAGTGCAGCCACTTCATCGAGTTGGTCAGCAACCCGGCGCAGATGCCGCAGGTGCTGCACCGGGCCATGCGCTCGGCCATTCTCAATCGCGGTGTGGCGGTGGTGGTGATTCCCGGTGACGTGTCGTTGCTGGAGGTCGAGGAAAAGCCGGCGGCCTGGCCGGCGTTGCAGCAGCCGCGCATCTTGCCCACGGAGGTCGACCTGCAGCGCCTCACCGATGTGCTGGAAGACAGCCACAAGGTGACCCTGCTGTGCGGCAGCGGCTGCGCGGGGGCCCATGACCAGGTGGTGGCCCTGGCCGATGCGCTCGGCGCGCCGGTGGTCCATGCGCTGCGCGGCAAGGAGCACGTGGAGTGGAACAACCCCTTCGATGTCGGCATGACGGGGTTGATCGGCTTCAGCTCCGGCTACCACGCGATGCTGGGCTGCGACACGCTGGTGATGTTGGGCACCGACTTCCCGTACCGGCAGTTCTTCCCGAGCGACGCCAAGATCGTGCAGATCGACCGTGACCCGCAAGCGCTGGGGCGACGCGCCACCCTGTCGCTGGGCATCGCCGCCGATGTCGGCGAAACCCTCACCGCCTTGCTGCCACGCCTGACGCGCAAGACCGATCGCCGCTTCCTGGACGGCGCGCTGAAAGCCTACGGCAAGGCCCGCGAGGGGCTGGACGATCTGGCGGTGCCGTCCAAGGGCGACCGGCCGATCCATCCGCAATACGTCACACGCCTGCTCAGCGAGCTGGCCAGCGAAGACGCGATCTTCACCGCCGACGTCGGTTCGCCCACCGTCTGGGCTGCGCGTTACCTGAAGATGAACGGGCAGCGCCGCCTGGTCGGCTCGTTCAACCACGGCTCGATGGCCAATGCCATGCCACAGGCCATGGGCGCGCAGGCTGCCTTCCCGGGTCGCCAGGTCATCTCGATGAGTGGCGACGGGGGCTTCAGCATGCTGATGGGGGATTTCATCTCGCTCGCGCAACTGCAATTGCCCGTGAAGGTGATCGTGTTCAACAACGCTTCACTGGGGTTCGTCGCCATGGAAATGAAGGCGGCGGGCTACCTCGACACCGGCACCGAGCTGCGCAACCCCGATTTCGCCGCCATGTCCAACGCGATGGGCATCCTGGGGATTCGCGTAGAACGCTCGGAAGATTTGGAAGATGCCCTGCGCGGTGCACTCGCGCACGATGGCCCCGTGCTGGTCGACGTGGTCACTGCCTCTCAGGAGTTGGTCATGCCACCGGCGATCAAGCTGGAGCAGGCCAAAGGCTTCAGCCTATACATGCTCAAGGCGGTGATGAGCGGGCGCGGTGACGAGGTGTTGGACTTGGCGAAGACCAATCTTCTGCGCTAGTGGCTTTACGTGTCCGGTGGGCGACTGGCGCGCATGCTGCACTTTTTGGTCCGCATACGGTTTCTGAAAGTGCTACGCATGCGCACTCTATTCGCTGTCTTTTCTGCAAAGGCAGCGACAGCGCCGATCGGGCCCTAATGTCTGCTTCTAAGTGTCCCTCCGCATGCCCGTCAGGGCAAATCGAGGTGCCCAGAACCTGGGGTCGACATCTCGATGTCATGCAGGGCTGGCTAAGCGCGTGACGTTTCAGGCACCAGGGCTACTCAGGCTGGGAGTCATGCTACAAGGCCTTACCTGAAAGCGAGCGCCGAATCGGGATCAGTAAGTAAGCGTGAGCGCGATGCGCTCACTTCTTCTTTTTAGGTTTCGAGTTTTGCGCGCGAGACCATTGAGGGATCGCGCGTATCATGAACGCATCGAACATTGGGACCGTGAAGGCAGTGTCGCCATGCGCCGGGCTCCAGATCATTCCTTTCTTGATCAGGCCGCTTCTTAACGGGCCCATTCTCTCTACCGTGCTCCCGAGCATATCGGCGATCAAGCCTGATCGGTGCGGGCCCGCTCCAAGCTCCGCCATGGCACGTAAATAGTCCTGCTCTCGAGGTGTCAGCCGGTCAAAACGAACTCGGAAGAAGCTTCTGTCAAGCGCTTCGGTAGCCGCTGTGCCTGCTTTATCAACGTCGGCCTTCGTGATCGGTGAAGCCAGCGCCACGTTCCAGGAGTGCTTTCCCCATTCTTGAATAAAATAAGGATAGCCTTGAGTGACGTTAGCGATTTGCTCAATGGCGCCCTCTTCAATTTCGGCATGCTCATCTGAAATGGGCTCTCGTATGGCCACCGCGACGGCCTCGGTTTTTAAGGGACCTATACCTGGGTAGTCAAACAGTCGTTCTGCATACGATTTGGCGTCCCCTGCTAGCGCTGCAACCTGCGGTAGCCCGGCGCCAAACAGGACAAGGGGAAGGCTTTTCTGGGAAATACGGTGCAGTGCAACAATTAAAGCGCGGAGATCCTCTTGGGATAGGTATTGAACCTCATCTACCAAAATAGCCACACTGGAACCCGCGGCTTTGGCAGCTGCGCCAACGGCTAGAAGCAGCTCTGGCAAATCCACCTCAAGATTGCCACTGTCGGCGGTGGGGACCTCTGCAACTTCTATCTCTACTTCGCCGATGGAAACTTTGAAGGCGCTTGCAAAACCTCGAAGCGCGTGAATGGCATTTTCGGCCAATGCCTTGGCCCCGGCGATCTTGCTCAGGCGGATCAGGACGGCTTTGAGAGCAGGTGCCAGAAAATGAGCAAGCCTCTGATCTTCCGGAGCTTCCAGCATCACCACGTGATAGCCAAGCCCCTCCGCCACATCACTAATCTTGTTCAGAAGTACCGTCTTGCCAACGCCACGTAGGCCAAGGAGCATCTGACTTTTCTCAGGACGACCTTTGCGAATTCTGTGCAGTGCAACCTTCGCGTTTTCAATGATTTCGTCCCTGCCTGCGAGTTCTGGCGGTGGGGCGCCAGCACCTGGAGAGAATGGGTTACTCAGACGATCCATAGCTTGGCCTCCAACCAATTTGAAAGAGCTTAGGCAATCTTACTAATCTATTTCAATATTAGGAAGCCGAGCGGTTGTTTCAAGGTGGCGCCTTTGTCTGTGTGCAGGGGGTGAGGTTACGGCGTCCGTAAGCAGGCACCAGCGGTGGAGCGAGCAAGAAGAGCGATCCGTATGGACAGTCCCTACCTCACGCCGACAACCACTGCGTCCCCACCACCGCCTCGACACCTTCACGCCCCAGCCGCTGGCTCCCTTGCATCACCACCTCGCCAATCACTATCACCGCCGGCGCCTTGAGGTCGAACGCCAGGGCCGCCGCCTGCATGCCGCTCACATCGCTGAAACACACCCGCTGCTGCGGCAAGGAGGCATTCTCGATCATCGCCACGGGCGTCTCACCGGCCATCCCTCCGGCCAGCAACTCGCGCCGCACGTCTTCCAGCTTCGCCACGCCCATGTACACCACCAGGGTGGTCCCGCTCTGCGCCAGTGCCTGCCAGTTCAAGGCGCTGTCATCGTCGGTGTGTGCCGTCACCAGGGTCACTCCGCGGGCGACCCCGCGCAAGGTCAGGGGGATGTCGCACTGGGTGGCGCCTGCCAGCCCGGCCGTGATGCCGTTGACCAGTTCCACGTCGACACCGTGATCCCTCAACCACTCGGCCTCTTCGCTGCCGCGGCCGAAGATGCAGGGATCGCCGCCTTTCAGGCGCACCACGCATTTGCCCTGGCGGGCATAGCGCAGCATCAGCCGGTGAATGAACGCCTGCGGCGTGGAGCGGCAGCCGCCGCGTTTGCCCACGGCGATGACTTTCGCGGCGGGGCAGTGCTCGAGCACGGCGGGGTTGACCAGGCTGTCGATCATCACCACGTCGGCGCTGCGCAGGGCGCGCACGGCCTTGAGGGTCAGGAGCTCGGGGTCGCCGGGGCCGGCGCCGACCAACCAGACTTTTGCGTTCATGGGGTGTACCTCATCAGGGAAGCGGACCGTCGGGTGCGGTGTGCGGTTAGGGGTGTTCATGCGTGCAGCAGCCAGATCAACAGCAGCCCATTGGCCAGCAGCGACCCCAGGGCCAGGGTGCGCCACACCTTCAAGGGCGCGCGCTCCAGCAAGGGGCGTGGACGTGGGCTGGGTTGGTCTTCCCCGTGTTGCAGCGCCAGTTGCCATTCTTCGGCGGTTTCGAAGCGTTCAGCCGGCTCGAGGGCCAGCGCTTTATCGAGGATGTGCACCAGCCATTCGGGCAGGTCGGGGCGGTAGCGGCTGGCGGGCACGGGGGTACCGAAGCGTGGGCGCTGGAAGGCCTCGATCTCGCCATGGGGGTAGTGCCCGGTCAGCAGGACATACAGGGTCACACCGGCGCTGTAGAGATCCTGGGCCACGCTCGGCTCGGCACCTGCGTAGGCTTCCGGGGCGATGTAGCTGGGCGTGCCGGGCAGCTCGCCTGCGGTGTGGGTGGACAGGCCCGGGCAGTAGGCCAGGCCGAAATCCAGGATGCGCAGGCCGCCGTCGTCCTCGAGCAGCAGGTTATCGGGCGTGATGTCGCGGTGCAGGATGTTGCGCCGGTGCAGCATGCCCAGCGCCCGTAGCAGGCGCAGGGCGATGTCCAGGCCTTGGGCCAGGCTCAGCGTGCCGTGCTGACGGTGGTGCTCGGCCAGGGTGACGCCGGGGTGCTCGCGCATCAGGTAGTAGAGGTGCTGCCGCTCGCTGGCGGCATGCACCTCGGGGAAATGGCGCCCGGCCACGCGGCGCAGGAACCACTCTTCCTGGAGCAGGCGCTGGCCGGCCTCGCTGTCGCCATCGCAGTGCAGGGGCAGGGTTTTCAGCAGCCAGGGTTGCCCTTGGGCATCGCGGACGCGGTACAGCAGGGACTGCCGGGTGTGGCCCAGCAGTGCTTCGACCTGCCAGCCCTCGAAGCGTTGGCCAGGTTTCAAGGCTGGCGGCAGCGGCCACTGCTGCACCTGGTCGAGGGCGTCGCCCAGGCTGGCTTCGCCGATATCGTCGATGCGCACCAGCACGGCGCTGGCGTTGTCCTGGCTGCCGGCCAGGTGGGCGGCCGTGACCAGCGTCTGGGTGGCCTGTTGCAAATCGGGTTCGTCGCGCAGCACGCCGGCGATCGACGCTTCGCCCAGGGTCGCCCAGACGCCGTCGCTGACCAGCAGGAACCCTTCGCCTGCGCGCAGTTCGCCTTCGCGGTAGTCCACCACCAGGTGCTGCTCCAGACCCATGGCACGCTTGAGCACGTGCTGCATGCCCGGCTGGCGCCAGACGTGGTCTTCGCTCAGGCGCTGCAGGTGCCCATCGTGCCAGCGGTACACCCGGCAATCGCCAATGTGCGCCAGGGTAAAGCGCCGGCCACGCAGCACCAGTGCGCTGAGGGTGGTCAGCAAGGGCTGGTCGCCGCCGTTGGCGTGCAGCCAGCGGTTCTGCGCGAGCAGCAGGCGGTCCAGCGCCTGGGCCACGCCCCAGGTCTGCGGGGTGGCGTAGTAATCGTGGGCCAGGGCCTGCACCGTGGCGCGCGCGGCCAGCCCCCCGTCGGCGCACTGGCTGACGCCGTCGGCCAGGGCGAACAGGTAGCCCTTGCTGGCGGCGAGCGACGCGGCCGGGCTGACCAGGCGCGTGGCGTCCTGGTTCTCGGCGCGTGGCCCGCTGGCGCTGCTGTGCGCGTAGCTCAGGCGCAAGGGCATGGCGGCAGCTCAGACCCGCGCGGCGGTGAAGGCCGCCGAGCCCCAGGTGGTTCTCCAGCGGCGCTTGACGGCGCACAGTCCGAACCAGGCCACCACGCCAAGGCTGGCGAACAGCCACAGGCCCAGCTGATAGTCGCCGGTGCTCTGCTTGATGGCGCCCAGGCCCGCAGCCAGGAGGAAGCCGCCGATGCCGCCGGCCATGCCGATCAGGCCGGTCATCACGCCGATTTCGCGGTTGAAGCGTTGCGGCACCAGCTGGAACACCGCGCCGTTGCCGGCGCCCAGGCCGAGCATGGCGCTGACGAACAGAGCCAGTGCGGCAATGGAGCTGGACAGGTGCATGCCCACCGCCGCGATGCACACGGCCGCCACGGCGTACATGCCGAGCAGCGTACGGATGCCGCCGAACCGGTCCGCCAGGGCGCCGCCCAGCGGGCGCATCAGGCTGCCGCCGAACACGCAGGCGGCGGTGTAGTAGCCGGCGGTCACCGGGCTCAGGTCGTATTGGTCGTGGAAGTAGCCGGGCAGGGCGCTGGCCAGGCCGATAAAGCCGCCGAAGGTCACGCTGTAGAAGAACATGAACCACCAGCTGTCGCGGTCGGCCAGGGCCTTGACGTAGTCGGCCATGGATTTGGCCTTGCTGCGGTTGGGGGCGTTTTTCGCCAGCAGGGCGAACACGATCAGCGTCAGCACCAGCGGGATCAGCGCCAGGCCGAACACCTGGGTCCAGCCGAAAGCGGCGGCCAGTACCGGCGCGGCCAGGGCGGCCAGCACGGTGCCGGAGTTGCCGGCGCCAGCGATGCCCATGGCCTTGCCCTGGTGCTCGGCGGGGTACCACTGCGAAGCCAGCGGCAGCGCCACGGCGAACGAGGCCCCGGCCATGCCCAGGCACACGCCGAGCAGCAAGGCGTGCCCGTAGCTGTGGATGCCGAGCTGCCAGGCCGCCAGCAACGAGACGATGACGATCACCTGGCCGATGAGGCCGGCCGTCTTGGGCGACAGCTGATCGGCCAGCAGGCCCATGACGAAGCGCAGGATCGCCCCGGCCAGAATGGGCGTGGCCACCATGAAGCCGCGTTGCTGGGTGGTCAATTGCAGGTCGGTGGCGATCTGCACCGCCATGGGGCCGAGCAGGTACCAGACCATGAAGCTCAGGTCGAAGTACAGGAACGCGGCGAATAGCGTGGGGGTGTGCCCGGCTTTCCAGAAACTGTTGTTCATTCCAGCACCTCATCTGCAAAAGGGTTGTGTGCTTGCAGGTGGGCGAGCCCTCACGGCTGCTCCACCGCCTCGTGGCGCGAGGCCAGAAACGCAAAGACGTCGCCATGCCGGATCCGCTTTCGCGAATGGGCATGCGACGTCTTTGTCGGGGTGGGCAACCGCCGTTGGCTACCTGTGAGAAGGTAAAAGCAGGTTGTGTGCCAAAGGCGGTGAGGCGCACGATGGTCGGCAATGTCCAGCGTCGTTCATCCATGACCACGCTGGAGTGAAATCGGCTGCCATGGACCTTGTGTGTGCGGGCTGAGCCATTGTGTCTGTGGGCGTTGGCTTGCCAACGATGGGCCTAATCAGTCACCGCTTGCATCGTGGGCAAGCCACACACAGGTGATCGAGATTGCCTGTGCCACTGCGGCGGACATGGGCGGCCCCTGCCGAGGCACCGGACCGACCGCGATACCACTAAGCGACCGCCTCCGTACAGGCGAACCGAGCATCGCGCGTGCCCAGAATGAGGCCATCGCTGCTGCATTGCGGTGCACCCTGGGCGACGGTGTGCTCAGGGATGGCCCGAACGCCCCACCCCATCAAGTCAGCAACTCGTTCATGGCAATGATCTGCTCGGCCACCTGAATCAGCTTCTGCTGCCGACTCATGGCCTGGCGCCGCATCAGCGTGTAGGCCTCTTCCTCGCCGCAGCTTTTCATCTTCATCAGCATGCCCTTGGCCAGCTCGATGCGCTTGCGTTCGGCCAGTTGCTGGTCGCGGGCGTGGAGCTGCGAGCGCAGCACCTGATCGCTCTCGAAGCGCGCCATGGCCACGTCCAGGATCGGCTGCAGTCGCTGGGCGTGGATGCCTTCGACGATGTAGGCGCTGACGCCCGCCCTGATCGCCTGGCGCATCACCCCCGGATCGTGCTCGTCGGTGAACATGACGATGGGCCGGGGCTGGTCGCGGGTCACGATGACCACCTGCTCCATCACATCGCGGCTGGGCGATTCGGTGTCGATCAGCACCACGTCCGGGCGCACGGCTTCGACCCGCGCGGGCAGGTCGATGGTCAGGCCCGATTCGTCGATGACCTCGAAGCCCGCTTCGCTCAATGCGCTGCGCAGGCGGCCGCCCGTTCTGGAGGTGTCGTTGATCAGCAGAATGCGCAGCATCTAGGCCTCCAGTGACCGAACGTGACGGGCGTGCAAGGCGAAGCCACTGGCGTAGGCGACCGGGTTCGTGCCGTCCCAGACGCTGCCGTCCAGCAATCGCGAACGGCGCAGAGGACTGGCGGGTACGGCGATGCCCAGGTCGCTCGCGGCCTCGCGGTACAGGCCAAGCTGTTGGACCCGACGGGCCACGGTCAGGTAATCCGGATCGTCGCGCAGCAGGCCCCAGCGGCGGAACTGGGTCATGAACCACATGCCGTCGGAGAGGTAAGGGAAGTTCGCCGCGCCACGGTTGTGGAAACTCAGTGGGTGGTCGTCCTGCCACGACGTGCCCAGGCCATCGTCGTACAGGCCCATGAAGCGTGGCTCGAGGCTGGCCAGCGGCACGTTCAGGTACTCGTGGCCGCTCATGAGGTGGGCGGTGCTGCTGCGGTTTTCCGGGCTGGCCTCGATGAAGCGGCTGGCTTCCAGCACCGCCTTGAGCAGGGCGCGGGCGGTGTTGGGGTACTGCTCGACGAAGGCCCGCGTGCAGGCCAGCACCTTTTCCGGATGGTCGGGCCAGATCGACTGGCTGGTGGCGACCGTGCAGCCCTGGCCCAGCGCCACGGCATGGGCGCTCCACGGCTCGCCCGCGCAGAAGCCGTCGATGCGGGCGGCCTGCAGGTGCGCGAGCATCTGCGGCGGTGGCACCACCACGCTGTTCACGTCGTGCAGCGGGTGAATGCCCTGGCTGGCGAGCCAGTAGTACAGCCACAGGGCGTGGCTGCCGGTGGGAAAGGTGTGGGCGAACGTGAGCGTCTGGCCAGCCGTCGCGGCGTGTTGCCTGAGCGCGGCGGGGTGCGTGATCCCGGCCTCCTTGAGCGCCTGGGACAGGTTGATGCTCTGGCCATTCTGGTTCAGCCCCATCAGCACGGCCATGTCGGTGGCCGGCGCGCCGCCGATGCCGAGTTCCAGGGCGTAGACCATGCCGTACAAGGCGTGCGCCGCATCCAGCTCGCCGCTCGACAGCTTGTCGGCGACGCCGGCCCAGGAGGTTTGCCGGTGCAGGTTGAGAGTGAGCCCATAGGGTTGGGCAAAGCCCTGGGTGGCGGCGACCACCACCGAGGCGGCATCGCTGAGCGGCATGAAGCCGATGTTCAGCACGCGCTTTTCCGGGGCGTCGCTACCGGCGACCCAGGCCGTGGAGCGGCAGGGGATAAGGTCTTTACTGTTATCGCTCACATCGTGATTCCCGATCCGTGTCGCTGGAAAAAGGCCCGACGGGTCGATGCCTGATCATTGCCCATGCAGGTGGCCGACGCCTCGGCCCGGCCAGTCCCACCGGTCTTCAGTACACATCGCGCAGGTACCGGCGCGTCTTGCTCATGTCGCTGACGTAGAGCGTGGCGGCAGCGCTGCTCATCTTGCCGTGGCGCTGCACGATCGCCTTGAGTGCAGCGTCGACATCCTTGGCCATGCGCGCGGCATCGCCACACACGCACACCTGGGCGCCTTGCTCCAGCCATTGCCACAGCTCGGCGCCGGCCTCGAGCAGGCGGTGTTGCACGTAGACCTTCTCGTCCTGGTCGCGGGAAAACGCCGTCTCCAGCCGCTGCAACACCCCGTTGCGCTGCCACTCACGCAGTTCCTCGCGGTAGTAGAAGTCGGTGCGCGCCCGCTGCTCGCCGAAGAACAGCCAGTTGCGAGTGGCGCCCTGCGCCTGCCGTTCCTGCAAGAACGCTCGAAACGGTGCAATACCGGTGCCAGGCCCGATCATGATCAACGGTGTATCGGGATTCGCCGGCGGATGGAAGTGCGCGGAGGGTTGCAGGTAGAGGCGCACGCCTTGTTCGCTGGCGCGGTCGGCCAGAAAGGTCGAACACACACCGCCCCGCGCCTGGCCTTCGTGTTGGTAGCGCACGATGGCGACGGTCAGGTGCACCTCATCGGGCGTGAGGGCCGGGCTGGAGCTGATCGAATACAGCCGTGGTTGCAGCGGCTTGAGCAGGCGCACCCAATGGTCTGCGTCCAGCTTCAGGGGGAATTCACGGAGCAGGGTGGGCAACTGCCGGCCCCATAGCCAGGCCTGCAAGGTAGCGTGCTGATCTGCTTCGAGCAGCGCACGCAGCCGCTCGTTACCGCGCTCGGCCGCCACCCGGTTCAGCAGGTCCGGGCTGATGCGGGCGATTTCCAGGTGCTCGCCCAAGGCGACCCGCAAGGGCATGGGCGGCTGCAGGTCGAGCTGTACCGGGGTGTTGCCGTCCAGGCCAAGCGTGCTCAGCACGTCTTCCACCAGCTCGGGTGAATTGATGGGCCAGACGCCCAGCGCATCGCCCGCCCGGTAGGGGAAATGATGGCCGGCCAGGTCGAACGACAGATGACGGGTTTCCTTCTCGGCGCCGTCGGCATTGAGCCGGCGATTGCTGAGCACTCGGGTGTGCAGCGGTTGGGCGCGGGTGTAGGGGTTGCGACCGGCATCGGCCTGCGCGGGGGAAGGCGACTGGGCCGTGATAGCCACCGCGGGCGTTCCGGTGTCCAGCTTGCCGCACAGCTCGGCCAGCCAGCCTTCAGCGGGGGCTTCATAGTCCGGCTCGCACTCCAGGCGCGGCTGGATACGGTCCGCGCCCAGGGCCGCCAGGCGCTCGTCGAGCCTGCGCCCGAAGCCGCAGAACTGCCGGTAGCTGGAGTCGCCCAGCGCCAGCACGCCGAAACGGCTGCTGCGCAGGCTGTCGGGCGCGGCATCCGACAGCGTGTGCCAGAAGTCGACGGCGTTGTCCGGCGGCTCGCCATCGCCGAAGGTGCTGGCGACCAGCACCACGCCCGCAGCGCTGCGCAATTGCCCAAGTTCGACGCTGTCCATGGCCTGCACGCGGGTGCGCTGGCCGGCGCTGCCCAGGCGTTGGGCGCACAGGGCGGCGAGGTGTTCGCCATTGCCCGTCTGCGAGGCCCAGAGCACCAGCCATTCGGCACTCGGCGTCTGGGTGAGAGCGCCAGTGCCGGGGCCGTCCGCACGGGAGAACACGCCGGCGAGCACACCGTTGAGCAACAGGCGCCGCTGCGCGTCGAAGGGCGCCTGCTCGGGCAGCGTCGGCACGCCCGCCTGTGGGCCTTCGACGCTGCGCAGACCGATCAGATAACCACGCAGGTACGCCTGCTCGTCAGCGCTCAACACAAGCGGGGCAGCCTCGTGCAGGTTCAGCAGCCGTGCGACACCGTCGACTTGTGCCGGCGTAAACGCTTTCGCGGCCGCATCGGCCAGAGGAACTGGGTCCTGCAAGACGAAAGACGCTGCCTCCTGCCCCGCACGGGACGTCGCTTTTCGCCCGGCGACGGCTGCCACCGCCTGCCCGGCGAACGCTGCCGTGCCCGTTTCAGCCTCGGCCACTGCCTGCAACGCCACCGCGCAGTACTTGAACGCCGGCTGCAACGACAACGGATCGACCGCATCGCTGGTCACGGCATTGACCGCCAGCCCGTCGCCGAACACATCGTTCCAGTGAAAGGGCGCAAAGCAATTGCCTGGCCGTACCCGATCACTGACCACCGCCGGCAGCACCGCCATGCCCCGTCGCGAGCGCACCTGCACCGGCTTGCCCGGCACAAGGCCCAGCCGCTCGGCGTCCGTGGGGTGGACCTCGATGAAGGGCCCCGGGTTGAGCCGGTTCAGCGCCGGCACCTTGCCGGTCTTGGTCAGGGTGTGCCACTGGTGCTGGACGCGGCCGGTGTTGAGCACCAGCGGGAATTCGTCGTCGGGCAGCTCGGCGGGCGGCAGGTGCGGCCGGGCGAAGAACTGCGCCTTGCCGCTGGGTGTGGGAAACACCAGTGCCGGGCGCCCATGGGCGGGATCGGCCTGAACGTAGCGAATCGGATTGCGCACTGCCGCATCCGCTGGCGTGCAGGGCCATTGCAGCGGCTGCTCGCGCAGGCGCGCATGGCTGGCGCCGCGCAGGTCGTAGCCGGTCTTGGGGTTGGCCGTACGCTTGATCTCTTCGAAGACCTGCGCGGCGTCGGTGTAGCTGAACGCGTCCGTATAGCCCATGGCACAGGCGACGCGGGCGATGATCTGCCAGTCCGGCATGGCCTCCCCCGGTGGCTGGACGGCTTGCTGGGTCAGGGTCAGGTTGCGCTCGGAGTTGATCATCACCCCTTCGGCTTCGGCCCACAGCGCGCCGGGCAGCAGAATGTCGGCGTAGCGGTTGGTTTCGGTGTCCAGAAAGGCTTCCTGGGTGATCACCAGCTCGGCCTTGCGCAGCCCGTCGATCACCTGCTGACGGTTGGGCACACTGGCCACCGGGTTGGTGCAGATGATCCAGCAGGCCTTGATGCGGCCCGCGGCCATGGCCTGGAACAGGTCCACGGTGCCGTTGCCGCCGTCGGCGCGCAGGCTGCCCGCTTCCATGCCCCACAGCTGCTCGATGAAGGCGCGATCCTCGGCCACCAGCGCCGAGCGCTGGCCCGGCAGGCCCGGCCCCATGTAGCCCATCTCGCGACCGCCCATGGCGTTGGGCTGGCCGGTCAACGAGAACGGGCCGCTGCCGGTGCGGCAGATAGCGCCAGTCGCCAGGTGCAGGTTGCACAGTGCGTTGGTGTGCCAGGTGCCTTGCACGCTTTGGTTCAGGCCCATGGTCCAGCAGCTCATCCAGTTGGCCGCTTCGCCGATCCAGCGCGCCGTCGTGTGGATATCCGCCTCGGCCAGGCCCGTGACCTGCGCCACGTACTCGGGGGTGTAGGCCTCCAGGAAGTCTTCCATCACCTCCCAGCCTTCGGTGAAGTCGGCGATGAAGGCCGGATCGGTCAGGCCGTCTTTCACCAGCAGGTGCAGCAGTCCGTTGAGCAAGGCCAGGTCGGTGCCGGGGGTGATCTGCAGGTACAGGTCGGCCTTGTCCGCGGTCGCGGTGCGCCGTGGATCGACGACGATCAGCCTGGCCCCGGCCTTGAGCCGGTCCAGCAGGCGCAGGAACAGCACCGGGTGACAGTCGGCCATGTTCGCGCCGATCACCAGGAATACATCGCTGTGCTCGATGTCGTCGTAGGCGCCGGGCGGGCCGTCGGCACCGAGCGACAGTTTGTAGCCGCTGCCGGCGCTGGCCATGCACAGCCGTGAGTTGGATTCGATATGGCGGCTGCGGATGAAGCCCTTGGTCAGCTTGTTGGCCAGGTACTGCGCTTCCAGCGACATCTGCCCGCTGACGTACAGGGCGACGGCATCGGCGCCGTGCTCGTCGATGATGTCGCGCAGGCGGCTGGCCGTGGCCTGGATGGCCTGGTCGATGCCGACGCGCACCGGGTCGCGGCTGCGTTCCTCGCGCACGAAGGCATGCTTCATGCGCCCGGCATCGGCCACCGGCAGGGCGCAGGTGCTGCCCTTGGTGCACAGGCGCCCGGCATTGCTCGGGTGCTGCTTGTCGCCCGAGACCTTGACGATCAGGTCGTGCTCCACCTGCATGACGATGCCGCAGCCCACCCCACAGTAAGGGCATACGCTGCGGACGGTCTTGCCGGATTCATGAAGGGTGTCGGTCATGGCGGTGCTCTCGTGCGCAAACGACAAAGGCGCCCTGCGGCTTCAGCGTTTTTCAACGGAAGCTGCACGGCGCCTTTGTCGTGAGGTGTTGCCTGGATGGACAGCCATCGTCGTTGACGGCGTTTGCCTAGGCATAGCAATGGCTGGGCCAACACAGGAGCGAGGCGCGGACAGACGCCGCGCCACTGCGTTCTCGCGCAGCAAGGCTCTGACGGGCGGGGCGTGTGCTGAGGACGGTCAGCGCATCGCGCTGGGGCAGCCCTGGCACATGTGCACCGTTTTGGAACGTGACAGGCGCTGGAGCCGATACGCTTCGAAATCCCGCGCCCGCCCCAGGCACAAGCCTTACAGGCCGCTTTGCACGTTTTGGCACAACCGCTGCATAGGGGTTAGGCAACCGCTGCGCAGTGCCAGCGGATCCCTTTTACGATCAACGGCGATCGTTCGGCCCTGGCGGCCAAGGAACAATGACTGCGTCGGGCCCACGGGCCGGCAGCGAGAACAGGCAATGGCGCCTGGAACCTTCTGGTTCCAGGCGTTTTTTTTGCTTCGAAACAACCGGATCGGCTTCGAAAGGTGGCCCATGAACAGCGAATTGGCGAGTGATCTGCACAACCTCGTGGTAATCGGCAACGGCATGGTCGGCCATCACTGCGTCGAGCAGTTGGTGCAGGGCGGGGCCCTGAGCCGCTACCGGATCCACGTGTTCAGCGAAGAACCGCTGCGCGCCTACGACCGTGTGCACCTGTCCGAGTACTTCGGCGGACGCGATGCCGAGTCCCTGGCCTTGGGCGATGCCGCGCTCTACCAACAGGCGGGCGTGATCTTGCACCTGGGCGTGCCGGTACTGGAGATCGACCGGGCGCGCCAGGAGGTCATCACCGCCCAGGGGTGTGTGCCTTATGCCTACCTGGTCATGGCCACCGGCTCCTATCCGTTCGTACCCCCCATCGAAGGAGCGGCTGGCGATTCGCGTCTGGTCTACCGCACCCTGGCCGACCTCGACACTATTCGCGCCGCCGCCAACAACGCCCGGCGCGGTGTGGTGGTCGGTGGCGGCCTGCTCGGGCTGGAGGCGGCCAACGCGCTGCGCAGCCTGGGCCTGGAAGCCCACGTGGTGGAGTTCGCCCCGCGCCTGATGCCGGTGCAGCTGGACGAGGCGGGCGGTGTGGCGCTCAAGGCGCGCATCGAAGCGCTGGGCGTGCACGTGCACCTGTCGCGCAGCACCCAGTCGATCACCCCAGGCGAGCACTACCGTTACCGCATGAATTTCGCCGACGACGAATCCCTTGAAACCGACCTGGTGGTGTTCTCGGCCGGCATCCGCCCGCAGGACGCCCTCGGCAAGGCCTGCGGCCTCGAGCTGGGTGCCCGGGGCGGCATCGCCATCGACAGCGACTGCCGCAGCAGCGATCCGCACATTTCGGCCATCGGCGAGTGCGCCGCCTGGAACGGCAGCGTGTTCGGCCTGGTGGCGCCAGGTTACCGGATGGCCCGCAGCGTGGCCGCGCAACTGTGTGGTCTTGAACATGAGTCGTTCGCCGGTGCCGACCTGTCCACCAAGCTCAAGCTGCTGGGCGTCGATGTCGGCTCCATCGGCGATGCCCAGGGCGCCAGCGCTGGCTCGCGCAGCTACCGGTTCATCGACGAAGCCACGGCCAGTTACCGGCGCCTGGTGGTGTCGGCCGACGGCAAGCAGGCCATCGGCGCCGTGCTGGTGGGCGACAACCGCTATTACGACACGCTGCTGCAATACATCCAGAACGGCATCGCACTGCCGGCCGACCCGGCGTCGCTGATCGTGCCCCAAGGCGAAGCGGCACCCGCGCTGGGCGTGGACTCGCTGCCCGCCACCGCCACCCTTTGCTCGTGCCACAACGTCAGCAAGGGCGCGATCTGCAGCGCCATCGACGGCGGCTGCACGGACCTTGCCGGCATCAAGTGCCAGACCAAGGCCGGCAGCGGTTGCGGCGGGTGCACAGGGCTGCTCAAGCAAGTGTTCGAGCATGAGTTGACGGCCCGTGGCGTCACGGTCGACAAAAGCCTGTGCGAGCACTTCGCCTACACCCGGCAGGAGTTGTATTCGCTGGTGCGCGTCGAACGCATCGAGACCTTCGACGAACTGCTGGCCCGCCATGGCAAGGGTCACTTGGGCTGCGACCTCTGCAAGCCCGTGGTCGGCTCGATCCTGGCCTCGTGCTGGAACCGACCGATCATGGAGCCATGGCTGGTGCCGCTGCAGGACACCAACGACACGTTCATGGCCAACATGCAGAAGAACGGCACCTATTCGGTGGTGCCGCGCATTCCCGGCGGTGAAATCACCCCCGACGGGCTGATCGCCATCGGCGCGGTCGCCAAGAAGTACGCCCTCTACACCAAGATCACCGGTGGCCAGCGTATCGACTTGTTCGGCGCCCAGTTGCACGAGCTGCCGGACATCTGGGCCGAACTCATCGCGGCCGGCTTCGAAACCGGTCATGCCTACGGCAAATCGACGCGCACGGTGAAAAGTTGCGTCGGCAGCACCTGGTGCCGTTACGGCGTGCAAGACAGCGTGCGGATGGCCCTGCGCATCGAAGAGCGCTACAAGGGGCTGCGTGCGCCGCACAAGCTCAAGTTTGCCGTGTCCGGCTGCACCCGAGAATGCGCCGAGGCCCAGAGCAAGGACGTCGGCGTGATCGCCACCGAAAAGGGCTGGAACCTCTACGTCAGCGGTAACGGCGGCATGCGCCCGCGCCACGCCGAGCTGTTCGCCACCGACCTGGACGACGAGACCCTGATCCGCTACATCGACCGCTTCCTGATGCTGTACATCCGCACCGCCGACAAGCTGCAACGCACTTCGGTATGGCGCGAGAGCCTGGAGGGCGGCCTGGACTACCTCAAGGCGGTGGTGATCGACGACAGCCTGGGCTTGGCGGCCGAACTCGAGGCGCAGATGCAACTGGTGGTCGAGCGTTATGAGTGCGAATGGGCCAATGCCCTGAACGACCCGGAAAAGCTCAAGCGCTTCCGCACCTTCGTCAATGCCGCTGGCGCGGACCCGGACGTGCGCTTCGTCACGGAACGCGGCCAGCGCCGCCCGGCGCGCGCGCAAGACATGAACCTGATCGATGCAGCGGAGGTGGTGTGATGAGTGGTTCGAACGCAGTACGGGTCGATACCGGTAGCCGCTGGAACAGGGTGTGCGGGCGCAATGACCTGGTCGCCCATTCGGGTGTGGTCGCCTTGCTGGACGGCAGCCAGGTCGCCTTGTTCTACCTGCCTGAGGAACAGGGCGAGGGGCGGGTGTTCGCTCTGGAAAACCGCGATCCGCGGTCGGGGGCCAACGTCATCGGTCGCGGCTTGATCGGCAGTCTGTCGGGCAAGCTGGTGGTCGCCGCGCCGTTGTACAAACAGCATTTCGGCCTGGAAGACGGGGCGTGCCTGGAAATGCCCTCGGAACGCCTGCGGGTCTGGCCTGCGCGGCTGCGGGGCGATGACGTGGAGGTCGAGGCCGCAGTGGCTGGGCTGTGAAGGGCACGGAGGGGCCGGCTGCCAAGCCGTCCCGGTTTTTCCACGCCGAGCACCTTCCTGGTCGATCGACAAGGGCTGAGCGGCGGACAAGGGCCTCGGCACGTGACGCGGGGCGGCTCAGTAGCCCGTCAGGATGGTCGTGATCACCCCGGTCGCGATGGCCACCAGTACGTAGTCGCCATTGATCCGCAACCAGCGATGGTCAGGTGGCGGCGCCGAGAGCTGGCGAGTGCGCCAGTCGGTGACCCAGTAACGATCATCGCGGTATCGAGGCTCCACGACATGCCCACGCTGCCACTGCTGGTGTGGGATCGGCATGTCGGCCTGGGGGCGGAAATGGGCATCGCGGTAAGCGGGATGGCCACCGTTGCCTGTACGACCGGCGTGGTCGGGCTGTCGCTGTGCGGGGCTGGGCTGACCGTGAGGAGCCTGTGACGCATGCCCAGGCTGTTGGGCGCGGCCCTGTTGCGGCCCGCCCGGACCCGCGTCCGGTCCACCACCCGGTTGCGCGAAGCTCGCCAGTGGCATGCCGAGCATCAGCGTCGTGTACAGCAGGGTCAGGTGCTTTTTCATCGGATCTACCTTTCAGAATTCAAATGCGCCGCTTGGGGTCGGTGACTTGCCTGTGGGCAGGCGAGACGCGAGGGCGGGCTCGGTAGATCAGACCATGGCGGTGTGTCAGGTGTCGGCAATCTGAGGTAAAGGTTGGGTAAAGCCAGGCCGGTGCCCTGGCAGAGGTCGTACAGCTTGAACTGCATTGCGGATCCGACAGGCCGATGCAGTCCTTTGGAAGTCGGCTTGCCGACGATGCAGGCGATGATTGGGCAGGACGCTATCGCGGCCAAGTGCGCCCTACCATACCGTGTCAGTCTGCACCCTCTGCGGTGTGATGACGGGTGTGGGAGCCGGCTTGCCGGCGATGAGGTGTGGTCATGCACCGCCTCTCGTCGAGAAGGGCGCCATTGCCGGTGGGCACTGGAAACCAGCAAGCCTATCATCGCCCCACGCCTCTCCTTTCCCATCACTCAGATGGACTGTGCCTTCCGTGCTCGACGCCGTGTTGAATAGACCTGCCAGCGATTCATCTGGTCAAACTGTTGGACGAGGGTCAGATTCCGCACACAAAAACCGGTAGCCACCACCGCATAAAGTTCACCGACCTCATGGCTTACAAAACGAGTCGCCACAAGGCGAGCCAGACCACCATGGAAGAATTGGCTGCGCAAGCCCAAGCATTCGACATGGGGTATCAATGAAGCGCTCACCCTTCACCGTCGTCTACGAGGCCTGTGTACTGTATCCGGCCCCTTTACGTGATCTGCTGATGCCCCTTGCTCTGACGGGCGTCTATCGCGCGCGTTGGTTCTTGCGGGAGATGGGGCGAGCGCCTGGTGATGAACAGCGGGTGACGAAACGTTAGGGGAGGGTGGGCGCAGTCGCGACGGGAGGTCGACGTGGGGCTTCGTCAGCCGAGGAAAGTATCCGTCTCTGGGTGCGTAGCTTGTCAGCATGGGGTAACGGCTGTATCGCAGACAAGCCATCTTTCGTGGAAAATAAATTATGTTTCGATTTTAAAGTAGATAAATCAGAGGATTTTGTGGGCCCTTCGGCTATGCCCGAGCTGAATAGACCCATGCAGCGCTAGCGCCGACGGTTGCAGCTCAAGTCCGCTCCAGTCCCTCGACACTCAGGCGCATCTGCCCAGTCACCCACTCCAGAAACGCCCCGCACTTACCATCTTCCCTGAACGGTTTGGGCGACAACAAGCAGTACCTTGACCCGTCGCGGCTGAACCCGAAGGGCGCGATCAGTTGGCCGGACTTGAGCTCATCCTGAACCATCAGGGCCGAAGACAGGCTAACGCCTAGTCCTGAAGCAGCGGCCTGGATACACAGATAGAAATGTTCGTAATTCAGCCTCGTCGAGTCGGGTATAGAAATGCCTTGCGCGCGCATCCAGCTCTCCCACGCTTGCGGTCGCGTTTTGCTATGCAGCAACGCCAAGCCATCCAGTTGACATGCATTCTGCCAGTATGACGGGAGGCACACAGGGCCTACCCACTCTTCGCAGATTGTTTCCGCGTGGACTGAAGCATCACGGTAAAAGTCATCTCGTCTGATTGCCACGTCCGCACCCGAGCGACGGAAATCGATAGGTCCGCCTGCCGTAAGCAATTGTACTTGTAGGTGAGGGTAGGCCGCCTGAAAGTCAGGCAAGCGTGGGATGAGCCATTTCATCGCGATCGTAGGCTCGCAGGAGACCACCAGTGTCTCTTCTCGGGATTCGCGTTGTAGCGCACACACCGTTTTTTCCAATTGCTCGAAGAATGGGCCTGTGAGGCTATACAGCTGTCTTCCTGCATCGTTCAGAAACACAGCGCGGTTGCGCCGTTCGAACAGGTCGAATCCGAGGGTGTCCTCCAACTGCCTGACCTGGCGACTGACCGCGCCGTGAGTCACATGGAGAAGTCGAGCGGCCTGGACGAAATTCTGGGTGCGTGCGGCCACGGTAAAAAAGTGGAAGGCCGTGAGGGCAGGCAGCTTCATAGGCGATGAATCCTCACACAAATCAGCGTATATAAATCGATTTTCTTGAGCGCCACAAGCGACCATGCTCTGGCTGGATCGCGACTCAATGGTGAATCAGGAGGATATCGATGAAAACGAGGGACCGCGTCATTTCCCAAGACACGCTCGACCATGTCTACTTTTCAAGTCAGCACAGTCTGCAGTATCTGTGCGAAAACATCGCCCGTAATGATTGTGCGTTCCTGCCCTCTCGCCAAGTGATGGGACTGCTCAGCGCGATCGATCCAAACGCTATCGCCAGTTGGGCTGCCTTTCAGCGCAGTTGGGATCGGTTGGAACAGGACGCCTTCATGCGTGATGGGGGCACCTATCGGTTTCGTCGTCATGCGACCTATAGCGTTGCACCGGGCCAAACCTCCGCACGGCAAGAGCCTCATCAACCTCACTATCAGCGTCTGGAGTACAACCGTCTCAATGGAGGCGTTAGTCGGGAGTTTGCTCCGGTTGAATCACAGATGCTCCAAAACAAGCTGCTGATAGCCACACTTGAGCTTTGCTGCACACTATTTGGTCGAATGGCGCCTTTCTTCGCCTGGCACGTCGAAGTCCATCAATTTCGAATTTACGCTTCGCAACGCGAGGTATCACCCACCCCGGAAGGCGTGCATCGGGATGGGGTCAACTTCATCTTCATGATGATGGTGAACCGAGTCAACGTGATCAATGGTGAGACTCGTCTCTACGATCACAATGGACGGCTTTTGCGCCAGCATCTGCTCGCCAGCGAAATGGAAGCCGCCATCGTCAACGATGAACACGTCATGCATGGCGTAACGCCGATCTTGCAACTCGACCCCGAACAGCCTGCGTTCCGGGATGTCTTGGTGGTCACGTTCAAGAAGCGCTGAACAGACACACGGCGGGCTGAACACGTACCGCGAGGGAATCATCCATGAACGAATTGATCGCCGTGGCGACCATCACACTCCTGGCCGTGATCAGCCCTGGTCCGGACTTCGCGATGGTTACACGTACCAGCTACACCTACGGACGGCGCAATGGGTTGCTGGCGGCCTTCGGCATCGGCTGCGGCGTGCAGGTGCACGTGTGCTACACCGTCTTCGGCGTGGCGCTGCTCATTACCCATTCACCGGCCTTGTTCATGGGCATGAAGCTGCTGGGAGCAGGTTACCTGATGTATCTGGGCTGGAAGTCACTCATGAGCCAGTCATCGTTGAAACTGGATAGGTCGAAAGGGCCATGCCCTTCGGCAGGTCAATCGTTCGGCCTGGGGTTTTTCACCAATGCGTTGAACCCCAAGACCATGTTGTTCGTCGTCGCTACTTACAGCCAGGTCGTCCAGAACACACCGTCATCGAGCGCCAATGTGGCGTATGGACTATTCATGTCGGCGGCCCATTGGATCTGGTTTAGCCTGGTTGCACTGTTCTTTTCGACCGAAGCTCTACGACAGCGCCTGCTTGCCAGGCAAGGCGTCATCGACAAGATGATCGGCTCTGCGTTGATCGGGTTAGGGGTCATGCTGGTACTGCCAGGCGTTGGTCGCTGATGTCAAACTCAGGCAAGCTGGCCTGTATCGATCTGGAAGGGGTGCTGATTCCTGAACTCTGGCCGAGGGTTGCGGCATTGACGGGCATACGGGCATTGGCGACAACCACGCGAGAGGTGTTGGACTACAACGCCCTGATGTGCCAACGCATCGCGTTGCTGCGCGAGCATGGTCTTGCGTTGAGTGCTGTGCAACACCTCGTCGAGACGGTCCAGCCGTTCCCCGACTCGGCAGCGTTCTTGCGCACGCTTGCGGCCAAGGGGTATGAGGTCATCCTGATCTCCGATTGCTTCCGGGAACTGGCGGCGCCCATGCTTCGGTCATTGGGTAACCCTGCCATCGCGTGCCATCGCTTGCTGACGGACTGTGAGGGGTTCATTTCTGGCTGCGACTACTTCCCTCGCAGAGGCAAAGAGACGCATGTGGAACATGCTTTGGCCAAGGGGCTGCACGTGGTGGCAGTGGGCGATGCCTTCAATGACGTGGCAATGCTTCGGCAAGCCAGCCAAGGGTTCTTGATCAACCCATCCCAGGCGACGTTGGAGGCCGTGCCGGATGTGCGGGCAGTCCGAAGTCTTGGAGAGATTTTGAATGCGGTGATATGAGCCTTGGCGCTGTTCGGCACGACGCATGACAAGCAAGACGGCCTCCCTAGTAATCTGAAGCATCGCACTAGTCACAGCTCGAGAAAGGGTCAGCCAAGCCAAGCGCTGGACCATGGCCCCGTCCTTGCTGATGATGCATGTGGGCTTGGCGCGCTGGCAACGCGCTTCTTGCATATGGCTATGACCAGAGCGAGACAAGCGGTAGAGTTCGTGCATGGATCGCCAACGTGCGTGGCTGTCCAGCCGCACCCGGCCCCCTCGAACGTACATCCGTGACCAGCAGATCGTACAGGGCGGCTGGATTGCTCATGCGTATGCGTTCTTGCGTCGTACCCCAGGAAGCCTCCACTCACGAGCCTCACCATGACCACTTCGACCCGCACCCCTGCAAAACCAGGCCTCTACCAACTCCACATTGCCCTGGCGGACAGTGATCCGCTGATCTGGCGTCGCGTGATCGTGCCGCAGACCATCACGTTGGCTCGCCTGCACCTCGTCATCCAGGTCGCCATGGGCTGGGAAAACGCTCACCTGCACCAATACCTGATCAATGGCGTCTGGTACGGCGTTCCTGACCCGGACGGCGAGAGCACGATCAAGTCCCAGGCGCGGCGCTCGCTGGTCAAGACACTGGGCACGGAAACCACCTTCCGCTACCTCTACGACCTCGGCGACAGCTGGGACCATGTGGTGACGGTGGAGGAGGTGGTCCCGCGCAGCAAATACCGCAACTTGCCTACCTGCATTGCGGGGGGAAACGCCTGCCCACCAGAGGACATCGGTGGCCTGGGTGGGTACGAGATGATGCTCGAAGCGCTTGGTGACCCTCAGCACCCGGAGCATGGCCTGTTCAGGGAGTACTTCCCGTACGGGTTCGACCCACAGGATTTTTCACAACGCGACACGAACTTCTGGCTGAAAGGGCTCGAGGTGTGATGACTGCCTAGAAGGCCAGGCGCATGCGCTGCACTTGGTCCTGTACACCGCCTGGCAGCACGCAGGTGTTCAGGTCCTGCACCCAGGCGAATTCGACCTTGTGGTAAAGCGCCAAGGCGGCCTGGTTGGACTTGAGCACCGTCAGTTCGATACCGGTGAAGCCGATGTGGCGCGCATGGTTCATGACGGCTTCGAGCAGCGCCGCACCATGGCCGTGTCGGCGAAACTCGCGCTTGACCTGCATGCCCAGCAGACCCATCTGCGGGTCGCTCTGGGGGCGACAGAAGCTGTCCGGGAAGGCCTCGGCCGAACCGACGATCTGCCCGTTCTGAACGGCCACGTAGACGGGCCAGTCGTGCTGCTCCACGGCGACCAGGGCGCGCTCGATGGCCTGGATCGGCGGCGCCTGGGTCGAGACTGAGAACAGCCCCTCGCCACTCACCTCGGCGAACAGCGCATGGAAACCCGCGAGGTCGCTGGCGTGAATCTTCCTGATGTTCATGTGTTTCCGTACCGTGCGGATGTTCAGTTACGCATCATGCTCGGCCAGGGTACGGTGCAGAAGATCGCAGGTATTGATCTGTGACACGGTTATCACTTTGATCGATTCCATAAGGGCTGCATGCGGCCAAGTTGGGCGCCGGTCTGTGGGGGCAGGACGCCGCGTGATGGAGCATCCCATTTCGCGTATTCACGCACCTGCCTGCTGAGGCCGTGTCATTCTTCTAAACAGTCGTCGAGCGTCAGCTCGCCCAACTGCGACAGCAGGGTCAGGTGTTCGATGGCCTGGGTTTTCTCCAGGTACTTGAGCTTGGCCGCCCCGCCGAGCAGGATGGCCGGGCAGAAGCCGTACATCTCATCGCTGCGCAGCGTGCCGAATTGCGCCTTCGCGCTGTCGAACAGGCCGTTGAAATCGTTTTCCTCGGGCGTCACGGAGTGCAGGAAGCGTTGCAGTTCGCGGCTCCATTCGTCTCGGGGAATGTCCATGTTGTGAACCATGAACGTCGACGAACAGCTGTCGATGGTCAGATGCAGTCCGCTCTCTTCGCCCCAGAGGTAAAGGTCCCCGAACGCGCTGCGTGCAAACGTGTGGTACGTATCGAGGTGGGACAGGGGGTGGCCCTCTAACCAAGACTCCACGACGCCTGCGTACGCCTGCGGATCAACCAGCCAGAACAGACCGTCGCCATAGCCGCACCAGCCGTAATCACGCCAATGGTCCAACAACAGGCCAGGCAGCTTGTCCTTGTAGTCTTCTAACCGCGAGGCGGGAACGGCTTGCCGGTCGAAGGGCTCACCGAAGTGGGCGAGGCAGTGGTTGAGTGTGGTGGTCATAGTGTCAGTCCTTGAGGGTTTAGGGGGTGTGGAAAAGGTGTAAGCGCTCCATGAACCCCACATTCAAAACGTTCAGCTGATCACCGATGCTGTGCTCCCGATTTCCTTCTGGAGCCCGCACACCATGATGCGTCCCGACGCCAAAGTCGAAAAGGTTTACCTCTAT
>NZ_JAAMQJ010000023.1 GCF_013523125.1 Pseudomonas entomophila | reverse complement strand
GTGTACGCAGAGGCTGCGGCAGGGCCGGGGTCCACTGGGGCAGGCGGCCGCCGCTGGCCTGGGTGAGGGTGGCGCTGAGGCGCGCCAGGCGCGGGGCGCCCAGCAGCTTGCGGGCGCTGTTGGCCGCGGCCAGGGTCAGGCGGGCGCCGCGCAGGGTGGTGTGGAAGTGGTCGGCGAGCCAGTCGGCGGTCTTGGCGTGGGCGGCGGCCTGGGCGCGGAGCTTCTTCACCAGTTCGCCGGTGTTGATGCCGACCGGGCAGCGCTGGGCGCACAGGCCGGTGGCGGCGCAGGTGTCGATGCCCTGGTACTGGTAGGCCTGCATCAGCTCGCGGGTGTCTTCACCGGCGCGCTGGCGGGCCTGGATGTCGCGCCACATGACGATGCGCTGGCGCGGGCTGAGGGTCAGTCCTTTGGACGGGCACACTGGCTCGCAAAAGCCGCACTCGATGCACTTGTCGACAATGGCGTCGGCGGCGGGCAGCGGCTTGAGGTGCTTGAGGTGGATCTGTGGGTCGTCGCTGAGTACCACGTCGGGGTTGAGGATGCCGTTGGGGTCGAGCAGGCGCTTGAGCGTCCACATCAGCTGGTAGGCGTCCTGGCCCCACTCGAGTTCGACGAAGGGCGCCATGTTGCGGCCGGTGCCGTGCTCGGCCTTGAGCGAGCCGCCGAATTCGACTGCGACCAACTGGGCGACGTCGTCCATGAAGGCCTGGTAGCGCGCCACTTCGGCCGGGCTGTTGAAGCCTTGGGTGAAGACGAAGTGCAGGTTGCCCTCCAGGGCGTGGCCGAAGATGATCGCCTCGTCGTAGCGGTGCCGTTCGAACAGCTGGATCAGCCGGTTGACGCCTTCGGCCAGTTGTTCGACGGGGAAGGTGACGTCCTCGATGATCACCGTGGTGCCGGTCTGGCGCACGGCGCCGACGGCGGGGAAGGTGTCCTTGCGGATCTTCCACAGCAGGTTGTACACGCCCGGGTCTTCGCTGAAGTCGACCTTCTGCTCCAGGGGAAAGTGGGCGATGGCGGCGCGGACCTGGTCGAGCTGCTCGTGCAGCAGGCTCTGGGTGGCGGCGCGCGACTCGATCAGCAGGGCGCAGGCGCTGCTCGAGAGTGCCTTGACCCAGGCCGGCATGCCGACCATGTCCTGCACCGAGCGCAAGCTGCGGCGGTCGAGCAGTTCGACGGCGGAGACCGGCTGGCGCTTGAGCAGGGTCACGGCCTTGCAGCAGCTCTCGACGTCGGGGAAGACGATCAGCGCGGTGGCCTTGTGCGGGTGGTCGGGCACGGTGTCGTAGGTGACGGCGCTGATGAAGCCGAGCGTGCCTTCGGAGCCGACCATCAGGTGGTAGAGGATGTCCAGCGGCTGGTCGTAGTCCACCAGGGCGTTGAGTGACAGGCCGGTGGTGTTCTTCAGGCGGTACTTGTGGCGGATGCGTTCGGCCAGGGCGGTGTTGGCGCGGGTCTCGCGGCCCAGGCGCGCCAGTTCGGCGAGCAGCGGGGCGTGGCTGCGCTCGAAGGCGGCGACGCTGGCCGGGTCTTCGCTGTCCAGGCAGGTGCCGTCGGCCAGCACCAGGCGCAGGCCGGCCAGGGTGTGGTAGGTGTTCTGCGCGGTGCCACAGCACATGCCGCTGGCGTTGTTGGCGACGATGCCGCCGATCTTGCAGGCGTTGATCGAGGCCGGGTCGGGGCCGATCTTGCGTCCGTAGGGGGCCAGCCAGGCGTTGGCCTGGGCGCCGATGACGCCGGGTTGCAGGCGGATCTGCGCGCCGTCGTCGCGGATCTGCCGGCCGTTCCACTGGTCGCCCAGCACGATCAGCACCGAGTCGCTGAGGGCCTGGCCGGACAGGCTGGTGCCGGCAGCGCGGAAGGTCAGCGAGACGCGGTCGCGCTGGGCCAGGTGGAGCAGGCCGACCACCTCGTCCTCGGACTCGACGCGCACTACCAGTTTTGGAATCAGCCGGTAGAAGCTGGCATCGGTGCCGAAGGCCAGGGTCGAGGTCGGGTCGTCGAAGCGGCGCGCGGCCGGGATCAGGCGTTCGGCGTCGCGCAGGAAGGTGGCAGGCAGGCTCATGCAATCTCCTCGCGGGGCCATGCCGTCTGGCGCGACAGGTGCCCCGGTCAATCAGGCGGTGTGAAGGGCGGGGTCAGGCGCCCAGTTCGCGCACCAGCGAGTCACGGCTGATCTCGCTGATGGACTTGGCACCGGTCAGCACCATGGCCACGCGCATTTCTTTTTCGAACAGGTCGAGCAGGTTCTTCACGCCGGCCTCGCCGTGGGTCGCCAGGGCGTAGAGGAAGGCGCGGCCGATCAGCACGCTGTCGGCGCCGAGGGCGATCATGCGCACCACGTCCAGGCCGCTGCGGATGCCCGAGTCGGCGAGGATGGTCAGGTCGCCCTTGACCGCATCGGCGATGGCCGGCAGCGCGCGGGCGCTGGACAGCACGCCGTCGAGCTGGCGGCCGCCGTGGTTGGAGACCACGATGCCGTCGGCACCGAAGCGCACCGCGTCACGGGCGTCGTCGGCGTCGAGGATGCCCTTGATCAGCATCGGGCCGTCCCAGGTGTCGCGGATCCACTCCAGGTCCTTCCAGGAGATCGACGGGTCGAAGTTGGCGCCCAACCAACCGATGTAGTCGGCCAGGCCCGTGGGGTTGCCGCGGTACGCCGAGATGTTGCCCAGGTCGTGGGGGCGGCCGTTGACACCGACGTCCCAGGCCCACTGGGGGTGGGTCATGGCCTGCAGCACTCGGCGCAGCGGGCCGTTGGCGCCGCTCATGCCAGAGTGGGCGTCGCGGTAGCGGGCGCCGGGCACGGGCATGTCGACGGTGAACACCAGGGTCTTGACCCCGGCGGCCTTGGCCCGCTCCAGGGCGTTGCGCATGAAGCCGCGGTCCTTGAGCACGTAGAGCTGGAACCACATCGGCCGGTCGATGGCCGTGGCGACTTCCTCGATCGGGCAGACCGAGACGGTGGACAGGGTGAAGGGGAGGCCCTTGCTGGCGGCGGCGCGTGCGGCCTGCACTTCACCGCGGCGGGCGTACATCCCGGCCAGGCCGATCGGCGCCAGGGCCACCGGCATGCTCAGGGTCTCGTCGAACAGGCGGGTTTCCAGGCTCAGCTCGGACATGTTCTTCAGCACCCGCTGGCGCAGGGCGATGTCGGCCAGGTCCTGGACGTTGCGGCGCAGCGTGTGCTCGGCGTAGGCGCCACCGTCGGCATAGTGGAACAGGAACGGTGGCAGCTTGCGTTGAGCGGCTGCGCGGTAGTCGGTCGAGGCGGAAATGATCATGGGATCTCGCAGCGTGAGGGGTGGGAAAAGGCCGGGCGCAGGTGGGCGCGCCCGGCGTTCGTCACGTCAGTGCACCAGCATACCGGTCAGCCAGTAGGCCTGGACCAGGGTGATCAGGCCAACGATGGTGGCGAAGAACAGGCTGTGCTTGAGGGTGAAGCGGAACAGGTCCGATTCCTTGCCGACCAGCCCGGTGGCGGCGCAGGCCACGGCGATGGACTGGGGCGAAATCATCTTGCCGGTCACGCCACCGCTGGTGTTGGCCGCCACCAGCAGGGTGTCGCTGACGCCGATCTGGTGGGCGGTGGTGGCCTGCAGCGAGCTGAACAGGGCATTGGACGAGGTGTCCGAACCGGTCAGGAACACGCCCAGCCAGCCGAGGAACGGCGAGAAGAACGGGAAGGCCGCGCCTGTGCCGGCCAGGACCAGGGCCATGGTCGACGACATGCCCGAGTAGTTGGTGACGAAGGCGAAAGCCAGCACCATGCCGATCGACAGGATCGGCCAGCGCAGCTCGTACAGTGTCTCCTTGAAAGTGGTCAGACCAGTTTTGACGTCGATCCTCAGCACCAGCATCGACAGCAGGGCGGAGAGGAAGATCGCGGTACCGGTGGCGGAGATCGGGTCGAGCTTGAACACCGCCGGCATGGGCGTCGCGTTGACCACGATCGGCGCGGTCTTGATCACCAACTGGTCGAGGTGCGGGATGGCGAAGTTGAACACCCAGTCGTACATCGCGCCGCCCGAGGCGAACGCGGCCTTGAACGGCTTGAGGGTCCAGATCGTCACCAGCACGGTGAGGATCAGGAACGGCGACCAGGCCTTGAAGATCTCGCCCAGGCTGTAGGGACTCGGCTGGATGCCGCCTGTGCTGGCGACCGCAGCGCCGCCGCCGGCCATGCCGGTCATGGCGCGCTTGGGTTGCCAGACCTTGAGGAACAGGGTCAGGGCGATCAGGCTGGCCAGGGCCGAGGTGATGTCCGGCAGTTCCGGGCCGATGAAGTTGGAGGTGAAGTACTGGGTGACGGCGAAGCTCAGGCCGGCCACCAGCGCGGCCGGCCAGGTTTCCTTCACGCCGCGCAGGCCATCCATCATGAACACCAGCCAGAACGGCACGAACAGCGACAGCAGCGGCAGCTGGCGGCCGGTCATGGCGCCGATGTGGAAGGCGTCGATGCCGGTCACCTGGCCGGCGACGATGATCGGGATGCCCAAGGCGCCGAAGGCTACCGGCGCAGTGTTGGCGATCAGGCACAGGCCGGCGGCGTACAGCGGGTTGAAGCCCAGGCCGACCAGCAGCGCGGCGGTGATGGCCACGGGCGCGCCGAAGCCGGCGGCGCCTTCCAGGAAGGCCCCGAAGCAGAAGCCGATCAGCAGCACCTGCAGACGCTGGTCGTCGGTGATCGACAGCACCGAGCTGCGGATGACCTCGAACTGGCCGCTCTTGACCGTGAGCTTGTAGAGGAACACGGCGGCGACGATGATCCAGGCGATGGGCCAAAGGCCATAGGCGAAGCCGTAGCCTGCGGCGGCGAGGGCCATGTCGGCCGGCATCTGGAAGGCGAAGATCGCCACCAGGATCGACAGCGCCAAGGTGATGCTGCCGGCCACGTGGCCTTTGAGGCGGAACACGGCCAGAGCCAGGAAGAAGAACACGATCGGGATGACGGCGGCGAGCGCGGACAGGCCCAGGCTGCCAAGCGGCGCGTAGAGTTGTTGCCAGGTTTGCATAATGGGGTGGCCCCTAATTGTTGTTGGTCATGCGCTGGCACTGTAAATTGGTCATACCAATTTACAATGTGGAGTGAGTAGGGTAAAAGCCTCGCCTGGGGTGTGTCAATTTGTCTCGGTGTCGACGTTGGTCGCAGGGCGATCGGCGGTGGCGCGGGTGGATGTCGCGCGATCATGGATGAGCGACAATGCGCGCCGGTGAGCGCGTGGTGAAGGAGTGCGTCAGATGGTGTTTGATCAGGTTCGCCAGCGGCGGTTGTCCGACGATATCGTCGAGCGCCTGGAAGCGATGATTCTCGAAGGCACCTTGACCTCCGGGCAGCGCCTGCCGGCCGAGCGCGCGCTGGCCGAGCAGTTCGGCGTATCGCGGCCTTCATTACGCGAGGCGATCCAGAAGCTGGTGGCCAAGGGGCTGCTGGTCAGTCGTCAGGGGGGTGGCAACTATGTGGCCGAGTCCTTGGGCTCGACGTTCAGCGATCCGCTGCTGAACCTGCTCGAACACAGCGGGGATGCCCAGCGGGATCTGCTGGAGTTTCGTCACACGCTGGAGGCGTCGTGTGCCTATTACGCGGCCCAGCGGGCGACCGAACCGGACCGGGCGCGGCTCAAGGCGGCGTTCGATGCGCTGCAGGATTGCTATTCGCGGGTCGACCGGGTGAGCCGGGCGGAGGAGGGCGCGGCGGATGCGCGTTTCCACCTGGCGATCGCCGAGGCGAGCCACAATGCGGTGCTGTTGCACACCATTCGTGGATTGTTCGACCTGCTCAAGCGCAACGTGGTGACCAATATCGGCGGCATGTACCAGCAGCGGGCGGAGACCCGGGACATGCTGATCGCGCAGCATCGGGCGCTGTACCTGGCGATCGTCGAGGGGCGGGCGGATGAGGCGCGGGAGCTGTCCAGCCAGCACATTCTGTATGTGCAGGAGGTGTTGCAGGAGGCGCAGCAGGAGGCCCAGCGGGTGGCGAGGGCGGAGCGGCGCAGTGGGCGGTGAGAGGCTGGGTGTGGGGTGATCGATGTGGGATTGGGTGGGCTGGTTTTACGGCCCTTGCAGGGCCGATCGCGGCACAGGGGCCGCTCCCACACGGGATCGCATTCGCCTGAGTCGCCGCGACAGGTGTGGGAGCGGCCCCCGTGCCGCGATTGGGCCCGCAGGGCCCACAGAACCAGCGCCGCCGACTAAAACAGCAGCGCTACTCCTGACACCCGGTTCAGGCTCACGACAGTCTCTTGGGCAGCTACACGCCACCCAGGCCCACCTCAGTCGTCCTTGCCCTTGCTCCGCACGGCCCGCTGCATCTCGCGGTTGGAATCGCGCTCGCGCTCGGTATCGCGCTTGTCGTATTCCTTCTTGCCCTTGCCCAGCGCGATCTCGCACTTGATCAGGTGCTTGCTCCAGTACAGCGCCAGGGCCACACAGGTGTAGCCCTTCTGCGCGACCGCCGCCTCGACGCGTTCGAGCTCGCGCTTGTTCAGCAAGAGCTTGCGCGTGCGCTGCGGGTCGGCGATGACGTGGGTGCTGGCCGCCGTCAGGGGGGTGATGTGGCTGCCGAACAGCCAGGCTTCGCCATCCTTGAGCAGCACGTAGCTGTCCGTCAGGTGGGCCTTGCCCGCTCGCAGGCTTTTTACTTCCCAACCGGACAGGACCAGTCCGGCCTCGAACTTGTGTTCGATGAAGTAATCGTGTCGCGCTTTCTTGTTCTGCGCGATGGTCCCGGTCGGATGTTTCTTTTGCTTAGCCATAGGGTTGGCATTATAAGCAGCGCTTTGCGTTGTCGGCTACGGGATTTCTGCATGCTTGAGCCTGCCGGACGAAACCCGGACAATACCGGCACTGTCTTTCCTACAGGACAGGTCCAGAGGCGCCACACGGCGCTGCCGCCCCCGCTTTGGAAGTGATGCTTTGACTACCCATATCCAACGTTCCGCCTTGCTGCCTTATCCCGCCCAGGCGCTCTACGATCTGGTCAATGATGTGGCCAGCTATCCACAGTTCCTGCCCTGGTGCTCGGCCGCGACGGTGCTCGAGTCCAGCGACACGCACATGCGCGCCAAGCTGGAAGTGGCCAAGGGCGGGATGAGCCAGCAATTCGTCACCCGCAACACCCTGGTGCCGGGCCAGTCCATCGAGATGAACCTCGAGGAAGGGCCGTTCACGCAGTTGCATGGCGTCTGGGTGTTCAAGCCCCTGGGCGACAAGGCCTGCAAGATCAGCCTGGACCTGGCGTTCGACTACGCCGGGCCCCTGGTGCGGGCGACCCTCGGGCCGCTGTTCAACCAGGCGGCCAACACCCTGGTCGATGCGTTCTGCCAGCGCGCCAAGCAACTGCACGGCTGAATGCACAACGGCCCGTCCAGTGATGACTGGACGGGCCGTTCGAGGCGAGCACGGGTGGCGAGGCGACCCGCGAGGTCGCCGGTGTTACTGCGGAGACGTCTCGAGCGGCGCCGGCGTTGGCACGGGCGTGGTCTCGATGGTGTCGATCTCGCGCTGGATCGACTCTTCCAGCGAACCCGGCTTGGCGGGCTGCTCGGCCGGTTGCGGCTGGCCGTTTTCGTCCACAGGCGTGACGGTGGTGTCGCCGCTGCCTTCGAGGATCGCCTGGTCCTTGCTCACGCCCGGCATGAAGTCGCCAGACAGGTTGACCAGTTGGTCGCTGTCGTTGAAGAAGACGCTCATGCGCTCCTGCTGACGCTGGCCGCCACCGGGCTGCAGGGTATAGAGATAATCCCAGCGATTGGTGTTGAACGTGTCCTGAAGCAGCGGGTTGCCCATGATAAACCTTACCTGGCGCCGGGTCATTCCGGGGCGCAATTGGTCTATCATGTCCTGCGTGACGACATTGCCCTGCTGGATGTCGATTTTGTAAACCCCGGGAAACGAGCAACCGGCGAGTGCGAGCAGTCCCACGAAGGTGAGGCTGGTTAGCAAGAGCTTGGTGTTTTGCATCGGTGGGCGACTTCCACTATCTTGGCTGGACAACGTAAACCCCGATCATACCCGTATTAAGAGAAGCTGCGAAGCAGCATCGGCGAGAAAGCTGACCATGGTTGAAAATAGCGAATTACGCAAAGCCGGTCTCAAGGTGACACTGCCTCGAGTCAAGATCCTCCAGATGCTCGACCTGAACGAGCAGCGCCACATGAGCGCCGAGGATGTGTACAAGGCATTGATGGAGGCCGGCGAGGACGTGGGTCTGGCGACCGTTTACCGTGTCCTGACCCAGTTCGAAGCGGCTGGCCTGGTCGTGCGTCATAACTTCGATGGCGGTCATGCCGTCTTCGAACTGGCGGATGGCGGCCACCACGACCATATGGTCAACGTGGATTCCGGCGAAGTCATCGAGTTCTTCGATGCAGAGATCGAGCGGCGTCAGAAAGAGATCGTGCAGGAGCACGGTTATGAGTTGGTGGACCATAACCTGGTCCTGTACATCCGCGCCAAGAAGGCGTGACCTGAGGGCGATACGGGGCGGCGAAGGCGGTGTGACAGCCGGTGCCGCCCACACTGGATGACCGGAAGCCGGTCAGCGTCTCAACGGATCGGGGCGGCGTGCTTCCAGTCCAGGCTCACCGTATCGGCAGCCCTTCATGGCAGGTGACGCGCTGTGGCGCACCTGCCAGCCTTTCCTTCCTTATTTACCGCTGACGACCATCTTGCGTGCATGGGCCAGGGATTCCTTGGTCAGGTCGATGCCGCCCAGCATGCGTGCCACTTCTTCTACCCGTTCCCGTTTGCCCAGGCTGGCGACTGCCGTGTGGGTGGTGTCGCTGTGGCGAACCTTGTGCACGAACAGGTGATGGTGCCCTTGCGCCGCCACCTGGGGCAGGTGGGTGACCGTCAGCACCTGACCGCGATCGCCCAGGCGTCGCAGCAGTTGACCGACGATCTCGGCCGTCGGGCCACCAATGCCGACGTCGACTTCGTCGAACACCAGGGTCGGAATGCGCGAGGTCTGCGCGGTGATCACCTGGATCGCCAGGCTGATCCGTGACAGTTCGCCCCCGGACGCGACTTTCGCCAGGCCCTTGAGCGGTTGCCCTGGGTTGGCGCTGACCAATAGCTCGACCGATTCCAGGCCGTGGGGCGAGAGATCGTCGCCGTTCAGCGGCGTCAGCGCGATGTGGAAGCGTCCGCCTGGCATGCCGAGGCGCTGGATCTCCTGCTCGACGGCGCTGGCCAGCTGGCCGGCCGCCTGATGGCGCAAGCCGCTGAGTTCGGTGGCCTTGAGCTGGTAGTGCTTGGCATACGCGGCCAGTTCGTCGGCTAGACGCTCGAGGGACTCGTCACTGGCATTGAGGCCTTCGAGTTCATCGATCAGGCGCTGCTGCAGTTCGGGCAGTTCGCTGGGCTGCACGCGGTGCTTGCGCGCCAGGGTATACAAGGCATCGAGGCGCTCTTCGAGGGCCTGCAGGCGCATCGGGTCGGCATCGAAGTGGTCGAGGAAGCGGTTGAGCTCGCCGACCGCTTCTTCGACCTGGATCTGTGCGCTGGCGATCAGGTTGGCTGCCTCGCCCAGGGCCTTGGGCCCGTCGCCGGTGTTGCCCAGCCGGCTGAGGCAGGTGCTCAGCACGCTGAGCACGTTGCCCGAATCGCTTTCGCTGCACTGGTCGATGACCTGGCGGCACACCCCGAACAGCGCTTCGGCGTTGGTCAGGTTCTTGTGCTCCTGCTCGAGCAGCTCCAGTTCGTTCTCGCCCAGGTTGAGGTTCTCGAGTTCCTCGAGCTGATAACTGAGCAGTTGATGACGCGCGCGCTGTTCATCGCTGGAATTGGACAGGCGCTCCAGCTCCTGACGCGTCTGCCGCCAGCGCTGGGCGGCCAGCTGCACCTGGCGGGCCAGGTCGCTGGCGCCGGCGTACTCGTCGAGCAGACGGCGATGGGTGTCGGTCTTGAGCAGGGACTGGTGCTCGTGCTGGCTGTGGATGTCGATCAGCAGCTCGCCCAGGGCCTTCAGATCGCCGAGCGGGCAGGGTGTGCCGTTGATGTAGCCGCGGCTGCGGCCTTCGGCGGTGATCACGCGGCGCAGGATGCACGGGCCGTCCTGCTCCAGGTCGCGCTCGACCAGCCAGACATGGGCCTCGGGGATGTCGACCAGGTCGAAGGTGGCGAGAATGTCGGCCTTGTCGGCGCCCGGACGAACCACCCCGCAGTCGGCGCGATCGCCCAGGGCCAGGCCCAGCGCGTCGAGCATGATCGACTTGCCGGCGCCGGTCTCGCCGGTGATGACGCTCATGCCGCGTGCAAGCTCGAGGTCAAGGTGTTCGACGATGGCGTAGTTGTGGATCGACAGATGCACCAGCATGGGCGGCTCCCGAGGGGTCAGATCTGGTTATACATTCAGGTCTGGTTATTTATACAGTTCGCGTGAAAGCGTGGCAATGCCCGTTGGCCGAGTGGTGTTTGGCAGGGTGTTGCACGCGCCAGGCGAAGAGGCGCGCCAGGCCGAGATTTTATGAGCGCCCCGCCGGTTCGCGAGGTCCAAGCCTGCACGCCGATCACGACGGGCGGTCAGCCCTTGAAGCTGGCATTTCAGCCCCCATATACCCGGCAGACCAGCGAGCACGCCTCGCACAGACCCATTTGCGCAGGAGAGAGACCATGGCTGACGAACAGCTGGACGAGAACATCCTTAACGGCAACGTCGAAGACACCGGTGCAGACGAGCTCAGCGCTCGCGTCCAGGTGCTCGAGGAGCAGCTAGCCGCCGCCCAGGATCAATCCCTGCGCGCCGTCGCCGACCTGCAGAATGTGCGCCGTCGCGCCGAGCAGGATGTCGAGAAGGCGCACAAGTTCGCGCTGGAGAAATTCGCTGGCGACCTGCTGCCGGTGATCGACAGCCTCGAGCGTGGCCTGGAGCTGTCCAGCGCCGAGGACGAAACCATCAAGCCGATGCGCGAAGGCATCGAGCTGACCTTGAAGATGTTCAGCGACACCCTGGCACGCTACAACCTGCAGCCGATCGACCCGCACGGCGAGCCGTTCAACGCCGAGCATCACCAGGCCATGGCCATGCAGGAAAGCGCCGACGTCGAGCCCAACAGCGTGCTCAAGGTGTTCCAGAAGGGCTACCTGCTCAATGGCCGTCTGCTGCGCCCCGCCATGGTGGTGGTCAGCAAGGCGCCGACGGCACCGCAACCTTCTATCGATGAAAAGGCTTGAAATCCTTCCGGGCATCCCCATCTAGGTGTCAAGCACTCACGTATTGCCGCAGTTGGCCTAAGCCGCCGCTGTAACCTAATTCAAGTTTCGGGAGAGTTTACATGGGCAAGATCATCGGTATCGACCTGGGGACCACCAACTCGTGCGTCTCCATCCTCGAAAACGGTAACGTCAAGGTCATCGAGAACGCCGAAGGCGCGCGCACCACGCCGTCCATCGTCGCTTACGCCAACGACGGCGAGATCCTGGTCGGCCAGTCCGCCAAGCGTCAGGCCGTGACCAACCCGCACAACACCCTGTTCGCGGTGAAGCGCCTGATCGGCCGTCGCTTCGAAGAAGACGTCGTGCAGAAAGACATCAAGCTGGTGCCGTACAAGATCGTCAAGGCGAACAACGGTGACGCCTGGGTCGAAGCTTCTGGCAAGGAAATGGCGCCGCCGCAGATCAGCGCCGAAGTCCTGAAGAAGATGAAGAAGACCGCCGAAGACTACCTCGGCGAAGCGGTGACCGAAGCGGTCATCACCGTACCGGCCTACTTCAACGACAGCCAGCGTCAGGCCACCAAGGACGCCGGTCGCATCGCCGGTCTGGACGTCAAGCGCATCATCAACGAACCGACCGCTGCGGCCCTGGCCTACGGCATGGACAAGGCCAAGGGCGACCACACCGTGATCGTCTATGACCTCGGTGGTGGTACCTTCGACGTGTCGGTCATCGAGATCGCCGAAGTCGACGGCGAGCACCAGTTCGAAGTGCTGGCCACCAACGGCGACACCTTCCTGGGTGGCGAAGACTTCGACATGCGCCTGATCGACTACCTCGTCGACGAGTTCAAGAAAGAGTCCGGCATGGACCTGAAGAACGATCCTCTGGCCCTGCAGCGTCTGAAAGAAGCCGCCGAAAAAGCCAAGATCGAGCTGTCCTCGGCCCAGTCGACCGACGTCAACCTGCCGTACATCACCGCCGATGCGACCGGTCCGAAGCACCTGAACGTGAAGATTTCCCGCGCCAAGCTGGAATCGCTGGTCGAAGACCTGGTCAAGCGCACCATCGAGCCGTGCCGCATCGCCCTGAAAGACGCCGGTATCGACGCCAGCAAGATCGACGACGTGATCCTGGTCGGTGGCCAGACCCGTATGCCGATGGTGCAGAAGGCCGTGGCCGACTTCTTCGGCAAGGAAGCACGCAAGGACGTCAACCCGGACGAAGCCGTCGCCATGGGTGCGGCCATCCAGGGCGCCGTTCTGGCCGGTGACGTGAAGGACGTGCTGCTGCTGGACGTCAGCCCGCTGACCCTGGGTATCGAAACCATGGGCGGCGTGATGACCGCGCTGATCGAGAAGAACACCACCATCCCGACCAAGAAGTCGCAGGTGTTCTCGACCGCCGACGACAACCAGAACGCCGTGACCATTCACGTGCTGCAGGGTGAGCGCAAGCAGGCCTCGCAGAACAAGTCCCTGGGCAAGTTCGACCTGGCCGACATCCCGCCAGCACCTCGCGGCGTGCCACAGATCGAAGTGACCTTCGACATCGACGCCAACGGCATCCTGCACGTCGGTGCCAAGGACAAGGCCACCGGCAAGCAGCAGTCGATCGTCATCAAGGCCAACTCCGGCCTGTCGGACGACGAGATCGAGCGCATGGTGCGTGACGCCGAGGCCAATGCCGAGGAAGACCGCAAGTTCGAAGAGCTGGTCGCGGCCCGCAACCAGGGTGACGCGCTGGTCCACTCGACCCGCAAGATGGTCACCGACGCCGGCGACAAGGTGACGGCCGACGAGAAGTCCGCGATCGAAGCCGCCGTGGTTGCCCTGGAAGCTGCCCTGAAAGGCGACGACAAGGCTGCCATCGACGCCAAGGTCGAGGAGCTGTCGAAGGTCTCCGCGCCCGTCGCGCAAAAGATGTACGCCGAGCAGGGCGAGCAGGCGCAAGCCGGTGCCCAGCAGCAGGCCGAGCCTGAAGCGCGCAAGGACGACGTGGTCGACGCCGAGTTCGAAGAAGTGAAAGACAACAACAAGCAGTAATCCCTGCAAGTTGTCGGCCGGTTGATCGCCCTGAGGCGATCAACTGGTAGGATGTCGCCGCGCGGGGGCTTGCTCCCGCGTTGGCGTGTCTGGAACACGAGAATTTTTACGGCATCTGTCTGGGCGCTTCCGAGTGTGGCGGCAGGTGCTGTCGGCACGGCGCATGATGCGCAGAGGTTTGCCGAACGCCCTCAAGAGTGCAAATGACCTATGGCAAAGCGTGATTATTATGAGGTGCTGGGTGTCGAGCGCGGCGCCAGTGAAGCTGACCTCAAGAAGGCCTATCGCCGTCTGGCGATGAAGCACCACCCGGACCGTAACCCGGGTGACAAAGCGTCCGAGGACATGTTCAAGGAGGCCAATGAGGCCTACGAAGTGCTGTCCGACGCCAGCAAACGCGCCGCCTACGATCAGTATGGCCACGCCGGTGTCGATCCGAGCATGGGTGGCGGCGGTGCCGGCTTCGGTGGCGCCAACTTCTCCGATATCTTCGGCGATGTCTTCAGCGACTTCTTCGGCGGTGGTCGGGGCGGCGGTCGCGGTGGCGCCCAGCGCGGCAGCGACCTGCGCTACACCCTCGAACTGAACCTGGAAGAAGCGGTGCGCGGCACCACCGTCAGCATCCGTGTGCCGACCCTGGTCAACTGCGCGCCGTGCGATGGCACCGGTGCCAAGAAGGGCTCCTCGCCGATCTCCTGCCCGACCTGTGGCGGCATCGGCCAGGTGCGCATGCAGCAAGGGTTCTTCTCGGTGCAGCAGACCTGCCCGCGCTGCCACGGCCAAGGCAAGATCATCAGCGACCCGTGCACGTCCTGCCAGGGCGAAGGGCGCGTCGAAGAGTACAAGACGCTGTCGGTCAAGGTGCCGCCAGGGGTCGACACGGGCGATCGCATCCGCCTGTCCGGGGAAGGCGAAGCCGGTACCCAGGGCGGCCCGACGGGCGATCTGTACGTGGTCATCAGCGTGCGTGAGCACTCGATCTTCCAGCGCGACGGCAAGCACCTGTACTGCGAAGTGCCGATCAGCTTCATCGAAGCGGCCCTGGGTGGCGAGCTCGAAGTGCCGACGCTCGATGGCCGGGTCAAGTTGAAGATCCCGGAAGGTACCCAGACCGGCAAGCAGTTCCGTCTGCGCGGCAAGGGCGTGGCGCCCGTGCGCGGTGGGGCGCCGGGCGACCTGTTGTGCCGTGTGGCCGTGGAAACCCCGGTCAACCTCAGCCGTCGCCAGCGCGAACTGCTCGAAGAGCTGCGTGATTCGCTGCAGGTCGACAGCTCCCACTCGCCCAAGGCCAGTGGCTGGTTCGACGGCGTGAAGCGCTTCTTCGGCGATCTCTGACAAGGAACACGACATGCGACGTATTGCGGTGATGGGCGCGGCAGGGCGGATGGGCAAGACGCTCATCGAGGCCGTGCAGCAACAGGCGCCAAGCGCGGGCCTGACGGCGGCGGTCGACAAGCCCGACAGCTCGCTGGTCGGTGCCGATGCCGGCGAGCTGGCGGCACTGGGCCGGATCGGTGTGCCGCTGTGCGGCGACCTGGCCAAGGTGGCGGACGAATTCGATGTGCTCATCGACTTCACGCACCCGTCGGTGACCCTGAAGAACCTGGCGTTCTGCCGCAAGGCAGGCAAGGCCATGGTGATCGGCACCACCGGCTTCACGACCGAAGAGAAGGCCTTGCTGGCCGAGGCCGGCAAGGAGATTCCAATCGTCTTCGCCGCCAACTTCAGCATCGGCGTCAACCTCTGCCTCAAACTGCTCGACACGGCCGCTCGCGTGCTGGGCGACGAGGTGGACATCGAGATCCTCGAGGCGCACCACCGCCACAAGGTCGATGCGCCGTCCGGAACCGCGCTGCGCATGGGTGAGGTCGTGGCTCAGGCGCTGGGTCGTGACCTGGACGAGGTGGCCGTGTACGGTCGCGAAGGCCAGACCGGCGCGCGGGATCGCAAGACCATCGGTTTCGCCACCGTGCGTGCAGGCGATGTGGTCGGCGATCACACCGTGCTGTTCGCGGCCGAAGGCGAGCGCGTGGAGATCACCCACAAGGCCTCGAGCCGCATGACCTTCGCCAAGGGCGCGGTTCGTGCTGCGCTGTGGCTGGATGGGCGCGCGCCTGGGTTGTATGACATGCAGGATGTGCTGGATCTGCGTTGAGTGAGGACGGCAGGTGCTCGGGCCGTGAGGGTCGGGTGCCTGTTGTGGTTTTAGGCGGTGCGTGCCTGATCCATGTCGGCAGCAGTGTGGCAGGTTTGCGGGTCCTGCGGACCCGATCGCGGCACGGGGGCCGCTCCCACAGGGGATTGCATCAGTCTGTCAGATCAGCAATGCGGCCCGGACTGAGCGGCCCCTGCGCCGCGATCGGGTCCGCAGGACCCGCTGCATGACTTTGGTCTCTCTTCAGGTCCAGCCTGCAAGCCGGCCTCATACCCGCCATGTCGCCATCCCGTGTTTTTCAGGCACATATCCGGTAGACCCAAAACACTCATTCCTGTAAGCTACAGCTTTAGTGTGTCCACTAAAAGCGCGCAGATAATCAGCATATTAAAGCGGAGTGACGTGTCCATACGTCATTCCGCTTTTTTGCAACCTGCGATCGCCCTTTCAGGCTTGATTTACGGGAGGTCTTCTTGACTAAGCCAGCCATACTCGCCCTTGCCGATGGCAGCATTTTTCGCGGTGAAGCCATCGGAGCCGACGGGCAGACCGTTGGTGAGGTGGTGTTCAACACCGCAATGACCGGCTACCAGGAAATTCTCACGGACCCTTCCTACGCCCAGCAGATCGTTACCCTGACCTACCCGCACATCGGCAACACCGGCACCACCGCCGAAGACGCCGAATCCAACCGTGTCTGGTCCGCCGGCCTGGTCATCCGCGACCTGCCGCTGCTGGCCAGCAACTGGCGCAACACCCAGTCGCTGCCCGATTACCTCAAGGCCAACAACGTCGTCGCCATCGCCGGCATCGACACCCGTCGCCTGACCCGCATCCTGCGCGAGAAGGGCGCCCAGAACGGGTGCATCCTGGCCGGTGACGACATCACCGAGGAAGCGGCGATCGCTGCAGCGCGCGGTTTCCCAGGCCTGAAGGGCATGGACCTGGCCAAGGTGGTCAGCACCAAGGAGCGTTACGAGTGGCGCTCCGGGGTCTGGGACCTCAAGACCGATAGCCACCCGACCGTCGATGCCGCCGACCTGCCGCATCACGTCGTCGCCTTCGACTACGGCGTCAAGGTCAACATCCTGCGCATGATGGTCGACCGCGGCTGCCGCCTGACCGTCGTGCCGGCGCAGACCCCGGCGAGTGAAGTGCTGGCGCTGAACCCGGACGGCGTGTTCCTCTCCAACGGCCCGGGCGATCCCGAGCCGTGCGACTACGCGATCCAGGCGATCAAGGACATCCTCGAAACCGACATCCCGGTCTTCGGCATCTGCCTGGGGCACCAGCTGCTGGCCCTGGCCTCCGGTGCCAAGACCGTGAAGATGGGCCATGGTCACCACGGCGCCAACCACCCGGTGCAGGACATCGACTCCGGCGTGGTCATGATCACCAGCCAGAACCACGGCTTCGCCGTTGACGAAGCGACCCTGCCGAGCAACGTGCGCGCCATCCACAAGTCGCTGTTCGACGGCACCCTGCAGGGCATCGAGCGCACCGACAAGAGCGCGTTCAGCTTCCAGGGCCACCCCGAGGCGAGCCCAGGGCCGACCGACGTCGCGCCGCTGTTCGACCGCTTCATCGATGCCATGGCCAAGCGCCGCTAAGCATCCTGCTCCAGGGCTCCCGGACCGGCACGCGCCGCGTCCGGACGCGCCCGACCAAGATCGTTCAAGACGGCTTGCCGACTGACCCGCGGATTTGAGTGACAACCATGCCAAAACGTACAGACATCAAAAGCATCCTGATTCTCGGCGCTGGCCCGATCGTGATCGGCCAGGCCTGCGAATTCGACTACTCCGGCGCCCAGGCCTGCAAGGCCCTGCGCGAGGAAGGTTTCCGCGTCATCCTGGTGAACTCCAACCCGGCCACCATCATGACCGACCCGTCGATGGCCGACGCCACCTACATCGAGCCGATCAAGTGGCAGTCGGTGGCCAAGATCATCGAGAAGGAGCGCCCTGACGCGGTGCTGCCGACCATGGGTGGCCAGACTGCGCTGAACTGCGCCCTGGACCTGGAGCGCCACGGCGTGCTCGAGCAGTTCGGCGTGGAAATGATCGGTGCCAACGCCGACACCATCGACAAGGCCGAAGACCGTTCGCGCTTCGACAAGGCGATGAAAGACATCGGCCTGGAATGCCCGCGTTCCGGTATCGCCCACAGCATGGACGAGGCCAACGCGGTGCTTGAGCGCCTGGGCTTCCCCTGCATCATCCGTCCGTCCTTCACCATGGGCGGCACCGGTGGCGGCATCGCCTACAACCGTGAAGAGTTCGAAGAGATCTGTGCCCGGGGTCTGGACCTGTCGCCGACCAAGGAGCTGCTGATCGACGAATCGCTGATCGGCTGGAAGGAATACGAGATGGAGGTGGTCCGCGACAAGAAGGACAACTGCATCATCGTCTGCTCGATCGAGAACTTCGACCCGATGGGCGTGCACACCGGCGACTCGATCACCGTCGCCCCGGCCCAGACCTTGACCGACAAGGAATACCAGATCATGCGCAACGCCTCGCTGGCGGTGCTGCGTGAGATCGGTGTCGAGACCGGCGGCTCCAACGTGCAGTTCGGCATCTGCCCGGACACTGGCCGCATGGTCGTCATCGAGATGAACCCGCGCGTGTCGCGTTCCTCGGCCCTGGCCTCCAAGGCCACTGGCTTCCCGATCGCCAAGATCGCTGCCAAGCTGGCCGTCGGCTACACCCTCGACGAGCTGCAGAACGACATCACCGGCGGCCGCACCCCAGCGTCCTTCGAGCCGTCGATCGACTACGTCGTCACCAAGCTGCCGCGCTTCGCCTTCGAGAAATTCCCCAAGGCCGACGCCCGCCTGACCACCCAGATGAAGTCGGTCGGTGAAGTCATGGCCATCGGCCGGACCTTCCAGGAATCCCTGCAGAAAGCCCTGCGTGGCCTGGAAGTCGGCGCCTGCGGCCTCGACCCGAAAGTCGACCTGGCCAGCCCGGAGGCGGCCAGCATCCTCAAGCGCGAGCTGACCGTGCCGGGCGCCGAGCGCATCTGGTACGTGGCCGACGCCTTCCGTGCCGGCATGACGCGTGACGAAATCTTCGCCCTGACCAGCATCGACCACTGGTTCCTGGTGCAGATCGAAGACATCATCAAGGACGAGGAAAAGGTCAAGACCCTGGGTCTGGCCGACATCGACGCCCAGCTGATGCGTCGCCTCAAGCGCAAGGGCTTCTCTGACCAGCGCCTGGCGAAACTGCTCGGGATCACCGACAAGAACCTGCGCCGTCACCGTCACAAGCTCGACGTGCTGCCGGTCTACAAGCGTGTCGACACCTGCGCGGCCGAGTTCGCCACCGACACCGCCTACCTGTACTCCACCTACGAGGAAGAGTGCGAGGCCAATCCGTCGACGCGCGACAAGATCATGATCCTCGGTGGCGGCCCCAACCGTATCGGCCAGGGCATCGAGTTCGACTACTGCTGCGTTCACGCGGCCCTGGCGCTGCGTGAAGATGGTTACGAAACCATCATGGTCAACTGCAACCCCGAGACCGTGTCGACCGACTACGACACCTCCGACCGCCTGTACTTCGAGCCGCTGACCCTGGAAGACGTGCTGGAAGTCTGCCGCGTCGAGAAGCCCAAAGGCGTCATCGTTCATTACGGTGGCCAGACCCCGCTGAAACTGGCGCGCGCCCTGGAAGAGGCCGGCGTACCGATCATCGGTACCAGCCCGGACGCCATCGATCGCGCCGAAGACCGCGAGCGCTTCCAGCAGATGGTGCAGCGCCTGAACCTGCTGCAGCCGCCGAACGCCACCGTGCGCAGCGAAGACGAAGCCATCCGTGCCGCCGGCGACATCGGCTACCCGCTGGTGGTGCGTCCTTCGTACGTGCTGGGCGGTCGCGCCATGGAGATCGTCTACGAACTGGACGAACTCAAGCGCTACCTGCGTGAGGCGGTCCAGGTCTCCAACGACAGCCCGGTACTGCTCGACCACTTCCTCAACTGCGCCATCGAGATGGACGTGGATGCGGTCTGCGACGGCACCGACGTGGTGATCGGCGCGATCATGCAGCACATCGAACAGGCCGGCGTTCACTCCGGTGACTCGGCTTGCTCGCTGCCACCGTACTCGCTGAGCCAGGGCGTCCAGGACGAAGTCCGCGAACAGGTGCGCAAGATGGCCCTGGAGCTGGGCGTGGTCGGCCTGATGAACGTGCAGCTGGCCCTGCAGGGCGACAAGATCTACGTGATCGAGGTCAACCCGCGCGCCTCGCGTACCGTGCCGTTCGTGTCCAAGTGCATCGGCACCTCGCTGGCGATGATCGCTGCGCGCGTGATGGCCGGCAAGACGCTCAAGGAACTGGGCTTCACCAAAGAGATCATCCCGAACTTCTACAGCGTCAAGGAAGCCGTCTTCCCGTTCGCCAAGTTCCCGGGCGTGGACCCGATCCTCGGCCCAGAGATGAAGTCCACCGGCGAAGTGATGGGCGTGGGCGACAGCTTCGGCGAAGCCTTCGCCAAGGCCCAGATGGGCGCCAGCGAAGTGCTGCCGACCGGTGGCACCGCCTTCATCAGCGTGCGTGACGACGACAAGCCGCAGGTCGCTGGTGTGGCCCGTGACCTGATCGCCCTGGGCTTCGAGATCGTGGCCACCGCCGGCACCGCCAAGGTGATCGAGCAGGCCGGTCTGAAGGTGCGCCGTGTGAACAAGGTGACCGAAGGGCGTCCTCATGTGGTCGACATGATCAAGAACGACGAAGTATCGTTGATCATCAACACCACCGAAGGCCGTCAGTCGATCGCTGACTCCTACTCGATCCGCCGCAACGCGCTGCAGCACAAGATCTACTGCACCACGACCATTGCCGCGGGTGAAGCCATCTGCGAAGCGTTGAAATTCGGTCCGGAAAAGACCGTGCGCCGCTTGCAGGATCTGCACGCAGGACTCAAACCATGAGCATGACCAAGTACCCCATGACCGTCCAGGGTGCTCGCGCCCTGGAAGAAGAGCTGACCTTCCTGAGCAAGACCGAGCGCCCACGCCTGAGCCAGGCCATTGGCGAAGCGCGCGAACTGGGCGACCTGAAGGAAAACGCCGAATACCATGCCGCACGCGAAGAGCAGGGCATGGTCGAGGCGCGTATCCGTGACATCGAAGGCCGTCTGCAGAACGCCGTGGTGATCGACGTCACCACCATCGCCCATACCGGCAAGGTCATCTTCGGCACTACCGTGCTGCTCGAGAACACCGAATCCGGCGATCAGGTCACCTACCAGATCGTCGGCGAGGACGAGGCCGACGTGAAGAAGGGCAAGCTGTCCAGCAGCGCGCCGATCGCCCGTGCCATCATCGGCAAGGAAGAAGGTGACACGGTGGTCGTCAAGACGCCCAACGGCACGGTCGAGTACGAGATTGTCGAAGTCAAGCACATCTGACCGACGCCTGCGGGCGCCGTCCCTCGAGGGCATCCTCTGGCAGCTGGCCCAGGTCTTCTGGGTCGGCGGCCTGTGGGTGTTCCACGTGGGGCTGGTGCCGGCGCTCAAGGTCAGCGGCCTGGCGCCCCTGCTGGTGCAGGACGTCGCTGCGCAGATCGACCGTTGGCTGGTCGGTGTGGCGTGGCTCGGGCTGATGATCCAGCTGGCGGTGCTGGCGCGAGTCGACGGCCTGCCGGCCTGGTGGCGTCAGTTCCGGGGGCAGATGCTGTTGCTGGGCTTCACCGCCTGCGTGGCGTACTACACGCTGCGCTATGGCATCGCCGTCGGGGAGCGGTGGCAGATGTTCTGCTTCCTGGCGCTGGGCTTCGCCGGCATCGTGCTGGTGGCCCAGCCGGTCCCCGTCAGGGCGCGCGCGCCGCGCCGCTGAGGGGGTTCACCGCTTACTTGTAGCGGTGGACGTTCGACAGCTGCTTGTTCGGCTGCGGGTTCTTGCGGTAGATCAGGGCTTTCTTGCCGATGGTCTGCACCAGCTCGGCGCGGCCGACCTTGCACAGCTCGGCGATGGCCGCGGCACGCTCTTCGCGATCTTCCGAGCGGATCTCTACCTTGATCAGCTCGTGATCGGCCAGGGCGCGCTCCAGTTCGGCCACCACACCTTCGTTCACCCCATTGCCGGCGACGATCAGGACAGGCTTGAGGTCATGACCAATGGACTTGTACTGCTTCTTCTGCTCGTTATTGAGCGGCATAATCTGACCCTTTTCGTCTGATTCTGTAAAATTGACGGGCATTTTACCCGAGGGCCCGTGGCTCCGCCCAGTCAATCACGACGCATATCATCGAGGTGCCCCGTGGCGCAACGTTCCAAAAGCAGCCATAACTGGCTGAGAGAGCATTTCAACGACCCCTTCGTCAAACAGGCGCAGAAGGATGGCTACCGCTCGCGCGCCAGCTACAAGCTGCTGGAGATCCAGGAAAAGGACCGGCTGATCCGCCCGGGCATGAGCGTGATCGACCTGGGCGCCGCCCCGGGTGGCTGGTCGCAGGTGACCAGTCGTCTGATCGGTGGGCAGGGGCGTCTGATCGCCTCCGACATCCTGGAGATGGACAGCATCCCCGACGTGACCTTCATCCAGGGCGACTTCACCCAGGACGAAGTGCTCGAGCGCATCCTGCAGGCGGTCGGCGATTCCCACGTGGACCTTGTGATTTCCGACATGGCCCCCAATATGAGTGGTACGCCCGAGGTCGACATGCCGCGGGCAATGTTCCTGTGCGAGCTGGCCCTGGATCTGGCCAGCCGCGTATTGAAACCTGGCGGCGATTTTCTGATCAAGATATTCCAGGGTGAAGGCTTCGATCAGTACCTCAAGGACGTGCGTGGCAAGTTCGACAAGGTGCAGATGCGCAAGCCGTCCTCGTCGCGGGACCGTTCCCGCGAGCAGTACCTGCTCGCCAGGGGTTGGAAGGGGTAGGGCGTGCCGCAGGTACGTGTTGCCACGTCGAGCGATAGGTAATTCCAATCGGCGGTTTCTGACGGGCGTGTCGGATCTTCGTGTAGGCTAAGTTTCACAAAGGGTTACAGACGGCGCCTGCGGATGCGTAGGTAATGTAGTAAGTTACGCCGGTGAATATCATGCGAGGCACGGCCGCGTCGTGCGCCGGACCTCAGAGGGTAGCTAATTGAACGACATGGCAAAGAACCTGATCCTGTGGTTGATCATCGCGGCGGTCCTCGTGACGGTGATGAACAACTTCTCCAGCCCGAACGAGCCGCAGACCCTCAACTACTCCGACTTCATCCAGCAAGTGAAGGAAGGCAAGGTCGAGCGCGTGACCGTCGACGGTGCCGTCATCACGGGCAAGCGTACCGATGGCGACAACTTCAAGACCATCCGTCCGGCCATCGCCGACAACGGCCTGATCGGCGATCTGGTCGACAACCGTGTCGTGGTCGAAGGCAAGCAGCCCGAGCAGCAGAGCATCTGGACCCAGTTGCTGGTGGCCAGCTTCCCGATCCTGGTGATCATCGCGGTGTTCATGTTCTTCATGCGCCAGATGCAGGGCGGTGCCGGGGGCAAGGGTGGCCCGATGAGCTTCGGCAAGAGCAAGGCGCGCCTGCTCTCCGAGGACCAGGTCAAGACCACGCTGGCTGACGTCGCCGGTTGCGACGAGGCCAAGGAAGAAGTCGGCGAGCTGGTGGAATTCCTGCGTGATCCGGGCAAGTTCCAGCGCCTGGGCGGTCGCATTCCCCGCGGCGTGCTGATGGTCGGCCCGCCCGGTACCGGCAAGACCTTGCTGGCCAAGGCCATCGCCGGCGAGGCGAAGGTGCCGTTCTTCACCATTTCCGGTTCTGACTTCGTCGAGATGTTCGTCGGTGTCGGTGCCAGCCGCGTGCGCGACATGTTCGAGCAGGCCAAGAAGCATGCGCCGTGCATCATCTTCATCGACGAGATCGACGCCGTCGGCCGCCACCGTGGCGCCGGCATGGGTGGCGGTCACGACGAGCGCGAGCAGACCCTCAACCAGCTGCTGGTAGAGATGGACGGCTTCGAGATGAACGATGGCATCATCGTCATCGCCGCGACCAACCGTCCCGACGTGCTGGACCCGGCGCTGCTGCGTCCTGGCCGCTTCGACCGTCAGGTCGTGGTCGGGCTGCCGGACATCCGTGGTCGCGAGCAGATCCTCAAGGTCCACATGCGCAAGGCGCCGATCAGCGAGAACGTCAACGCCGCAGTCATTGCCCGTGGCACACCTGGCTTCTCCGGTGCCGACCTGGCCAACCTGGTCAACGAGGCCGCGCTGTTCGCCGCCCGTTCCGGCAAGCGCACCATCGAGATGAAGGAGTTCGAGCTGGCCAAGGACAAGATCATGATGGGCGCCGAGCGCAAGACCATGGTCATGTCCGAGAAAGAGAAGCAGAACACGGCCTACCACGAAGCCGGTCACGCCATCGTCGGCCGCGTGGTGCCCGAGCATGATCCGGTCTACAAGGTGTCGATCATTCCGCGCGGCCGCGCCCTGGGCGTGACCATGTTCCTGCCCGAGGAAGACCGCTACAGCCTGTCCAAGCGTGCCCTGATCAGCCAGATCTGCTCGCTGTACGGCGGCCGGATCGCCGAAGAGATGACCCTGGGCTTCGACGGCGTCACCACCGGTGCCTCCAACGACATCATGCGTGCCAGCCAGATCGCCCGGAACATGGTCACCAAGTGGGGCCTGTCGGAGAAGCTGGGCCCGCTGATGTATGCCGAGGAAGAAGGCGAAGTGTTCCTGGGTCGCGGTTCGTCGGGCCAGAACACCAGTGTATCGGGTGAGACCGCCAAGTTGATCGATTCGGAAGTGCGCAGCATCATCGACCATTGCTACGACACCGCTCGCCAGATCCTCATGGAAAACCGCGACAAGCTCGATGCCATGGCTGAAGCGCTGATGAAGTACGAAACCATCGACGCCGACCAGATCGACGACATCATGGCCGGGCGCACCCCGCGCGAGCCACGTGACTGGGACAACAACGACGCTGGGTCGTCCGGCACGCCGGTCGCGCCACAGGGCGATCGTCCCGAGTCCCCGATCGGTGGCCCCGCCGCTCAACACTAAGGGCGCCTATGAGCTCTCAGCAGTACCCCACCCGGTTGCCCTGCGGCAACCGGGTGCTCGATCTGTCCCAGACCCATGTCATGGGCATCCTCAACGTCACCCCTGACTCCTTTTCCGATGGTGGCCAGTTCGCGCGCCGTGACGCGGCACTGCGCCATGCCGAAGCCATGGTGGCGGCGGGTGCGACGCTGATCGACGTGGGTGGTGAATCCACCCGCCCAGGCGCGCGTGCCGTGTCGGTCACCGAGGAGCTCGAGCGTGTGGCGCCGATGGTCGAAGCCATCGCCGCCCACCTGGACGTAGTCATTTCGGTCGATACCTCCACGCCTGCGGTCATGCGCGAAGCCGCGCGTCTGGGCGCCGGCCTGATCAACGATGTGCGTGCGCTCGAGCGCGACGGCGCGCTGGATGCTGCTGCTGCCACGGGGCTGCCCGTGTGCCTGATGCACATGCGCGGCGAGCCCGGCACCATGCAGGATGACCCGCACTACGACGATGTGACCCAGGATGTGGCGCGCTATCTGGAATCGCGCATGGCGGCCTGCGCGGCTGTCGGTATCGACGCCAGTCGCATCGTGCTCGATCCGGGGTTCGGCTTCGCCAAGACGCTGGCGCACAACCTCAGCCTGTTCAAGCACCTCGAGGTGTTGCATCGCCTGGGCCGTCCGCTGCTGGTCGGCGTGTCGCGCAAGAGCATGATCGGCCTGACCCTGGAACGATCGGTCGATGAGCGACTCTATGGCAGCCTGGCGTTGGCTGCCTTGGCGATGACCCAGGGCGCGCGTATCCTTCGCGTCCATGATGTGCACGAGACCGTCGATGTGGTGCGCATGATCGCTGCGGTGCAGAACGCCGAATAAAAGAATCCTGGAGCCTCGTCATGAGCAGAAAATACTTTGGTACCGACGGCATCCGTGGCCGTGTCGGTGAGTACCCGATCACGCCCGACTTCATGCTCAAGCTCGGCTGGGCGGCGGGCATGGCCTTCCGCAAGCAGGGCAACTGCCGCGTGCTGGTCGGCAAGGACACGCGGATCTCCGGCTACATGTTCGAGTCGGCCCTGGAGGCCGGGCTGTCCGCCGCCGGTGCCGACGTGATGCTGCTGGGGCCGATGCCCACGCCGGCCATCGCTTACCTGACGCGCACCTTCCACGCCGAAGCCGGCATCGTCATCAGTGCCTCGCACAACCCCCACGATGACAATGGCATCAAGTTCTTCTCGGGCCAGGGTGTCAAGCTGCCCGACGACATCGAACTGATGATCGAGGAGCTGCTCGATCAGCCGATGACCGTCGTCGAGTCGAGCAAGCTGGGCAAGGTCTCGCGGATCAACGACGCGGCCGGCCGCTACATCGAGTTCTGCAAGAGCAGCGTGCCGAGCAGCACCGATTTCGCCGGCCTCAAGCTGGTGGTCGACTGTGCCCACGGCGCGACGTACAAGGTGGCCCCGAGCGTGTTCCGCGAGCTGGGCGCCGACGTGACCGTGCTGCATGCCCAGCCCGACGGGCTGAACATCAACGAGAGCTGCGGCTCGACCCACATCGAGTCGCTGCAGGCCGCCGTGCTGGTCGGGCACGCCGACCTGGGCATCGCCTTCGATGGCGACGGCGACCGCGTGCTGATGGTCGACCACACCGGTGCGATCGTCGATGGCGACGAACTGCTGTTCATCATCGCCCGCGACCTCCAGGAGCGCGGCAAGCTGCAGGGCGGCGTGGTCGGGACCCTGATGAGCAACCTGGGCCTGGAGCTGGCTCTGGGCGAGCTGGGCATTCCGTTCGCGCGTGCCAAGGTGGGCGATCGTTACGTGATGGCCGAGCTGCAGGAGCGTGACTGGCAGCTCGGTGGCGAGAACTCCGGGCACGTGGTGTGCTGCAACCACACCACCACGGGCGATGCGATCATCGCCGCGCTGCAGGTGCTGATGGCGCTCAAGCGCCGCGGCGAGACGCTGGCGCAAGCCCGTCAGGCGCTGCGCAAATGCCCGCAGGTGCTGATCAACGTGCGCTTCTCCGGCAGCGACGTCGACCCACTGGAGCATCCCGAGGTCAAGCAGGCCAGCGCCGAGGCGACCGAGGCCATGGCCGGGCGTGGCCGCGTACTGCTGCGCAAGTCGGGTACCGAGCCGCTGGTACGGGTGATGGTCGAGGGCGATGACGAAGGCCAGGTGCGCAAGCATGCCGAATCGCTGGCCAAACTGGTCACCGAGGTTTGTGCGTGAAAGAGGCTTGCCAGCGCGAATCGGTTTGGATAAGATCTGCGCCCACTTTGATCGACGAGGTAAAGCATGCGTCGCCCCATGGTAGCTGGTAACTGGAAAATGCACGGTACCCGCGCCAGCGTCGCTGAGCTTATCTCGGGCCTGAGCAGGCTGCCCCTCCTGGGGAGTATCGAAGTCGCAGTGTTCCCACCGGCGCTGTTCATTTCCTCGGTCATCGAGGGTGTGCAGGGCACGGAGATCATCGTCGGGGCACAGAATTCTGCGGTACAGCCTGGGCAGGGCGCATTGACCGGCGAGCTTTCGCCGACTCAACTCGCCGACGTAGGGTGTGAACTTGTTCTGGTCGGGCACTCCGAGCGTCGCCAGTTGATGGGCGAAGACGACGATGTGCTCCAGCGCAAGTTTGCAGCCGCCCAGGCCAGTGGTTTGAAGCCGGTGCTCTGCATAGGGGAAACCCTGGAAGAGCGCGAGGCGGGCAAGACGCTCGACGTCGTCGGTCGTCAGCTGGGCAGTATCATCGATGCATGTGGTGTTACGGCCTTTGCCAATGCAGTCATCGCCTACGAGCCCGTCTGGGCTATCGGCACGGGGCTGACGGCAACGCCTCAGCAGGCTCAGGATGTGCACGCCGCGATCCGAAGCCAGCTGGCGGCAAAGGATGCCGAGATCGCCGCCAACGTACAGATCCTGTACGGCGGCAGTGTCAAGGCAGCCAATGCGGTTGAGTTGTTCGGCATGCCGGATATCGATGGGGGGCTCATTGGTGGAGCGTCCCTGAACGCAGACGAATTCGGTGCAATTTGTCGCGCCGCAGGAAACTGAACAAATGCTGGAAACAGTCGTAGTCGTTTTTCATCTGTTGGGTGCCATCGGGGTTATTGCGCTGGTGTTGCTGCAACAGGGTAAAGGTGCGGAAGCCGGTGCTTCGTTTGGCGCAGGTGCTTCGAATACCGTATTCGGTAGTCAGGGCTCCGCCACGTTCCTGAGTAAAATCACTGCTATACTTGCTGCCTCTTTCTTTTTGACGGCACTTGGGTTAGGATACTTCGCAAAGCAGAAAGCACATGAGCTTTCTCAAGCCGGTCTCCCAGATCCAGCGGTCATGGAAGTCCAGCAGCAACAAAAACCGGTATTGAATGATGATGTACCGGTGCTCCAAGAACAGAAGAGCGCAACGACCCCAACTGCGGGTGATGTACCTCCTCCGGCTGAAGAGCAGCAGTAATAGGTTTCATGTAGTATTGCCGAGGTGGTGGAATTGGTAGACACGCAACCTTGAGGTGGTTGTGCCCATAGGGTGTAGGGGTTCGAGTCCCCTTCTCGGTACCAATTGAAGCATGAGAGCCCGCTGTTGCGGGCTTTCTTGCAGGTGGAGGTCAGATTGACCCCTTCGCGGGTTCGGTCTTATACTTTCGCTCCAGCGTTGACGCGGGGTGGAGCAGTCTGGTAGCTCGTCGGGCTCATAACCCGAAGGTCGTTGGTTCAAATCCAGCCCCCGCAACCAATGTCAGCGGAGCCCCTTCACAGGGGCTTTTTGTTGGCTGAACAGTCTTAGCGCCGTTGTCCGACGGCGTATCAGGGATGGGCGCTTCGCCCATTTTTTATTTGCACAGCATGCACGAGGGGGTTCAGGTGTCGAGCAAGCTAGAACAGTTGCAGGCTTTGCTGGCCCCGGTTGTCGAGGGTCTGGGCTACCAATGCTGGGGGATCGAATTCATCTCCCAAGGCAAGCATTCGGTCCTGCGTATCTACATCGACAAAGAGGGCGGCATCCTGGTGGACGACTGCGAAGCGGTCAGCCGTCAGGCCAGTGGCGTACTGGATGTAGAAGATCCAATCAGCTCCGAATATACCCTCGAAGTGTCTTCTCCCGGCATGGATCGGCCGCTGTTCACCCTTGAACAGTTCGCCCTGCATGCCGGCGAACAAGTGAAGATCAAACTGCGTACGCCGTTCGAAGGGCGGCGTAATTTCCAAGGCCTTCTCCGCGGTGTGGAGGAGCAGGACGTGGTGGTTCAGGTAGACACCCACGAGTTCCTGCTGCCGATCGATTCGATCGACAAGGCCAATATCATTCCCAGTTTTGACTGAGACGTGCCTGGCCCGGCGGAGATTCCGGGTCTGAAGGCTTGCGCAAGGCGAGGCGTACGATGAGCAAAGAAGTACTGCTGGTTGTTGAATCGGTATCCAACGAAAAGGGCGTTCCGCCCGGCGTCATTTTCGAGGCGCTGGAAGTGGCCCTGGCCACCGCGACCAAGAAGCGTTTTGAAGACGAAGTCGACCTGCGTGTGGAAATCAACCGCCACACCGGTAGCTACGAAACCTTCCGTCGCTGGACCGTGGTCGAGGAAGACGACCTGGACGATCCGGCCATTGAAGTCTGGCCGAGCAAGATCAAGGACAGTCATCCCGAGGCCAACGTCGGTGACGTGATCGAGGAAAAGATCGAGTCCATCGAGTTCGGTCGCATCGCCGCCCAGACCGCCAAGCAGGTCATCGTACAGAAGGTCCGTGAGGCCGAGCGTGCGCAGATCGTCGACGCCTACCGCGAGCGCGTCGGTGAGATCATCTCGGGTACGGTCAAGAAAGTCACCCGCGACAACGTCATCGTCGACCTGGGCAACAACGCCGAGGCGCTGCTGGCGCGCGAAGACATCATCGCTCGCGAAACCTTCCGGGTTGGCGTGCGCCTGCGTGCGCTGCTCAAGGAAATCCGTACCGAAAACCGTGGTCCGCAGCTGATCCTGTCGCGTACCGCTCCACAGATGCTGATCGAGCTGTTCCGGATCGAAGTCCCGGAAATCGCCGAGGGTCTGATCGAGGTGATGGCTGCGTCCCGTGATCCGGGTTCGCGCGCCAAGATCGCCGTGCGCTCGAAGGATAAGCGCATCGACCCGCAGGGTGCCTGCATCGGCATGCGTGGCTCGCGCGTCCAGGCCGTTTCCGGCGAACTGGGTGGCGAGCGCGTGGACATCGTCCTCTGGGACGAGAACCCGGCACAATTCGTCATCAATGCCATGTCGCCCGCCGAAGTTGCCGCCATCATCGTCGACGAGGATGCCCATGCCATGGACATCGCCGTGGCCGAGGACAACCTCGCCCAGGCGATCGGTCGCGGCGGTCAGAACGTTCGCCTGGCCAGCCAGCTGAGCGGCTGGACCTTGAACGTGATGACCGAGAAGGACATCCAGGCCAAGCAGCAGGCCGAGACGGGCGACATCCTGCGCAACTTCATCGAAGAGCTGGAAGTCGATGAAGAACTGGCTCAGGTGCTGGTCGACGAAGGCTTCACCAATCTGGAAGAAATTGCCTACGTACCGTTGGAAGAAATGCTCAACATCGACGGCTTTGACGAAGACATCGTCAACGAGCTTCGCGCTCGTGCCAAGGATCGTTTGTTGACCAAGGCCATCGCTACCGAGGAAAAACTGGCAGACGCGCATCCGGCCGAAGACTTGCTCTCCCTCGAGGGCATGGACGACGACCTGGCAGCGGAACTGGCGGTGCGCGGCGTGGTTAACCGCGAAGACCTGGCCGAGCAGTCGATTGACGACCTGCTCGACATCGACGGCATCGACCAAGAGCGTGCCGGCAAGTTGATCATGGCCGCCCGAGCCCACTGGTTCGAGTAATTAGGCGCGGCCTGAGGAGAGAAGTGCATGACGCAAGTCACGGTGAAAGAACTGGCCCGAGAGGTCGAAGCACCGGTAGAGCGCCTGCTGCAGCAGATGCGTGAGGCAGGTCTGCCGCACACCGACGCCGGTCAGGTAGTGACCGACAATGAAAAGCAGGTTTTGCTGAACCACCTGAAAAGTGGCCACAAGGCCAAGGCGGAAGAGCCGCGCAAGATCACCTTGCAGCGCAAGACCACCAGCACCCTGCGTGTCGCCGGTAGCAAGAGCATCAGCGTAGAAGTACGCAAGAAGAAAGTATTCGTTCAGCGCAGCCAGGAAGAGATCCAGGCGGAGCAGAAACGCGAGCTCGAAGAGCGTCGTGCCGCCGAAGAAGCCGCGCGCATCAAGGCCAACGCCGATTCCCGTCAGCGCATCGAGGAGCAATCCCGTCGCGAGCCGGCTGCAGCGGCCAAGCCTGCACCGGCTGCCGCTCCGGCATCGGCCCCGGCTCCGGCGGCTGCCCCGGCGGCCAACGCACCAGCGTCCGAAGACGCCGCGGCGCGTGCTGCCGAGCGCAAGAAGGACGACGCCCGTCGTGGCGAGCGTGCCCGTGAGGACGATCGTCGTGGCGAGCGCCGCAACGAGGCGCCGCGCGTATCGGTGAAGGTCAAGGTCAAAGAGAAAGAGAAGGCCCCGACGCCGCGTGCTGCGCCGCGTACTACCGAAGAAGAGAGCGATGGTTTCCGTCGCGGTCGCGGTGGCAAGGGCAAGCTGAAGAAGCGCAACCAGCATGGCTTCCAGAGCCCGACTGGCCCGATCGTCCGTGACGTCACCCTCGGCGAGACCATCACCGTCTCCGAGCTGGCACAGCAGATGGCCGTCAAGGGCGCCGAAGTCGTCAAGTTCATGTTCAAGCTGGGCACGCCCGTCACCATCAACCAGGTGCTGGACCGTGAAACCGCACAGCTGGTCGCCGAAGAGCTGGGCCACAAGGTCAAGCTGGTCAGCGACACCGCGCTGGAAGACTCCCTGGCCGAATCGCTGAAGTTCGAAGGCGAGACCGAGTCGCGTGCACCGGTGGTGACCGTGATGGGCCACGTCGACCATGGCAAGACCTCGCTGCTCGACTACATCCGTCGTGCCAAGGTTGCCGCAGGCGAGGCCGGTGGTATCACCCAGCACATCGGTGCCTACCACGTGGAAACCGACCGCGGCATGGTCACCTTCCTCGATACCCCAGGCCACGCCGCGTTCACCGCGATGCGTGCCCGTGGTGCCAAGGCCACCGACATCGTCATCCTGGTGGTGGCGGCGGACGACGGCGTGATGCCACAGACCCGCGAAGCCGTTCAGCATGCCAAGGCAGCGGGCGTTCCGCTGGTCGTGGCGGTGAACAAGATCGACAAGCCAGGCGCGGACCTCGACCGTATTCGCAACGAGCTGTCCGTCGAAGGCGTGACCTCCGAGGACTGGGGTGGTGACACGCCGTTCGTGAAGGTCTCGGCGAAGATGGGTACCGGTGTCGACGAGCTGCTCGAAGCCGTCCTGCTGCAGGCCGAGATCCTCGAGCTGAGCGCGACGCCGACCGCGCCAGGTCGTGGCGTCGTGGTCGAATCGCGTCTCGACAAGGGCCGCGGTCCGGTCGCTACCATCCTGGTTCAGGACGGTACGCTGCGTCAGGGCGACATGGTGCTGTGCGGTTCCAACTACGGCCGCGTCCGTGCCATGCTCGACGAGAACGGCAAGCCTGTGAAGGAAGCCGGCCCGTCGATCCCGGTCGAGATCCTCGGCCTGGACGGTACGCCGGAAGCCGGTGACGAGCTGTCCGTGGTCGCCGACGAGAAGAAAGCCCGTGAAGTGGCCATGTTCCGTCAAGGCAAGTACCGCGAGGTCAAGCTGGCCCGTGCGCACGCCGGCAAGCTGGAAAACATCTTCGAGACCATGGGTCAGGAAGAGAAGAAGACCCTCAACATCGTCCTCAAGACCGATGTGCGCGGTTCCCTGGAAGCGCTGCAAGGCTCGCTCGGCGGGTTGGGCAACGACGAAGTCCAGGTGCGTGTGGTCGGTGGCGGTGTCGGTGGTATCACCGAGAGCGACGCCAACCTGGCGCTGGCGTCCAATGCGGTGCTGTTCGGCTTCAACGTGCGTGCCGATGCCGGTGCGCGCAAGATCGTCGAGCAGGAAGGTCTGGATATGCGTTACTACAACGTGATCTACGACATCATCGAAGACGTCAAGAAGGCCCTGACCGGCATGCTCGGCAGCGATGTTCGCGAGAACATCCTGGGCGTCGCCGAAGTGCGTGACGTGTTCCGTTCGCCGAAGTTCGGCGCTGTCGCTGGCTGCATGGTCATCGAAGGCACCGTCTACCGCAACCGTCCGATCCGCGTACTGCGCGAGGACGTGGTGATCTTCGAAGGCGAGCTGGAATCGCTGCGTCGCTTCAAGGACGACGCTGCCGAAGTCCGTTCGGGCATGGAGTGCGGCATTGGTGTCAAGAGCTACAACGACGTCAAGGTCGGCGACAAGATCGAAGTCTTCGAGAAGGTCCAGGTGGCGCGTACGCTCTAAGCAACGTGCCAGGGAGAACGTCGGGTCATCCTCTGCGAGGACCCGATCGCGCTCTACGAACAGCGCCCGGTCAGGCTTTCGCCTGGTCGGGCGTTTGCCGCTTCAGTGACAGGTAACAACGATGGCAAAAGAATACAGCCGTACCCAACGTATCGGCGATCAGATGCAGCGCGAACTGGCTGACCTGATCCGTCGCGAGGTCAAGGATCCCCGTGTCGGCCTGGTGACCATCACCGCCGTGGACGTCAGCCGTGACCTGGGCCATGCCAAGGTGTTCATCACCGTCATGGGTGCCGATGGTTCCGATACGGTGGCACAGACCCTCAAGGCGCTCAACAGCGCCGCCAGCTTCCTGCGCCTGCACCTGGGCCGCGCGATGAACCTGCGCAGCGTCCCGCAGTTGCACTTTCACTTCGACGAGAGCATCAGCCGAGGGGCCCACCTGTCGGCGCTGATCGAGCGTGCGGTGGCCGAAGACCGTCAGCACCAGGATGCCGACAAGCCGGACGCCGAGGAGTAAGCGGTGGCCCAGGTCAAACGTATCCGCCGTAACGTCAGCGGCATCATCCTGCTCGACAAGCCCTTGGGCTTCACGTCCAATGCGGCCTTGCAGAAGGTGCGCTGGCTGCTCAATGCCGAGAAGGCCGGCCATACCGGCAGCCTCGATCCGCTGGCCACCGGCGTGCTGCCGCTGTGCTTCGGTGAGGCGACCAAGTTCTCCCAGTACCTGCTCGACTCCGACAAGGGCTACGAGACGGTCATGCAGCTGGGTCAGACCACCAACACCGCCGACGCCGAAGGCGAGGTGCTGCGCACCCGCGAGGTGACCGTCGGTCGCCCCGACATCGAGGCGGCACTGCCGCAGTTTCGGGGTCCGATCAGCCAGGTGCCGCCGATGTACTCGGCGCTCAAGCGCGATGGCCAGCCGTTGTATAAACTGGCACGTGCAGGAGAGGTAGTGGAGCGCGAGGCGCGTTCTGTTACTATTAACCACCTGGAACTGCTCGACGTCGATGGCACGCGTGCCAGACTGTCGGTCGGTTGCAGCAAAGGCACCTACATCCGTACGCTGGTCGAGGATATCGGCGAAGTGCTCGGGTGCGGTGCCTACGTCGCCGAGTTGCGGCGTACGCAGGCCGGTCCCTTCGACCTGGCCCGTACGGTGACGCTCGAGGCGCTCGAACAGGCCCATGCCGAAGGCGGCAACGAAGCGCTCGATCGCTTCCTGCTCCCCGCTGACAGCGGCTTGCTCGACTGGCCGCTGGTGCAGCTGTCGGAACACAGTGCGTTCTACTGGCTGCACGGTCAGGCAGTGAGGGCACCAGAGGCACCGGCCTTCGGCATGGTGCGCGTACAGGATCATGACGGTCGCTTCATCGGGATCGGTGAAGTGAGCGAAGACGGGCGCATCGCGCCACGTCGCTTGATTCGGTCGGAATGACCGAAACCATGGGCAAAGGCTTCGGCCGATGCCCGTGGACCGAGGATGGCTGTCAATAGGCACGGTCACGCCTCTTACATTCATACAGGGCTCCGTCCCTGGCCTATTGGACCCCGCTCGCGGGATCCGTTTATCAGGAGAAGCCACATGGCCCTCAGCGTCGAAGAAAAAGCTCAGATCGTTGCAGACTATCAGCAAGCCGCCGGCGACACCGGTAGCCCGGAAGTTCAGGTTGCCCTGCTGACCTTCAACATCAACAAGCTTCAAGGCCACTTCAAGGCCAACGAGAAAGACCACCACTCGCGTCGTGGCCTGATCCGCATGGTTAACCAGCGTCGTAAGCTGCTGGACTACCTCAAGGGCAAGGACACCACCCGTTACAGCGCCCTGATCGGTCGCCTGGGCCTGCGTCGCTAATAGCGGCTCGGCCACGTGGTGCACATGGCATGTTGCGGTCTCGAGCATCGCTGCCTGGCAGCGGTGCACGAGAACAGGTCATGTTCGTCGAAGAGGTTGGCGGTCTGGTCTGGTCGAGCGATGTTCAGCTCGGCCGGCCAGGCTTCCAACCTTTTGTTTTATCTGGACGGTCGACAGGGCCGATTCCCTGTACTGCCCAAGCATTCGCAAGACACCCGTTTCCCCCAGAGCCATTGAAGAAGGTAGAAACCGTGAACCCGGTCATCAAGACATTCCAGTTCGGTCAGTCGACCGTTACGCTCGAAACGGGCCGCATCGCCCGCCAGGCCTCCGGCGCCGTGCTGGTCACCGTCGACAACGACGTGACCGTGCTGGTCACCGTGGTCGGGGCCAAGCAGGCCGACCCGAGCAAGAGCTTCTTCCCGCTGTCCGTGCACTACCAGGAAAAGACCTACGCCGCCGGCAAGATCCCAGGTGGTTTCTTCAAGCGTGAAGGCCGTCCTTCCGAGAAAGAGACCCTGACCTCGCGCCTGATCGACCGTCCGATCCGTCCGCTGTTCCCCGAAGGGTTCATGAACGAAGTGCAGGTCGTCTGCACCGTGGTTTCCACCAGCAAGAAGACCGATCCGGACATCGCCGCGATGATCGGCACCTCGGCTGCCCTGGCCATCTCCGGCATTCCGTTCGAAGGCCCGATCGGCGCTGCCCGTGTCGCTTTCCATGAAAGCACCGGCTACCTGCTGAACCCGACCTACGAGCAACTGGCTGCCTCCAGCCTCGACATGGTCGTGGCCGGTACCGACTCCGCCGTGCTGATGGTCGAATCCGAAGCCAAGGAACTGACCGAAGACCAGATGCTGGGCGCCGTGCTGTTCGCCCATGACGAGTTCCAGGCCGTCATCAAGGCCGTCAAGGAACTGGCTGCCGAAGCCGCCAAGCCGACCTGGGAGTGGCAGCCTGCCGCTGCCAACACCGCGCTGCTCGACGCCGTGCGTGGCGAGTTCGGCGCGGCCATCTCCGAAGCCTACACCATCACCCTGAAAGCCGATCGCTATGCCCGTCTGGGCGAGCTGCGCGACCAGGTCGTGGCACGCTTCAGCAATGAAGAAACTGGCCCGAGCGCTGGCGCGGTCAAGGAGGTCTTCGGCGAGCTGGAATACCGTACCGTTCGCGAGAACATCGTCAACGGCAAGCCGCGTATCGACGGCCGTGACACCCGCACCGTGCGTCCGCTGAACATCGAAGTCGGTGTGCTGCCCAAGACCCACGGCTCGGCCCTGTTCACCCGTGGCGAAACCCAGGCCCTGGTCGTCGCGACCCTGGGTACTGCCCGTGACGCCCAGTTGCTGGATACCCTGGAAGGCGAGAAGCGCGATGCTTTCATGCTGCACTACAACTTCCCGCCGTTCTCGGTCGGTGAGTGTGGCCGCATGGGCGGCGCCGGCCGTCGTGAGATCGGTCACGGCCGTCTGGCCCGTCGTGGCGTCCAGGCCATGCTGCCGAGCGACAGCGAATTCCCGTACACCATCCGCGTGGTCTCGGAAATCACCGAATCCAACGGCTCCAGCTCCATGGCGTCGGTGTGCGGTGCTTCGCTGGCCCTGATGGACGCCGGTGTCCCGATGAAGGCACCGGTGGCCGGTATCGCCATGGGCCTGGTCAAGGAAGGCGACAAGTTCGCGGTCCTGACCGACATTCTGGGTGACGAAGACCACCTGGGCGACATGGACTTCAAGGTAGCCGGTACCGCCAAGGGCGTCACCGCGCTGCAGATGGACATCAAGATCAACGGCATCACCGAAGAGATCATGGAGATCGCCCTGGGCCAGGCCCTGGAAGCGCGCCTGAACATCCTCGGCCAGATGAACCAGATCATCGCTCAGTCGCGCACCGAGCTGTCGGCCAATGCGCCGACCATGATCGCGATGAAGATCGACACCGACAAGATCCGTGACGTCATCGGCAAGGGCGGCGCGACCATCCGTGCCATCTGCGAAGAGACCAAGGCGTCGATCGACATCGAAGACGACGGCTCGATCAAGATCTTCGGCGAAAGCAAGGAAGCGGCCGAGGCCGCCCGTCAGCGCGTGCTGAGCATCACCGCCGAAGCCGAAATCGGCAAGATCTACGTCGGCAAGGTCGAGCGCATCGTCGACTTCGGTGCCTTCGTCAACATCCTGCCGGGCAAGGACGGCCTGGTGCACATCTCCATGCTCAGCAACGAGCGCGTGGAGAAGGTCACCGACATCCTCAAGGAAGGTCAGGAAGTCGAAGTGCTGGTACTGGACGTGGACAACCGCGGCCGTATCAAACTGTCGATCAAGGACGTCGCCGCGGCCAAGGCCTCGGGCGTCTAAGCACGACACTGCGTCAGGAAAAGGGCCCCTCGTGGGCCCTTTTTCATGTGTGCAGTGCAAAGGCTTGGGGCGAACTTGCATCTTGCCTGCAAAAAAAAGCGGCAGTATGCATTTTGCACGACGCATACAGTGCCAATTATAATTAACTTACTGATTTTAAAGGAATTTATTCATAATTGAACCTGGCACCGCTTGTGCACTCTGATAAGTACTGACGCCGTAAAAGACTGGCTCAGCCCTATCGAAGACCAGGAGTGTTCCGTATGAAGAAGTTCGCCATTGCTGCCGCTACTGCTACCGCTCTGACGCTGACCATGGCTAACGCCGCTTTCGCTCAGCAGTCTGCACAGGCACCTATGACGCTGGCGGCCAACACGACGACCCAAGAAGTCAAGCAAGACACCTCTGACACCTGGATCACCACCAAGGTCAAAGCCGACCTGCTGACCGAGAAAGGCATCCCAGGCAGCGACATCAAGGTCGAAACCAACAAAGGCGTGGTTTCCCTGTCCTCTGACGTGAAAGTCACCGAGTCGCAGAAAGACGTCGCCGTCTCGATCGCCAAGAAGATCAAAGGCGTGCAGGCCGTCTCGGCTGACGGCCTGAAAGCCGAGTAAGCACACAGCGAGTGGCCAGACGGATCTGGCCAACGTTGACCAAAGACCCCCGGCAGCGATGCCGGGGGTTTTTCATTTGCGCCTGTCGTGCAATGGAGAGGCGCTGCTCATTCAGCGTCCAGGTGCAGTGGTGTGACGATACGGCCATCGGCTCGTGCGGTGCCAAGGGCCGTGTCGATGAAGTAGACGCGTTCGTCCGCCAGCTTGCCGTGGCTGACCAGGTAGTCCTTGATACTGCTGGCACGCTGCTGCCCGAGCAGCCTCAACAGGGTAGGGCTTTGCGCCCACGTGTCGAGCAGAGCGCTACGCAGCCGTGCTGTACGTTGCTCGACATCGAGGCGTTCCCACTCGGCGGGCGGCTGCTGCTTGAGCCGTGCGCGGTAGATGCCTTCGAGCAGCGCAGGCTTGTCTTCGTCCTTGACCTGTAGCAGCGAAGCGTCAGCAGGCACCTTCTCGCCGCGACGCTGAAGAACCTTGTACCACGTGGTCTGGTACTCCCGTTCCAGGCGCTGTCGAGCGATCAGCGGGCCGTCGCTGGCCTGCGCACTGGTGCCTTCGATCTCCAGGCGTAGTCTAGGCCGCTTGGCCAGGGCTGCGGCCAGGGTGTCCAGGGAGGCGCGGGCCGAGGCATCCAGCTCGCTCGAGCCGGGTACGAAACTGACCGTGCTCAAGTCTTCCGAGTCGCCCCCGGCCACCAGGCCGCCGAGGAAGCGGAAGGGCGACTGCACCGCGCGCAGGGCCAGGTTGCGCAGGGTCTGCCAGACGATCGGCATGACCTGGAACTGCGGGTTGCGCAGGTCGCCCGAGACCGGCAAGGACAGCGAGATGGTGCCCTTGCTGTCCTTGAGCAGGGCCACCGCCAGACGGATCGGCAGGTCGAGGGCATCGGGACTGTCGACCCGCTCGCCCAACTGCAGTTGCTCGACCACCACCTCGTTCTCGGCCACCAGCCGACCCTGGCTGATCACGTAGTGCAGGTCCAGGTTGAGCCGGCCCTTGCGGATGCGATAACCGGCGAACTTGCCGGCATACGGCGTCAGGGTGGTCAGCTCGACGCGCCTGAAGCCGGCGGCGATGTCCAGGCTGGCCATGGGGTCGAAGGGGTTGAGCTTGCCGTTGATCGCCACCGGCGCATAGCGGTCGACCTTGCCTTCGATGTCGATCCGGGCGGGCTCGGCGCGGCGGTTGTCGATCGTACCGATGGTGCCGTGGAGCTGCTGCACGGCCGTGGCGAAGAACGGGGTGAGGGTGAAGTCGGCGAAGTTCGCCGCACCGTTCTTGATCAGCGTGCGGCCGATGTGAATGCCCAGGGCCGGTTCAGACGGGGCGCTGGCGTGCGCTTGCTGACGCTGGGCCTTTTCGGACGGCGTCTCGATGAGCAGGTCGTCGATGTTGGTGCTGCGGTCTTCGTTGATCATGAACCGTGCATAGGGTTGGTCCAGTGTGGCGGTGTCGACCGTCAACGCCTCGCCATGCACGTACGACAACCCCTCGAGCGTCAGGCGCTGCCATTTCAGCAGGTTGCGGTCCTTGAGCGTGTCGAGGGTGTGCAACTGGTCCACCTGGGCCTTGCCGGTCACCGTGAGCGCCAGGGGCTCCAGCCGTGCAAGGTTCACCTTCACGTCGCTGTCGAGTCTGCCACTGCGCAGTTCGAGGCGGATGTGCGGTGTGATGTAGGGCTGGGCGATGCGCAGGTCGAGGTCGCGGGTGACGACGTCGAGCTGGGCACTGACCGGCGCGAGATTGACCTGGCCCTTTGCCTGAAGCCGGCCTTCCTTGCCCACGCCCGTGTCGAGCGTGAGGGTGAAGGGGGCCTTGTTCCGGCTGTCGAAGCGCTTCACGTCCAGGTCCAGCGGGCCGACGTCCAACAGGACAGGCGCTGCCGGGCGACGGTCCGCGAGGTGCAACTGGTACCCGCGCAGGCGTGCGTCATTGACCCGTATCTGCCAAGGAGTGCTGCTGGTCTGTGGCGACCGCGGTGTCGCCTCGTCGCTGGCGGGGCGAGCAGCGCGAGCGGAGGTGCCCGCAGGCGATGCCAACAGCGCCTGCCAGTCGAGCCGACCATCTGCCTCGAGCGCGATCCAGGTCTCCAGGTTGTCGCTGCGCAACGTGCCGATGTCGACCGTCTGGCGGACCAGGTCGACCGAGGCGTCCTGGGCACGCAGGTTGGCGACACGCAGCAGTTTCGAGCCGTCGCGGGTCTTGAGGGCGAAAGGCGCGATGGTCAGCGAGGCCTTGTCCAGTACCAGCTCGGTGTTTTCAGTCAGGTCCAGGCGGTATCGGGTCTCGAGGCTGAAGCGTCCGTCCTCCAGCACCAGGGGCACGGTATCGCGGACGTACGGCCACCAGAGCTTCATCTGGCCGTCGGTGATCTTCAGCGTGCCCTGGGAGCGAAACGGCAGCAGGCCGAACGTGCCGGTCCAGTCGATCTGCCCGCCGTCAGGCCCTTTTGCCAGCAGGGTCATTTCAGCGTCGTCGCCCTCTAGCGTGCTGAGGTGCTTCAACTCGAGGTTCAGCGAATCGTACAGCAGCACGATCGGCTCGCTCGGGCGAGCGTCGCGGACACGCAGGTAGCCCTCATTGATCCGCACGCGGTCCATGCGCACGGGCAGCGGTCTGGTCTCGGGTTCGTCCATCGCTGTCGAGGAGGTGGGTAACGTGAACAACTGGGCAAGATTGAGCGTGCCGTCCTTGGCGAACGCCACCTGGGTGCGGGGTTTGTCCAGCTCGACCTCGCTCAGGTGCAGGACGCCGCGCCAGGCGCTGTCCAGCCGCACGTGGCCGTACAGCCGTTCGAACCCCAGGGTCGGCTCGCCCGGTGCGCCGATCTTCAGGCCCCAGAGGGTCAGCTCGAGGGTGAAGGGGTTGAATTCCAGGCGTTGCAGCTCGGCCGGAACCGTCGCGTACTGCTGCAACTGCTGGTTGGCGACGCGCAGGGCGACGCCTGGCAGGATGAAGAAACCGATCAGGCCGTACAGGGCCACGAGGGCCAACAGGGCCGCGACGAGGCGGCTCACTCCTTTGATCATGTCAGCGGTCGTCTGTCGCGAGCGGGGGAGGGTTGGAGTCTGGTAGGGCGTTTGGGTTCCAGGCGCCCATCATCCAGCCTGTTTCAAGTGATGCCCATGCGTCGCCGTGCCCGATACAGCGAGCTGTCACGTACGGCCCAGCGTAGTACCGGGGCGATGCCATGCACGCCCGCACGGGTCAGACGACGCTCGATCGGACCCAGCTGCAGGCCCAGCAATTGCTGACCCCATTCCGGTACCAGGTCGATACCGGCCTTGAGCATCAGCTTGCCCACCGGCACTGCCAGGCGGCTCGGCGCCGGTGCGTCGAGCAGCACCTGCACGACTTCAAGGCTATGGGCGTCGCAACGCAGTTCCGGGCGAGCCGCCTCCAGGTAGGCAGCGATCTCGGCACGGGTGCGTGGCACCCCGCGTGCGCCCAGGCGCTCGGCGGTCAGGGCGACTTCGTCGTAGTAGCGGTCCTGATCGGCAGGCGTCATGTGCGGGTCGTGGTAGCGCAGGTGTGCGGCCAGAAAGCTGCTGACCTCGGCGACATGCACCCAGGTCAGCAGGTTCGGGTCGCTGGCGGCATACGGCCGGCCATCGGGTGCGACGCCCACGACATGCCGGTGCACCTTGCGGACCTTTTCGATCAGCCACTCGGTGTCACGGGTCGAGCCGAACGTGGTGCCGGCCACGAATTGCCCGGTCCGTCGCAACCGTCCGATCAGGTCCTTGCGGAAATTGGAATGGTCCCAGACCCCGGCCAGGGCCAGGGGGTGCAGCAACTGCAGCAGCAACGCGCTGATGCCGCCGATCAGCATGCTGGTGAAGTCGCCGTGCACGCGCCAACACACGCTCTGTGGGCCGAACAGGCCTGGGTCGCCCTTGGGGTTTTCCAGGTCGAGCTGGCCAAGGGCCAGGCCGGTCATGCTGAGCACTTGGGTTTCGATACGTTGGCGAATGGCTTCCATGGCGACCTGCGATCAGGCCTTTCGAAGCGATCGGCCGTGAGTGGGGGAACGGCGGGTTCGGGCGGCTCACGGGCCGGCCATGCCTTGAGGCAGGCCCGCCCGTGAGCGACGACGGGGCAGGACGATCAGCCGCGGTGGCGTCCGCGGAAGTAGTTGATCAGGCCTTGGGTCGAGCCGTCATCGGCGGCCTGCGCCTCGCTGCCGACCAGGCGCTGGTAGACACCCTTGCCCAACTCCTTGCCCAGCTCCACGCCCCACTGGTCGAAGGCATTGATGCCCCAGATGACGCTCTGCACGAACACCTTGTGCTCGTACATGGCCACCAAGGCGCCCAGCCGCCGTGGGCTGATGCGTTCGACCACCAAGGTGTTGCTCGGCCGGTTGCCGGGGATGACCTTGTGCGGCGCGACACGCTGCACTTCGGCTTCGGGCAGGCCTTTTTCGCGCAGTTCGGCCTCGGCCTCTTCACGGGTCTTGCCGAGCATCAGGGCCTGGCTCTGGGACAGGCAGTTGGCGTACAGCCACTGGTGGTGGTCGGCGACCGGGTTGAAGCTCACCACCGGGACGATGAAGTCGGCCGGGATCAGCTGGGTGCCCTGGTGCAGCAGCTGGTGATAGGCATGTTGACCGTTGCAGCCTACGCCACCCCAGATCACCGGGCCGGTGTCGATCTTCACCGGACTGCCGTCCTGCAGCACGCTCTTGCCGTTGGACTCCATGTCCAGCTGTTGCAGGTGCTTGGTGATGTTGCGCAGGTAGTGGTCGTACGGCAGGATCGCGTGGCTCTGCGCACCCCAGAAATTGCCGTACCAGACGCCCAGCAGCCCCAGCAGGACCGGCATGTTCTGCTCGAACGGCGCGTTCTGGAAGTGCTGGTCCATGGTGTAGGCGCCCGACAGCAGCTCCTTGAAGTTGGCGGTGCCGATGGACAGGGCGATCGGCAGGCCGATGGCCGACCACAACGAGTAGCGGCCGCCTACCCAGTCCCACATCGGGAAGATGTTCTCTTCACGGATGCCGAATGCCACGGCCGCGGTCTTGTTGCTCGACACCGCGATGAAGTGACGGTACAGCTCGGCTTCCGAACCGCCCTGCGCCAGGTACCAGGCACGGGCCGCGGTGGCGTTCTTCAGGGTTTCGAGGGTGTTGAAGGACTTCGACGAGACGATGAACAGCGTGGTCTCGGCGCGCAGGCGGGCCGAGAGTTCGTGGAACTCGCTGCCATCGATGTTGGCCAGGTAATGGCAACGTACGCCGCGCTGGGCGTAGGGGGTCAGCGCCTCGGACACCAGCTCGGGGCCCAGGAAGGAGCCGCCGATCCCGATGTTCACCACGTCGGTGATGGGCTTTTCGCTGTAGCCGCGCCACAGGCCGTCATGGATGCGCCCGACCAGCTCGGTGATCTGGTTGAGCACCTTGTGCACGTCCGGCATCACGTCGGTGCCGTTGACCGCCAGCGTGTCACCGATCGGGCGACGCAGCGCGGTGTGCAGCACCGGACGGCCTTCGGAGGCGTTGATGATCTCGCCGGAGAACATCGAGCCGATAGCCTCTTTGAGCCCGACGTCCTGGGCCAGCTTCACCAGCAGGTCGCGGGTCTCTTCGTTGATCAGGTTCTTCGAGTAGTCGAGAAACAAACCACAGCTGCTGAGGGAAAAATGCTCGAAACGCTGGGCGTCCTGGGCGAATGCCTCGCGCATGCTGAATCCTTGCATGGCGTCGCGGTGCCGCTGGAGCGCATGCCAGGCGGGCAGCGCCGTCACATCATGTGGAGTACGGTAATACGCCATTGCGAATGGTTCCCTAGGTGCGTTGACTTGCCTTGGACACTGGCCGACGCGGCCAGTTGCAGGCACGCAAGCATTATAGGCACACGTCAGGAGCGGATGGACAGACGCACAGGACGTCGAGCTGCGAAGGGGAGCGTGATCGAGGACAGCGCTGCGAAGCTGGCTCGGCTTCACAGCGGTCTGCAAGTGACCGCCGTGACGGGAGGACGGTCAGCCGGTTCAGGCGTCGGGCGACGAACGCTGGAGCGTGACGTGCACGTTGTCGATCAAGCGCGTAGTGCCCAGGTAGGCCGCGGCGATGATGACCACCTCGTCGTCCTCGGCCTTGGCCGGTTGCAAGGTGATCGCGTGGCGGATCTCCAGATAATCCGGGCGCAGTCCGGCCGCCAGCAGCCTGGCCTGACCGGCGGCCACCTGCTCGGCGACGTCGCGCGTGCCCTGGCGCAGCGCCTCGGCGATGCCGCTCAGGACCTGGTACAGCACGGGTGCGACGGCACGCTGGGTCTCGTCGAGGTAACCGTTGCGCGACGACAGGGCCAGGCCGTCGGCCGCGCGCACGGTCGGCTCGCCGATGATCTGCACGGGCAGGTTCAGGTCGCGCACCATGGCGCGGATCACGGCCAGTTGCTGGAAGTCCTTTTCGCCGAACACGGCCAGGTCCGGCTGCACCATGTTGAACAGCTTGCTGACCACCGTCGCCACGCCCTCGAAATGCCCGGGCCGGCTGGCGCCGCACAGGCCTTCGGACAGGTAGGGCACGCTGACCCGGGTCTGCACGGCCATGCCATCGGGGTACATGTCCTCGACCCCGGGGGCGAACAGCAGGTTGCAGCCGGCGTCGAACAGTTTCTCCTGGTCGGCGGCCAGGGTGCGTGGGTAATTGCCCAGGTCCTCGTTGGCGCCGAACTGCAACGGGTTGACGAAGATGCTGGCGACCACGAAGTCGGCGCGCTGCGCGGCCTTGGTCACCAGGGCCACATGGCCGCTGTGCAGGTTGCCCATGGTCGGCACGAAGCCGATCCGCTTGCCTTCCCCACGCGCGCGCGCCACGGCGGCACGCAGTTCTCGGACGGTCTTGACGGTATTCATGCGCTGAATCCATGTTCGCTGGCAGGGAAGGTCACGTGCTTGACGGCCTCGACGTAGGCGGCCAGGGCACTCGGGATGTCCGGCTGGCCGGCCATGAAGTTCTTCACGAACCGGGGTGTGCGACCGCTCAGCGACAGACCGAGCATGTCGTGCAGGACCAGCACCTGGCCGTCGGTGGCACTGCCGGCACCGATGCCGATCACCGGCACACCGGCGGCCTGGCTGATCTGGGCGGCCAGCTCGGCGGGCACGCATTCGAGCAGCAGCATGGCCGCACCGGCGCGCTCCAGGGCCAGGGCGTCTTCGCGCAACTGCTGGGCCTGGCTTTCCTGGCGGCCTTGCACTTTATAGCCACCCATCACGTTCACCGTCTGCGGGGTCAGGCCCAGGTGCGCGCACACGGGCACGCCGCGCTCGCTCAGGCGGGTGATGGTGTCGGCCAGCCAGGCCGCGCCTTCGATCTTGATCATGTGCGCGCCTGCCTGCATCAGCGTGGCGCTGTTGGCGAAGGCCTGCTCCGGCGTGGCGTGGCCCATGAAGGGCAGGTCGGCCAGGATCAGCGAGTGGGGCGCGGCGCGTTTGACGCAGGCGGTGTGGTAGGCCATGTCGGTGACACTGACCGGCAAGGTGCTGTCATGCCCTTGCAGCACCATGCCCAGCGAATCACCGATCAGCAGAACCTCCACACCTGCATCGCTGGCGGCCTTGGCGAAGGTCGCGTCGTAGCAGGTGAGCATGGTGATCTTTTCCCCCTTGGCCTTCAGGCCGTGCAGGGTGGTCAGGGTGACGTCAGGCATGTGGCATTCCTCATTGGCGTCGCAGGCAGGCCGGTTCGCTCCGGCTGCCGTGGCGTCGGCACATCATCGTACGTGATGTTCATGGTCTACGGCCGTGACGGCAGGGGCCACGGGCCGCCTATAGTCGTGAGCGAGGCTGGGGAAGTCAATGATCCTGTTACCGCGGCGTTACCCTGTGCGCTGCGGTGTTACCGATGCGTGGGGCGCGAAGGTTACAGGCGTTCCAGCCCGATGAGCGGACAAGCCTGCAGCAGGTCCGCCAGGCGGCGGCCATCGGCCAGCTGGAAGTCGGCCGGGACCAGTTCGGCCAGGGGATAGAGCACGAATGCGCGTGCCTGCAGGTGGTAGTGCGGCACTTTCAGGCGGGGCTCGTCGATGAGGGCCTCGCCGAACAGGATGATGTCCAGGTCCAGGGTCCGCGGGCCCCAGCGCTCGTGTCGCTCACGGCCCTGTGCCTGCTCGATGGCTTGCAGCGCATCGAGCAGCGCCAGCGGCGCCAGTGTGGTGTCCAGTGCCGCGACGGCGTTGGTGTAGCGCGGTTGGCCGGGCAGCAGCGAGTCACTGGTGTAGAACGACGACACGCCTGCCAGGCGCGACCCTGGAAGCGTCTCCAGCGCCTGTACGGCGTTGTGCAGTTGGGCCGTCGGCGCGGACAGGTTGCTGCCCAGGCCGATGTAGGCGCGCACGCGCCTGTCAGTCCCAGCTGTCATCGCCGCCCTGCTTGCGCTTGCTGTTGCTGCGCTTGCGTTTGCGCGGTGCGGTGCCTTCGTCGCGGCTGCCCAGGTCGCGGATCATGCCGCGACGCTCGCTGTCGTTGGCATCCTGATAGTCGGTCCACCACTGGCCCAGCTCGTCGGTCTGCTCGCCGGCGCTTTCGCGCAGCAGCAGGAAGTCGTACCCGGCGCGGAAGCGTGGATTGTCCAGCAGCAGGTCGGCGCGCTTGCCGCTGCGCCGGGGCAGGCGTTCCTGCATGTCCCAGATTTCGCGGATCGGCAAGGTGAACCGCTTGGGGATGGCGATGCGTTGGCACTGGTCGGCGATCAGGTCGTTGGCCGCGGCATTCATGGCCGGAATCGGCGGAACACCCTGGCTCTGCAGGTACAGCACACGCCCCGGCAAGGCCGGCCACAGCAGCGCGGCAAACAGGAACGCTGGGGTGACCGGCTTGCCCTGGCTGACGCGCAGGTCGGTGTTGGTCAACGCCTGGCTGATCAAGGTGTGGGTGTAGGTCGGACGTTCGTCCAGCGCATGGGCGCTGTCCGGGAACAGCGCCTGGAACAGCTCCAGGTCGACCAGCATCTCGAACGCCAGCGCGCCATGGCCGGACAGGAACAGCTTGAGCACTTCCTCGAACAGTCGGGCAGGCGGGATTTCCCGCAGCAGCGACGACAGCTCGCGAATGGGCTGGAAGGTGTGCTTCTCGATCCCGAAGTCGAGCTTGGCGGCGAAACGCACGGCCCGCAGCATGCGCACCGGGTCTTCCTGGTAGCGCTGGGTCGGATCGCCGATCAGGCGGATCAGGCGGTTGCGGATGTCGTGTACGCCGTTGGCGTAGTCGAGAATGCGCTCGGTGACCGGGTCGTAGTACAGCGCATTGATGGTGAAGTCGCGCCGCTGCGCATCGTCTTCGAGCGTGCCGTAGACGTTGTCGCGCAGGATGCGACCACTGGCGTTGTGCGACGAACGGTGCGTGTCGGACTGGTCGTCGTCCGAGTGATGGGCACGGAAGGTAGCGACTTCGATGATGTCGCGGCCGAACTGCACGTGCACGAGCTTGAAGCGACGGCCGATGATCCGCGCATTGCGGAACTCGGCGCGTACCTGCTCAGGCGTGGCGCTGGTGGCGACGTCGAAGTCCTTGGGCTGGATGCCCAGGAGCAGATCCCGCACGCAGCCGCCGACCAGGTAGGCCTGATAGCCTGCGGCTTGCAGGCGTTCGACGATGCCGACGGCGTGGCGGCTGAACTGGCCGCGCTGCAGCGAGTGTTGGCTACTGTTGATCACCTCGGGCGTGGTGCGCCGATGGTGCTGGCCCCCGACGGGAGGGCGGAATGACTGGAACAGCTTCTTCAGCATGGGAGGCACTGTTTGAAGGAATGTTCGGCCAAGAATGAGTGAATGGCCGCATGATGGGCGGGGATTCTAGCATTTACTCGAGGAATGGTGTAGGCGGGACGAGCAGGGTGCTGGAGGCCGGAAACGACAAGGGGAGCCGAAGCTCCCCAGGAAAGTCGTTGCGTGCTCTTGTTGTTTTTCTAGCGGGCTTCTTGTTTTTGTTGAGTGCCCTACCCACGGATACCTCCTGTGGGTCACTCCCAAGCCGGGAGTGAAGAGCAAACGGATTGCTTTGGACGCCGAGTCATGCTGATCAACCGATCCAATCTGTTCAGGCGCTGCTTTTCAGTGCAGTTTTTGTTGTTCTCTGCCAGATCGTGGGGCAAGCCCCAAACACCATTCCTCTCCAAAAGAATCAGTTAGCTGCGCCTCCGCCGTCTTGTTCTTATTGTGCGTGAGCCGATTCGTCTTGTTCTTATTCTGTTTTGCCATGCTTGTTATTGTTTTTGTACTAAGCCTATAGCAGGTGCCGTGCCAACTTTGCGAAACCCCGTAAAACCGGGGGGTTCCGGGCAAGCGTGTCTGCGACGGGCTGTCGCAGGGGAAAGATTTCGTTACCGTACGCCTCGGACTGTTACGCCAGAGGCCGGTGAGGTAACAGTTTTGCCGGAGGCAGGAGCCGGATCGCTCCCTGAAAGCACGAAGGCGGCCAGTGCCGCCTTCCTGAATGTCAGCCTTCGCTGGCCACGTTGCTCTTGCGCCGTGGAATGCCCAGGCGCTGACGGCGCTCCCACAGGCACTTGCGGCTCACGCCCAGCTTGCGGGCCAGCTCGGTCTCGGTCATGTGGTCCTGGTGCTCGAGCACGAAGTGGTGGAAGTAGTCTTCCAGCGACAAGTCTTCGGTGGGCTCATGGTTGCTCGGGCCGGTACCGTTGACGTTCGAGTCCTCGAACAGGCCGTCGTCCTCGAGATCGCCCAGCTCGATGTCGATGCCCAGCAGGTCGGCCGAGATCTCTGCGCTCTCGCTCAGAATGACGGCACGCTCCACGGCGTTTTCCAGCTCACGTACGTTACCTGGCCAGCCGTAGTGACGAATGGCTTGCTCGGCTTCGTGAGAGAAGCGCAGGTCATCGCGCCCCAATCGTGTAGCGTGCCGGGCCAGGAACGCCTTGGCAATTTCGTTCACATCGCTGCCGCGCTCACGCAGGGCCGGCAGTTTCAGGGCGATCACGTGCAGGCGGTAGTACAGGTCTTCACGGAACTGGCCGATCTTGGCCAGGCTCTTCAGGTCCCGGTGGGTCGCGGCGATCAGGCGCACGTCGACTTTTTGCGATTGCACCGAACCGACCCGGCGGATCTCGCCTTCCTGCAGCACCCGCAGCAGACGGGCCTGCGCCTCCAGCGGCAGTTCGCCGATCTCGTCGAGAAACAAGGTCCCGCCATCCGCCGCTTCCACCAGCCCTGCACGCCCGGCACTGGCACCGGTGAACGCGCCTTTCTCGTGACCGAACAGTTCCGATTCGATGAGGGTTTCCGGGATGGCCGCACAGTTGACCGAGATCATGGGCGCCTTGGCGCGTCGCGACAGGTTGTGCAGCGCACGGGCCACCAGCTCCTTGCCGGTCCCCGATTCGCCTTGCACCAGGACGTTGGAGTCGGTGGGCGCGACCTTGCGGATCTTGACGAACAGATCCTGCATCGGTGCACAGGCACCGATGATGCCGATGTCGCCATTGCCATTCGCCGCAGGCGCGGCCTTGTCGCCAACGACCGGTTTGCTCGCAGGCCGCGTTTCGCCAGTGGGGGCCGGCGTGCGTTGGTGATCGCGCAGGATGCGGGATACCGCCTGTAGCATCTCGTCGTGGTCGAACGGCTTGGCGATGTAGTCCACCGCGCCCATCTTCATCGAGTCCACCGCCGAGCGCAGGCTGGCGTAGCTGGTCATGATCAGCACCGGCGTACCTTCGCCCAGCTTGATCAGCTCGGTTCCCGGTGCGCCGGGCAGGCGCAGGTCGCTGACGATCATGTCGAAGCCGGGGATGCTGAAGCGCTCCTGGGCCTCTTGCACCGAACCGGCTTCGCTGACCTGGTACTGGTTGCGCTCCAGCAGGCGGCGCAGGGCCGAGCGGATGATGGTTTCGTCTTCGACGATCAGAATGTGCGGCATTGATTCAATTCTCTCGACGGTCTCGATTCTCGGGGGACGTCGCGGTGACATGCCGGGGCAGGGTCACGCGAATCCGGGTACCTCGTTGCCGTTCGATATCGGCCGGGCTGTCGATCGTGATGTGTCCATAATGCTCTTCCACGATGGAATAGACCAGTGCGAGCCCGAGCCCGGTTCCTTCGCCAGGGTCCTTGGTGGTGAAGAACGGCTCGAACAGACGGTCCATGATCGCCTTGGGAATGCCGGTGCCTTCGTCCTCGACGATCAGGTCGACGGTGTGCTCGCACGCGCTGCTGCGTACGCGCACGGCGCTCCCCGGCGGTGATGCGTCGCGGGCGTTGGACAGCAGGTTGATCAGCACCTGGGCCAGGCGTTGCGGATCCCCCTCGGCCCAGTGTTCCGGGTCGCACAGGTTGAAGAACTGCACCTCGAAGTTGCGCCGGTTGAGCGCCAGCAGGCCGATCGCATCCTGCGCCACCTCGGCCAGCGAGACCGGCTCTTCGGTGTTCTGGTGACTGCCGCCGGCATGGGCGAAGCTCATCAGCGACTGCACGATGCGCGACACGCGCTTGGTCTGCTCGAGGATCTGCCCCGACAGCTCGGTGATCTCGCCATCGTCCTCGCGCTCCTCGCGCAGGTTCTGCGCCAGGCAGGCGATGCCGGTGATCGGGTTGCCGATCTCGTGCGCTACGCCGGCGGCCAGGCGCCCGATGCTGGCCAGGCGCTCGGAATGCACCAGCTTGTCTTCCAGGGCCTGGGTGACGGTCAGGTCCTCGACCAGCAGCACCAGGCCACTGTTGCCAGGGGCCAGGGGCTCGGCGATGGCGGCCTTGTGCAGGTTGAGCCAGCGGCTCTGGCCGTCCGGTGCCAGGCGCTGCTTGTGCAGGTGTTCGTCAGGCACGTTGATGAAGTCCAGCAGCAGCGCGCGCCACGGCTCGTCGATGGTGGTCAGGCGCGAGCCGACCACGTGCTTGGCGGCGATGCCGGTGAGCTCTTCCATGGCCTTGTTCCACATCAGGATCTCCTGATCCTTGGCCAGCGAGCAGACCCCCATCGGCAGCTCCTGCAGGGTCTGGCGGTGGTAGCGGCGCAGCGCATCGAGTTCGGCGGCCAGGCCGGTCAGACGCGAATGGTAGTCCTCGAGCCGGCTTTCGATGAAGTGGATGTCCTCGGTGACGTAGTTCTCGCTACCGGACTTGTACGGCAGGAAGGTCTCGACCATGTCCTGGGCGACGCTCGGCCCCATCAGGCCGGAGAGGTTCGCCTCGATGCGGTCGCGCAACCGACGCAGGGCATAGGGACGTCGCTCGTCGAAGGGCAGGTAGAGGTCGCGCAGGGCCTGTTCGACTTCCTTCTGCGCCGCCTTGGCGCCCAGCGGCTTGGCCAGCTGGGTGGCGAATTCCTGGGGCGAGGCGGCGTGCAGTTCACGCCGCTGCGGCCGGCGCACGTTGTCCACCGCGCAGGCCTCGGCGGCACTGACCTCTTCGGCACTGGCGTTGGTGAACAGCGAGATCAGGGTGAAGAGCAGGACGTTGGCGGCCAGCGAAGCGATCGCCGCCATGTGCCAGCTGGTGTCGTCCAGCACGTAGATCATGTCCAGCGACGGGATGTAGAAGCCTTGCAGGTTGCCGAGCATCGGCAGCAGCATGGTGATCATCCATACCAGAAAACCGGCCAGCAGCCCGGCGATGAAACCGCGCCGATTGGCCGTCGGCCAATACAGCACCGAGAGCACGCCGGGGAGGAACTGCAAGGTGGCGACGAAGGCGACGATGCCGAGGTTGGCCAGGCTCTGGTGGTTGCTCTGGGTCAGGTAGACCACGAAACCGGCGGCGATGATCGCCACGATCAGCGCACGGCGCGTCCACTTCAGCCAGCGGTAGATGTTGCCCTCGGCCGGTGGCTGGTAGAGCGGCAGGACCAGGTGGTTCAGGGCCATGCCCGAAAGCGCCAGCGTGGTGACGATGATCAGCCCGCTGGAAGCCGACAGGCCGCCGACGTAGGCCAGCAGGGCCAAGGCCGGGCTGTCGGCGGCGATGCCCAGGCCCAGGGTGAAGTACTCCGGGTTGGTGCTGGCGCCCAGGCGCAGCCCGGCCCACAGGATCAGCGGCACCGCCAGGCTCATCAGCAGCAGGAACAGCGGCAGCCCCCAGCTGGCGCTCACCAGCGAGCGGGGGTTGAGGTTCTCGGTGAAGGCCATGTGGTACATCTGCGGCATGACGATGGCCGAGGCGAAGAACACCAGCAGCAGGGTGCGCCAGGGGCCTTCCTGCAACGGGGTGTGCAGGGCCGCCAGCGCGGTCTGGTTCTGCAGCAGCCAGACTTCCAGCTGGTGCGGCCCGCCGAATACGCCGTACAGCGCATACAGCCCGATCCCGCCCAGGGCCAGCAGCTTGATCACCGACTCGAAGGCGATGGCGAAGACCAGGCCCTCGTGCTTTTCACGCGTGGCGATGTGACGTGAACCGAAGAAGATCGTGAACAGGGTGATCATGGCGCAGAAAGCCAGGGCCACCCGCGCCTTGATCGGCTCGCCGGTGAGGATGTTGATCGAGTCGGCCACCGCCTGGATCTGCAGCGCCAGCAAGGGCAGGACGCCGATCAGCATGAACAGGGTGGTCAGCGCGCCGACCCAGGTGCTGCGAAAGCGAAACGCCAGCAGGTCGGCCAGCGACGAGAGCTGGTAGGTGCGGGTGATCTTCAGGATCGGGTAGAGCAGCACCGGCGCCAGCAGGAACGCGCCGGACACGCCCAGGTACACCGCCAGAAAGCCGTAGCCGTACTGATAGGCCAGGCCGACCGAGCCATAGAACGCCCAGGCGCTGGCATAGACGCCGAGCGACAGGGTGTAGGTCAGCGGGTGGCGGATCACCGCACGCGGGATCAGGCCGCGTTCACTGACCCAGGCCACGCCGAACAGGACCAGCAGGTAGGCGGCGCTGATCAGGATCAGCTGGGTCAGGCTAAAGCTCATCGGCATCTCGTTGGCTCTGCAGAATGAAGGTGACGACGATGAGGATCAGCCAGAGCAGGTAAGGGCGATACCAGGCACCGGTCGGTTCGATCCACCAATCCATGATGGCGGGCGAGAACAGGTAGATCCCCACCACCAGAAGCAGGACCAAACGATAGATGTACATGCTGGCCTCGAGGGTTGGGCGCTACAGGCGTGGGCGCCTTGTCGGCGCACGTGACCGAGGGGATGCTAGCGGGAATCGCCGGGGTTCGCCAAGAGGTTGATTTGGCGGGGTTTGCTTTTGTACGGGACAAGTCTGTCCGGCTGTTCTCGTGGGTGAGTGCAGCGAGCGTTCAGGCCTCTCGCAAGGATCGTATCTGCCTATAAGGCCGAGATGACGCTACGGGTGTGGGCTTGCCCGCGATGCAGGTGGCGTGACGGGGCCCTATCGCTGGCAAGCCAGCTCCCACCTAGCCCCTTGCAGCCTGTCGAGCAAGCAAAGCTGCAAGCATCCTGTGAGAGCGGGCTTGCCCGCGATGCAGGCGGCGCGTGACCAGGCCCTGTCGCCGGCAAGCCGGCTCCCACACCGGTCTCGCGGCACAGTCCCCGCCCATTGATGAGCACAGGAAAGACAAAGCAGAAAAGACAGTTGCCTGAGTGAAAGGCGACGGCGTTCTGACACATCAGTGCAGAGGAGAGACCCTTGAGCGGGTCAGCAAACGCTCAGCGCAAGTCCGCTTCAGGCATCGTCGTCGTCCGGGCAATCGCCTCCGGCCGCCACCGCGTGCGGGCCACGGCCAGGACTTCGGCCGGTGTCGCCTGCCTCTGCTGCGGCTCGGTTTCCTGCCCCAGTGCGCGCAGGGCCCGCAGCAACAGGGGCGTCGCCTGGTCCCCCTGCAGCGGCGGCGAACGGTAGGATTTGCCCAGCTTGTGGCCATCCGGCTGCACGAGCAGGGGGATGTGCAGGTAGCGTGGCTGCGACAACCCCAGCAGCTCTTGCAGGTACAGCTGACGCGGGGTGTTGTCCAGCAGGTCGGCGCCGCGCACGATGTCGGTCACGCCCTGCCAGGCATCGTCCAGCACCACCGCCAGCTGATAGGCATACAACCCGTCACGGCGCTGGATGACGAAGTCGCCCACCTCACGGCCCAGGTGCTGCGCATACTCGCCCTGCACCCGATCGGTGAAACGGTAGAGCAGTTCCGGCACCCGCAGGCGGATGGCCGCGCCTTCGCGGGCATGCCCGGCGTTGCGGCAAAAGCCTGGATAGAGGCCGTTGTAACCTTCCAGCTGCTTGCGCGAACAGGTGCAGGCATAGGCCAGGCCCAGGCTGAACAGGCGGTCGACCACGGCGGCATAGGCATCATGGCGCTGGCTCTGGCAGACCACCTCGCCGTCCCAGTGCAGGCCGTAGGATTCGAGGGTCCGCAGGATGGCATCGCGGGCACCTGGCATCTCGCGTGGCGGATCGGTGTCCTCGATGCGCAGCAGCCAGCGGCCGTCGACGGCACGCGCATCCAGCCAGGACGCCAGGGCAGCGACCAGGGAGCCGAAATGCAGGAAGCCGCTGGGAGTGGGGGCGAAGCGTCCGATGTAACGGGAGTCGGTCATGGGCAGGTTGGGTCGGCAAACGAAACGGGGCGCATGGTGCGCCCCGTTCAGGTGGAAGGACGATCAGCCTTTGCCGACCGTCTTTTCCTTCTTCTCGGCAATTTCCTTGCAGTCGAAGCACAGGTCGGCGGTCGGACGGGCTTCCAGACGGCGCAGGCCGATCTCGATGCCACAGGATTCGCACCAGCCGTAATCTTCGTCCTGGATCTTCTGCAGGGTCTTGTCGATCTTCTTGATCAGCTTGCGCTCGCGATCGCGGTTGCGCAGTTCCAGGGCGAACTCCTCTTCCTGGCTGGCACGGTCGGCCGGGTCCGGGAAGTTGGCGGCTTCGTCTTTCATGTGGTCGACCGTACGATCCACGCTCTGCATCAGATCTTGCTTCCAGGCATTGAGCAGGCTGGTGAAGTGAGCCCGCATGGGCTCGCCCATGTACTCCTCACCTTTGGCGACTTGGTAAGGTCCTATTTGATCGTAATGTTGACTGCTTTTATGCTTTTCTTGGGTGGACATGAATAGACCGCCTCTCACTCTCTGATCCAATGCACAGGCTTGCTCCATCTCCGGCACCTGCCGGCCCTGCGACTGTGAGCCGCCGAACTTACCAGATAGAGGGTGCGGTATGCTACCCCGCCTGCATCGTGCTAATGGACAGCGGCGTGCAGTACACGTTCGCCGCTTCCTGGCAGAATTGTCAGTTCCGTTCGGATTGGAAGAAAACCATGCCCTCACCCTATAGCCAGCGTAGTCGCGCCATCGAACCGTTTCACGTCATGGCCCTGCTGGCGCGGGCCAACGAGCTGCAGGCGGCCGGGCACGATGTGATCCATCTGGAAATCGGCGAGCCGGACTTCACCACCGCCGCGCCCATCGTGCAGGCCGGCCAGGCAGCGCTGGCCGCCGGGCATACCCGCTACACGGCCGCGCGCGGGTTGCCCGCCTTGCGCCAGGCCATCGCACACTTCTATGGCGAGCGCTACGGGGTGGACGTCGACCCGCAGCGGATCCTGATCACCCCCGGCGGCTCAGGCGCGCTGCTGCTGGCCAGCAGCCTGCTGGTCGATCCCGACAAGCACTGGCTGTTGGCCGACCCTGGCTATCCCTGCAACCGGCACTTCCTGCGCCTGGTCGAAGGGGGCGCGCAACTGGTGCCGGTCGGACCGGATGAGAACTATCAACTGACGCCCGAACACGTGCATCGGTGCTGGAACGAGCAGACCGTCGGCGCCCTGGTGGCCTCGCCTGCCAACCCCACCGGTACGGTACTCGACCGCGAGGCGCTGGCGAACCTGTCGCAGGCCGTGCGCGCCCAGGACGGTCACCTGGTGGTGGACGAGATCTATCACGGGCTGACCTACGGCATGGACGCGCCCAGTGTGCTGGAGGTGGACCAGGACGCCTTCGTGCTCAACAGCTTCTCCAAGTACTTCGGCATGACCGGCTGGCGGCTGGGGTGGCTGGTCGCGCCACCCGCGGCGGTGGCCGACCTGGAGAAGCTGGCGCAGAACCTCTACATCAGTGCGCCGAGCATGGCCCAACACGCCGCGCTGGCCTGCTTCGAACCAGACACCCTGGCGATCTTCGAGGCGCGCCGCGCCGAGTTCGCCCTGCGGCGCGATTACCTTCTGCCGGCATTGCGCGCGCTGGGCTTTCGCATCGAGGTCGAACCGCAAGGCGCGTTCTACCTGTACGCCGACATCAGCGCGTTCGGCGGCGATGCGTTCGGCTTCTGCCAGCACTTTCTGGAGAGCCAGCACGTGGCCTTCACGCCTGGGCTGGATTTCGGCCGGCATCTGGCCGGGCACCATGTGCGCTTCGCCTATACCCAGAGCCTGCCTCGCCTCGAAGAAGCGGTGCAGCGCATCGCCCGTGGCTTGCAGGGGTGGCAGGGCTGATGCTGTTTTCCCCTGAGCTCGAGCGAGGACGGCTGCTGCGCCGGTACAAGCGTTTTCTGGCCGATATCGAGCTGGCCAGTGGCGAGCAGTTGACCATTCATTGCCCCAATACCGGGTCGATGCTCAACTGCATGCGTGAGGGCGGCGATGTCTGGTTCACCCGCTCCAACGACCCCAAGCGCAAGTTGCCCGGTACCTGGGAGTTGAGCGAAACGCCTCAAGGCCGGTTGGCCTGCATCAATACCGGACGTGCCAATGCGCTGGTCGAAGAAGCGCTGCGGGCCGGGGTGATCACCGAACTGGCCGGGTTCGACGCCTTGCGCCGCGAAGTCGCTTATGGCGAGGAGCGCAGCCGGGTGGATTTCTACCTGAAGTACGCCGAGGGGCCGGCCTACGTCGAGGTCAAGAGCGTGACCCTGGGGTACCCGGACAGTGCCGTGGCGGCGTTCCCGGATGCAGTGACCCAGCGCGGCGCCAAGCACCTGCGCGAGTTGGCCAGCCTGGCCCGGCAAGGGGTGCGTGCGGTGCAGCTGTATTGCGTGAACCTCAGCGGGATCGAGGCGGTGCGCCCGGCCCAGGAGATCGACGACGCCTATGCCCAAGCCTTGCGCGCGGCGGTGCGCGATGGTGTCGAGGTGCTGGCCTACGGCACGCGCGTAGAGACCACGGGGATCGTCATCGACCGCCCGTTGCCGGTGAGGCTGTAGGCGCGGCCCAGAGACCGTTCGCATCTTCCCAGCACCTGACCGGTTGCAGGCGCTGTCCTTCGCAGGGCCCCGTGACACACTCGCCGTCTTCGATCAGAAACAGCGCGCCATGCCGGGCGCAGCGGATCAGGCTGCCGCTGTCGTCGAGAAACCCCCCGTCCTGCCAGTGCAGGGGTACGTGGCGATGCGGGCAGCGGTTGACGTACAGGTAGGCACGGCCCTGGTGACGGACCGCGAACAGCGTTGTGTCCTGGCGCTCGAACAGACGGCTGGCGCCCTCGGGGAGTGCATCGGAGCGGCACAGGCGCGTCATGCCGGGCGGTGGCGAACGCTCGTCGGTGGCGGACCCAGGGGAAGCGTTGAACGGCATTGGCTCGGTTTCCTGACGATCGAGGGCGCCATAGTGCGAAGTCTCGTGGTTTCCGGCAAGCACGCGGGCGTGAAAGAGGCGTGGCGCGAGGGCGTGCAGTATCTGGGGAAAGACCGGAAACCGTGGCCTGCTGACCCGTTTCAGGCAGCAGCCTACTGATCGAGCACGCAAAAAAAGACCCGGCAAAGTGCCGGGTCAATAACCGTGATTAGCCTGATGAGGAGATAATCTGAACGTCCGAACCAAGGTCTTCCAGATTACCCAACCAGTCTCGCGACCAGTTGTGATAATCATAACGATTCTCATTTCACAGTCAATGGCTTTGTGAACTTTATTTTTCGAGGGTCCGGGCGTCGGGTTGAGACAGGAGCCGTTGTTCGAGTGCGCGCTTGTGGTCCGGGGACAGTTCGTTCCAGTGGACGTCGAGCAAGGCACCCTCTATCGCATACAGCAGTACCTTGGAGATTCGGAAGCCACGTGTCTTGACGGCCTGATAGGCGCCGACGGCGCCAAGCCGACGCAGGTCGGATTCGTTGTGGATGCCAACGGCATGCAACCACTGCGCGGACGTTTTCCCCAGATTCTTCAGGCCTTGCAACTCGTCGTTCATCCAGGCTCCTTGCTGTGGCAGGCGGCGGGTCAGGGAAGGCAGGCGAATCACAGCAGTGTAGCGGGGCGGGGGGCAGCCGTGTGGACGCATGCCCCAATGGCCGACGGGTTGCCTGTTGCAGGCGCCGTCGGCCCGGCTCGGCCTTACAAGCCTGGCAGAGAGTGGCGGATCTGGTCGATCAGGCTATCCATGCTGGCACAGGCCTGGGTGTCGACGCGTTTGCTGAAGGCCTGCTCTTCGGCATCCAGGGGTTCGCGCTCGGCCTGTTGCGCCTTGATCACCTCCAGCGTGGCATCGGACGGATCGCGCTGCTCGGCCTGGCGTTGCTGCAGCCAGCTGGCGATCACCGCGTCCGGCGCGTGGCAGTCGAGAATCACGAAGGGCACGCCCGTCTCGCTGGCGATGGCGGCAGCAGCCTGGCGCTGGTCGCGCTTGAGGTAGGTGGCATCGAGCACCACCGGGAAGCCGGCGCGCAGGATGACGGCGGCCAGGTGGTGCAGGCGCTGGTAGGTCTTCTGGCTGGCCTGGGGGTCGTACAGGCCGGCATGCAGCGCCTGCTCGTCCAGGACCTGTTCGGGGAACAGGCGCTTGCGCTCGACATCCGAACGCACGCGAATCGTGCCCAGGGCTTCGACCAGGCGCATCGACACGTGGCTCTTGCCCACTGCCGAGACGCCGTGGGTGATGGCCAGCAGGCGCGACGGGATAGCGCTGTAGCTTTCTGCCAGGTTGGCGTAGTTGCGGTAGGTGCGCAGCGTCGTGGCGCGCTGCACGCCGGTGCTGTCCGGCGCCAGGCTGAACAGGGCGACCTTGGCCCGTACCAGGGCACGGTAGGCCTTGTAGAAGTTCAGCAGCTCCAGCCCCTCGTAGTCGCCGGTCAGCTCCAGGTACTGGCTGACGAAGCGCCGCGACAGGCTCTTCAGGCCACGGTCCTCCAGGTCCATGGCCAGGAAGGCGATGTCGGCGTACACATCGGTCAGGCGGAACGGTTCGTTGAACTCGATGCAGTCGAAGATCACCACCTGCCCGTCGATCAGCGTGGCGTTACCCAGGTGGATGTCGCCATGGCATTCACGGATGAAGCCACCGGCCTTGCGTGCCTCCAGCAGCGGGCGCAGGCGCTCGAAGCTGCTCTGGGCCCAGGCCTGCAGGCCGTCGAGCTGCTGCAGGTCGGCCGCGTCGGTGAGGAACGGGCGGATCTGCTCGAAGTTCTGCTCCACCGGCTGCATGACGCTCTCCGGCGTGCCGAGCGGGTGCTCCACAGGGACGGTCGGTGCGTGCAGGTGGAAATCGGCGATCTGCGCGGCCATCTGGTCGATGTGCGCGGCGGTCAGTTCGCCATTGGCCTGCAGGGTGTTGAGCATGTGCGCCTGGGGGAACTGGCGCATCTTCAGGGCGTATTCGATCGCCTCGCCCTGACCGCCTAGTTGCGGCGCCTCCGCCGAGCCGGTGATCGGCAGGACGTCGAGATAGACGCCTTCGGTCAGGCGCTGGTTGAGGCGCAGTTCTTCGTTGCAGAAGTGGGCACGCTGGCTCAGGTCGGTGAAGTCGAGAAAGCCGAAGTTCATCGGCTTCTTGATCTTGTAGGCGTAGTCACCGGTCAGCAGGACCCAGGAGATGTGCGTCTCGATCAGCTGGAAGCCGTCGACGGGGTGCGGGTAGAGCGCGGGGTTCTGCAGCGCGTTGATCAGAGCTTGGCTCACGGGCGATCCTTCTGGGTCAGGGAATTCGAATCCGTCATTATGGTCAATGGTGGCGCCCCTGCAAACCGCCAGAGGGCGCCTGCCCAGCCTCAGCAAAGTGCGTATAATCCGCCGCCATGACTCGTACCAAGACCTCCCGCACCTCCAAAAAACGCCCGACCGGACGCGCTCGCGCCTGGCTGGGCTGGGCCCTCAAGCTCAGCCTGGTCGGCCTGGTGATACTCGCCGGCTTTGCGGTCTACCTCGACGCCGTCGTCCAGGACAAGTTCGCCGGCAAACGCTGGTCGATCCCGGCCAAGGTCTACGCCCGGCCCCTGGAGCTGTTCAGCGGCCAGAAACTCAGCCGTGACGACTTCCTGACCGAGCTCGATGCCCTCGGCTACCGACGCGAAAGTTCGGCCAATGGCCCGGGCGCGGCGTCGGTCAACGGCAACACGGTCGACATCAACACCCGTGGCTTCCAGTTCTACGAAGGGCTGGAGCCGGCGCAGTTCGTGCGCGTGCGCTTCTCCGGCGACTACGTGGCCGGGCTCAGCGGGGCCAATGGCGCCAAGCTCGACGTGGTGCGCCTGGAGCCGCTGATGATCGGCGGCATCTACCCGAAGAACCTTGAGGACCGCATCCTGATCAAGATCGACCAGGTGCCGCCCTACCTGCTCGAGACCCTGGTGGCGGTCGAGGACCGTGACTTCTACAGCCACATGGGCGTTTCGCCCAAGTCCATCGCCCGGGCGATCTGGGTCAACACCTCGTCCGGTGCCATGCGCCAGGGCGGCAGTACCCTGACCCAGCAGCTGGTGAAGAACTTCTACCTCACCAACGAGCGCAGCCTGAGCCGCAAGCTGACCGAGGCCATGATGGCCGTGCTGCTGGAATTGCACTACGACAAGCGCGAGATCCTCGAGGCCTACCTCAACGAGGTGTTCGTCGGTCAGGACGGTCAGCGCGCGGTGCATGGTTTCGGCCTGGCCAGCCAGTTCTTCTTCAGCCAACCGCTGTCGGAACTCAAGCTGCACCAGGTGGCCTTGCTGGTGGGCATGGTCAAGGGGCCGTCCTACTACAACCCGCGTCGCCACCCCGAACGCGCCCTGAACCGCCGCAACCTGGTGCTCGATCTGCTCGCCGAGCAGGGCGTGGCGACCCGGGAAGCGGTCGATGCGGCGAAGAAGATGCCTCTGGGCGTGACCCGGCGCGGCAGCCTGGCCGACAGCTCGTTCCCGGCGTTCCTCGACCTGGTCAAGCGTCAATTGCGTCAAGACTATCGCGACGAGGACTTGACCGAAGAAGGCCTGCGCATCTTCACCAGCTTCGACCCGATCCTGCAGATGAAAGCCGAGTCGGCCATGACCGAGACCTTCAAACGCCTGGCCGGGCGCAAGGGCGCCGACGAGGTCGAGTCGGCGATGGTGGTGACCAACCCGGAAACCGGTGAGGTGCAGGCGCTGATCGGCAGCCGTCAGGCCGGCTTCGCCGGTTTCAACCGGGCCATCGATGCCGTACGGCCGATCGGCTCGCTGGTCAAGCCGGCGGTCTACCTGACGGCGCTGGAAAAGCCCAGCCAGTACACCCTGACCAGCTGGGTGCAGGACGAGCCGTTCTCGGTCAAGGGCGCCGACGGCCAGGTCTGGCGGCCGCAGAACTATGAGCGCAAGCCCCATGGGACCATCTACCTCTACCAAGGGCTGGCGCATTCCTACAACCTGTCCACCGCCAAGATCGGCCTGGAAGTCGGCGTACCCAACGTGATCAAGACCATCGGGCGACTCGGCGTCGACGTCGACTGGCCGCCGTTCCCAGCGATGTTGCTGGGCGCTGGCGGCATGTCGCCGGTGCAGGTGGCGACCATGTACCAGACGTTGGCCAACGGCGGCTTCAACACGCCCATGCGTGGTATCCGCAGCGTGCTGACGGCCGAAGGCGAGCCGCTCAAGCGTTACCCGTTCCAGATCCAGCAGACCTTCGATCCAGGCGCCATCTTCCTGGTGCAGAACGCCATGCAGCGGGTCATGCGTGAAGGCACCGGCCGCTCGGTCTACAACACGCTACCCAGTTCGCTGACCCTGGCGGGCAAGACCGGCACCAGCAACGACTCGCGCGACAGCTGGTTCTCAGGCTTCAGCCAGGACCTGCTGGCCGTGGTCTGGCTGGGCCGCGACGACAACGGCAAGACGCCCTTCACTGGGGCGACCGGCGCCTTGCAGGTGTGGACCAGCTTCATGCGCAAGGCCGACCCGTTGCCGCTGGACATGCCGCAGCCGGACAACATCGTCCAGGCCTGGATCGACCCCTACTCGGGCAAAGGCTCCGATGCCAGCTGTCCGGGAGCCGTGCAGATGCCGTATATTCGCGGCAGCGAACCGCCTGCCGGCGCCGCCTGCAACGCTCAGCCCGAGGCCGAAGACTCGGTCATGGACTGGGTCAAGGGCTGGATGAACTGAATGCGTGGCCTGCCATCTGGGCGGGCCACCGGATGCATGAGAGGGTGTGACGTGAACAAGTGGTGGTTTCCTGCCTTGACGGCGCTGGCCATGCTGCATGGCTGCTCCAGCGTTCCACGCGGTTCGATCCCGGTGGTGGATTCGAGCACACGGGTGTCCAACAGCGAGCGTGTCCAGGCCAATCGCACGCCGGCCGCCTCGGTCAACCGAGGCACCGCGCAGGCCCAGTCGATGCCGACCGATACCGGTGTCACGGTCATGGTGCCGCAGGGCGCCGGTGCTGCGCCGATCCAGACGTTCCCGGCCTCGACCGCGGCGGCGCCGATCAGCACGACGCCGATCACGCCAGGGCCTGCCGCGGACGATGAGCCGTTCGACATCGCCGCCATGGACGCCGCAGCGGCCAGCAAGCCTGCAGCCGCCAGTACGCCTACCGGCATTCCACGGAGCAACACGGCAGCCAGTGGTGGCCTGTCGGCCGACGAGCAGCTCGACGGCCCGGTGCTGGCGTTGTTGACCACGGCCCAGCAACAGCAGGGTGGTGGCGACTTCAACGGGGCTTCGTCGAGCCTCGAGCGTGCCCAGCGCATCGCGCCGCGTGAACCCCAGGTGCTGTTCCGACTGGCCCAGGTGCGTCTGGCACAGGGCGATGCCGCGCAGGCCGAGCAACTGGCCCGTCGGGCGTTGTCCTACGCCAACGGACGACCGAACCTGCAAGCCGAGCTGTGGAACGTGATCGCCCAGGCTCGCGAGAAGCAGGGCGACAGCGCCGGCGCGGCCTTGGCTCGCCAGAAAGCCCAGGTCGCCTCGTGATGGAGCCGCGCATCCTGAACATCGCCGACCAATTGCTGTTGATCGAGCATGAGCTGCGCGTGCAGGGCTGGTGGGATCACACCCCGCCCAGCGAGCAGGCGTTGGCCAGCACCGTGCCTTTCGCGCTCGACAGCCTGCGTTTCGAGCAATGGCTGCAATGGATCTTCCTGCCGCGCATGACGCAGATCCTCGAGCAGGGCCTGCCACTGCCCCAGGCCTCGGGCATCCTGGTGATGGCCGAAACGGTCTATGTCGACCGTCCTGAGCAAAGTCGCGAGCTACGGCGCTTGCTGGCCGTATTCGACCAATTGATCGCGCCATCCGCCTGATTTTTTCGGTTTTACCTCTCAGGGCCGCAGATTGTGGCCCTTTTTTATGGAAATCTTTATTTTCCTGCTGCAAGCGTTCTCGTTTGTGGTGACTGTAATTGAAGTCTTGGAAATATTGGCAATAATTTTTCTTGACTTGTCGCCGCCGAATCACAAGAATCCAGTTTCCGCTGTAGGGGGACTGCCAGAAGCAGACCCGCCAAGCCGAACATGAGGCGCACACCCGCGCCGACCTGTTTTACCCCGCAACGCGTTACCTCGCGCTGGGTGGGAAGGTCCCGAAACACTCAGGGACGCTCCCAATACTTGCTCAGTCAGTGCTGAACGTTCGCTCATGCTCTGCTTGGCAGTAAACCTATCAAGACCCCGCCCCTCGGGCGGTACTCTGGCGTTTTAGAGGTGAACAACGTGGAGCTTTTATCTGGCGGCGAGATGCTTGTCCGCTTCTTGCGTGACGAGGGCATCAAGCACATCTACGGGTACCCTGGCGGTGCTCTCCTTCATGTCTACGATGCCTTGTTCAAGGAACCAGAGATCGAGCACATCCTGGTCCGCCACGAACAGGCCGCGACGCACATGGCCGACGGCTATGCACGCGCCACCGGCAAGGCCGGCGTCGTGCTGGTGACCTCCGGCCCAGGCGCCACCAACGCCATCACCGGTATCGCCACGGCGTACATGGACTCCATCCCGATGGTCATCCTGTCAGGCCAGGTGCCCAGCACCATGGTCGGCACCGATGCCTTCCAGGAAACCGACATGATCGGTATTTCCCGGCCCATCGTGAAACACAGCTTCATGATCAAGCATGCCTCGGAAATCCCCGAAGTCCTGAAGAAGGCCTTCTACCTGGCCGAGTCCGGGCGTCCCGGTCCGGTGGTGGTCGACATTCCGAAGGACATGACCAACCCGGCCGAGAAGTTCGAGTACGTCTATCCGAAGAAGGTCAAGCTGCGCTCCTACAGCCCGGCCGTGCGTGGCCATTCCGGTCAGATCCGCAAGGCGGCCGAGATGCTGCTGGCGGCCAAGCGCCCGATCCTCTACTCCGGTGGCGGCGTCATCCTCGGTGGTGGTTCCGAAACTCTGACCGAGATCGCCCGTGCGCTGAACCTGCCGGTCACCAACACCCTGATGGGCTTGGGCGGCTACCCCGGTACCGATCGCCAGTTCCTCGGCATGCTCGGCATGCACGGCAGCTACCCGGCCAACATGGCGATGCACCACGCCGATGTGATCTTCGCTGTCGGCGCGCGCTTCGACGACCGCGTGATCAATGGCCCGGCCAAATTCTGCCCGAACGCCAAGATCATCCACATCGACATCGACCCGGCGTCGATCTCCAAGATGATCAAGGCCGACGTGCCGATCGTGGGCCCGGTCGACAGCGTACTCGCCGACATGCAGGCCATCCTCAAGGAAATCGGTGGTCAGCCCGACCAGGCGGCCATGGATACGTGGTGGAAGCAGATCGACGAATGGCGCGGTAACCGTGGGCTGTTCCCGTACGACCAGGGCGACGGTGAAGTGATCAAGCCGCAGAAGGTCATCGAGACCCTGTGCGAAGTCACCAATGGCGATGCCTTCGTCACCTCCGACGTCGGCCAGCACCAGATGTTCGCGGCGCAGTACTATCGCTTCAACAAGCCCAATCGCTGGATCAACTCCGGTGGCCTGGGCACCATGGGCTTCGGTTTCCCGGCGGCCATGGGCGTGAAGCTGAGCTTCCCCGACGACGACGTGGCCTGCGTCACCGGCGAAGGCAGCATCCAGATGAACATCCAGGAGCTGTCGACCTGCCTGCAGTACGGCTTGCCGGTGAAGATCGTCAACCTGAACAACGGCGTATTGGGCATGGTTCGCCAGTGGCAGGACATGTCCTACAACAGCCGCCACTCGCATTCCTACATGGAGTCGTTGCCCGACTTCATCAAGCTGGTCGAAGCCTATGGCCATGTCGGCATTCGCATCACCAGCCTGAAGGACCTCAAGCCCAAGCTCGAGGAAGCCTTCGCCCTGAAGAATCGCCTGGTCTTCATCGACATCCAGGTCGACAGGAGCGAGCACGTCTACCCGATGCAGATCAAGGACGGCTCGATGCGTGACATGTGGCTGAGCAAGACGGAGCGTACCTGATATGCGGCACATCATTTCCCTGCTGCTGGAAAACGAACCCGGTGCCTTGTCTCGCGTGGTCGGGCTGTTTTCCCAACGCAACTACAACATCGAAAGCCTGACCGTGGCCCCGACCGAGGACCCGAGCGTATCGCGTCTGACGTTGACCACCATCGGCCACGACGAGGTGATCGAGCAGATCACCAAGAACCTGAACAAGCTCGTCGAAGTGGTCAAGCTGGTCGACCTGTCGGAAAGCGCGCACATCGAGCGCGAAATGATGCTGGTCAAGGTCAAGGCCACCGGCGCCCAGCGCGCCGAGATCAAGCGCACCACCGACATCTTCCGTGGACAGATCGTCGACGTCACCGCCAGCGTGTACACCGTGCAGCTGAGCGGGACCAGCGACAAGCTCGACAGCTTCATCCAGGCGATCGGCACCACGTCGATCCTTGAAACCGTTCGCAGTGGCGTCACCGGCATCGCCCGGGGCGACAAAGTGCTCAGCATCTAACTTCAACAATTAGCGTTGGCTCCCGCGAGCCAGGATATAACAGGGGTAGTTCATGAAAGTTTTCTACGATAAAGATTGCGACCTTTCCATCATCCAGGGCAAGAAAGTCGCCATCATCGGTTACGGCTCCCAGGGTCACGCCCAGGCGTGCAACCTGAAGGACTCGGGCGTCGACGTCACCGTCGGCCTGCGCAAGGGCTCGGCCACCGTCGCCAAGGCAGAAGCCCACGGCTTGAAAGTCGCTGACGTGGCGTCCGCCGTCGCCGCTGCCGACCTGGTCATGATCCTGACCCCGGACGAATTCCAGGGCACGCTGTACAAGAACGAGATCGAGCCGAACATCAAGCAGGGCGCGACCCTGGCGTTCTCCCACGGCTTCTCGATCCACTACAACCAGGTCGTGCCGCGCGCCGACCTGGACGTGATCATGATCGCGCCGAAGGCCCCGGGCCACACCGTGCGTTCCGAGTTCGTCAAGGGCGGTGGCATCCCTGACCTGATCGCCATCTACCAGGATGCGTCGGGCAACGCCAAGAACGTCGCGCTGTCCTACGCCGCAGGCGTCGGCGGTGGCCGCACCGGCATCATCGAAACCACCTTCAAGGACGAGACCGAAACCGACCTGTTCGGTGAGCAGGCCGTGCTGTGCGGCGGTACCGTCGAGCTGGTCAAGGCCGGTTTCGAAACCTTGGTCGAAGCCGGTTACGCGCCGGAAATGGCCTACTTCGAGTGCCTGCACGAGCTGAAGCTGATCGTCGACCTCATGTACGAAGGCGGTATCGCCAACATGAACTACTCGATCTCCAACAACGCCGAGTACGGCGAGTACGTGACCGGTCCTGAAGTCATCAACGAAGAATCCCGCAAGGCCATGCGCAACGCACTCAAGCGCATCCAGGACGGCGAATACGCGAAGATGTTCATCAGCGAAGGCGCCACCAACTACCCGTCGATGACCGCCAAGCGTCGCAACAACGCCGCCCACGGCATCGAAATCATCGGCGAGCAGCTGCGCTCGATGATGCCGTGGATCTCGGCCAACAAGATCGTCGACAAGAGCAAGAACTGATCCTGTCCTGACGTGACGAAGAACGCGGCCTCGGCCGCGTTTTTTCGTTCAGGCGCCCGCATCTGGTATAAAGCGACCAGGGGCAGGCGTCGAACCTCCGTCGCCTGCCCGCGTCGAATACTTTCCATCCTGTTGCAAGGTAATCTCCATGAGCGAACGTCCCGAAGAGCCGCACACGCCCTCCGACGCCGAAAGCCTGCTACCTGTCGATGAGCACATTGAAGAGGGGCATGACGCCGAAGGGCGCAAGGTTCGGCATCGCGGCATCTACCTGTTGCCCAATCTGTTCACCACCGCCAACCTGTTTGCCGGGTTCTACGCGATCATCAGCGCCATCAGCGCCCATGGCTATTTGAGCGCTGGCGACGCGCACGAGGGCAGCAAGTACCTGGCGTTCGCCGCCATCGCGATCTTCGTGGCCATGGTGCTCGACAGCCTCGACGGTCGCGTGGCGCGCATGACCAATACCCAGAGCGCCTTCGGTGCCGAGTACGACTCGCTGTCGGACATGGTCGCTTTCGGTGTGGCCCCTGCATTGCTGGCCTTCGTCTGGGCCTTGGGCGACATGGGCAAGGTCGGCTGGATGGTGGCCTTCATCTATGTCGCTGGCGCAGCACTGCGTCTGGCACGGTTCAACACCCAGGTCGGCACCGCCGACAAGCGCTACTTCATCGGTCTGGCGAGCCCGGCCGCGGCCGGTGTGGTGGCGGGTACCGTCTGGGCCTTCAGCGACTACGGCATTCAGGGCTCCAAGCTGTCGTTCCTGGTGGCTCTGCTGGTCGCGGCGGCCGGCATGCTGATGGTCAGCAACGTCAAGTACAACAGCTTCAAGGAGCTGGACCTCAAGGGTCGCGTGCCCTTCGTCGCCATCCTGGCGGTGGTGCTGGTGTTCGCCGTGGTCTTCAGTGATCCACCGCGCATCCTGCTGCTGATCTTCCTCGGCTATGCGGCTTCGGGGCCTGTGCAGTACCTGCTGCGCAAACGGCGCCGTAAAGCGTGAGATCGATTTAATGCGGGAATAACCCTGCGGCCCTACAGTCTATTGGTACATCCTTGTCCAGTGCTGTGGGGTCGACATGCTCATCCAGCTTCCCAAATCGTCCGATTGCAAACTGTCGGACGTTACGCCTGAATCCCTTTATCTCTCCCGCCGTCGTGTGCTCGGTGGTGCAATGGCCGGGTTGGCGCTCGGTACCTTGCCCTCCGTCGGCCATGCCGCTGACCGTGCTCGTTACCCGGATGTCGAGCCTGGCAAGCCAGCGGGCTGGTTCACCGACAAGCTCGCTGCCACACGCTGGCAAGCGGTGACCGTGAAGGACGAAGCGATCACGCCTTTTCGCGACGCCACCCATTACAACAACTTCTATGAGTTCGGGCCCGACAAGGGCGACCCGGCTGATAACGCCGGGAGTCTGCCGACCGAACCCTGGCGCCTGGTGATCGATGGCGAAGTCGACGAGCCGGGTCAGTACGCGCTGGAGGACTTCGTCAAACCCTACCGACTGGAAGAGCGCATCTACCGGCTGCGCTGCGTCGAAGCCTGGTCGATGGTGATTCCGTGGCTGGGCTTTCCGTTGGCAGACATCCTCAAGCGCGTCCAGCCGACCTCCAAGGCCCGTTATGTACGCTTCGAAACCCTTCGTGATCCTGAGCACATGCCAGGGCAGCGCTCGGGGTTCGCCTTGATCGACTGGCCCTATGTGGAGGGCTTGCGCCTGGACGAGGCGATGAACCCGCTGACCCTGATGGCCGTCGGCATGTACGGTCGCGAGCTGCCGAATCAGAACGGGGCGCCACTGCGGCTGGTCGTGCCGTGGAAATATGGGTTCAAGAGCATCAAGTCGATCGTGCGCATGAGCCTGGTCGCCGAGCAGCCCAGGACCACCTGGCAAGGCTTGGCGCCCGACGAGTACGGCTTCTATGCCAACGTCAATCCGCAGGTCGATCATCCGCGCTGGACACAGGCCCATGAGCGACGGCTACCGAGTGGGCTGTTCAGTCCGAACGTACGCGACACGCTGATGTTCAACGGCTATGCCGAACAGGTCAGTGGCTTGTACGCGGGGCTGGATCTGCGGAAGTACTATTGATGCGCTATCCACGACTACGGCTGGCGCTGTTTCTGTTCGGTTGCCTGTTGCCGGCCTGGTGGCTCTACGAAGCCGTGGGCAACCAATTGGGTCCTGATCCTGGCAAGGTGCTGGTCACGCGCCTGGGACTGGGAGGGTTGATCTACCTGTTGGTCAGTCTGTGCATGAGCCCCCTCCAGCGCATGACCGGGTGGGCAGGCTGGATCGTGGTGCGCAGGCAGATCGGCTTGTGGAGCTTTGCCTACATCCTGCTGCACCTGCTCGGCTATCTGGTGTTCATGCTGGGGCTGGATCTCGGGCAGCTGGGTGTCGAGTTGCGTCGGCGGCCCTACATCATCGTCGGTACGCTGGGGTTCTTGGGCCTGCTCGTGCTGGCGGTAACCTCGAACAAGGCCAGTCAGCGGCGACTGGGCGCACGCTGGCGGTCCTTGCATCGACTCGTCTATGCAGTGTTGGGGTTGGGGCTGCTGCATTTCCTGTGGATCGTACGTTCCGATCTGGGGGAGTGGACCCTGTACGCAGGGGTGGGGCTCGTGCTGATGGTGCTGCGTATCCCGGCTGTGTGGCGACGGTTGCCACGGTTCAACCGGAAAAAGCGAAATGAATCGAAATAAAGGGTTGACGGGGTTTCAGATCCCCTTATAATGCGCACCACTTCCAACGCACTCGGAACGATAAACGCCTTGTTAATCAACAGGTTGTTTGAATCGAGATAGCGCTGGAAGGGCTTCGGTTTCGACCGGAAGCGGTGAAAAAGGTGGTTGACAGCAGGTTGTAACGCTGTATGATTCGCCTCCCGCTTCGAGAGATCGCAGCGAGTCAAGTGGTTGAAGTTGTTAGGGTTTCCCGAAAAGAACTTCAAAATAAACGCTTGACACACAACGAGGACAGCGTAGAATGCGCGCCTCGGTTGAGACGAAAGCTTCTCAGCCAAACGCTCTTTAACAAATTGAATCAAGCAATTCGTGTGGGTGCTTGTGA
>NZ_JAAMQJ010000022.1 GCF_013523125.1 Pseudomonas entomophila | reverse complement strand
GGGCGAGGGGGCGTGGGGGTGGACGAGCGCACCAACACCCTGGTGGTGGCGCAACCTGCCGAGCGCCTGGCGCAGATCCGTGCCCTGGTGGCCGAACTGGACGTGCCGATGCGCCAGGTGATGATCGAAGCCCGCATCGTCGAGGCGGACGTGGACTTTCAGCGTGCGCTGGGGGTGCGCTGGGGCGGGCCATTGTATGGCGAGAAGGTCAGGCTGGGCAGCGAGCTGTTCGTCGACCTGGGGGTCGAGCAGGCGACGGCCGGGCTTGGGCTGGGCCTGCTGCGGGGCGATGTGCTGCTCGATCTCGAGCTTAGCGCCATGGAGAAGAACGGCCACGGCGAGATCGTCTCGCAGCCCAAGGTTTTCACGGCCGACAAGGAGACCGCGCGCATTCTCAAGGGCGCCGAGATTCCCTATCAGGAGACCAGCGGCAGCGGCGCCACGTCGGTGTCGTTTCGCGAAGCCTCACTGTCGCTCGAGGTCACGCCGCAGATCACCCCCGACGACCGGGTCGTCATGGCGGTCCGTGTGACCAAGGACGAGCCCGACTACATCAATGCGCGCAACGACGTGCCGCCGATCCGCAAGAACGAAGTCAACGCCAAGGTGCGCGTCGGCGACGGTCAGACCGTGGTGATCGGCGGCGTGTACTCCACGGTGCGAAACAATGTCGTCGACAAGGTGCCATTTCTGGGCGATCTGCCGTATGTTGGGCGGCTGTTCCGGCGTGAAACGGTCCAAGAAAAAAAATCCGAGCTGCTGGTCTTCCTGACTCCGCGTATCATGGATGACCGGGCGATTGTCGTGAGTCGTTGATTCTGTGCAAAATTTGATACTTGTAGGCCCCATGGGTGCTGGCAAAAGCACCATCGGGCGGCTGCTGGCCAAAGAGCTGCGCCTGTCGTTCAAGGACTCCGACAAGGAGATCGAGCAGCGCACCGGCGCCAACATCCCGTGGATCTTCGACAAGGAAGGCGAGCCTGGCTTCCGCGACCGTGAAGAGGCGATGATCGCCGAGCTGTGTGCGCTCGACGGTCAGGTCGTGGCCACCGGCGGCGGCGTGGTGATGCGCGAGGCCAACCGGCGCGCCCTGCACGAAGGCGGACGGGTCATCTACCTGCATGCCTCGGTGGAGCAACAGGTAGGCCGCACGGCGCGGGATCGCAACCGCCCGCTGCTGCGCACGGCCAACCCCGAAGCCACGCTGCGCAACCTGCTGGAGATCCGTGATCCGCTCTACCGTGAGATCGCCGACCTCATCGTGGAAACCGACGAGCGGCCACCGCGCATGGTGATGCTCGACATCCTCGAGCGCTTGCAGAAGTTGCCGCCCCGATAAGCCGGTACTATCCTCGGGCCGGTAAACAGACCAGACGTCAGTGCGCGGGTCGTGCGAACGATGCCGCGCCCAGTTCAATCGTGGGGATACATGCAGACACTAAAGGTCGACCTGGGCGAGCGTAGCTACCCGATCTACATTGGCGAAGGCCTGCTGGACCAGGCCGCGCTGCTGGCACCACACATCGCCGGACGCCAGGTGGCGATCGTCTCCAACCAGACCGTCGCGCCCCTGTACCTCGAGCGCCTGACCCGGACCCTGGACGCCTACTCGGTGCTGCCGGTGGTCCTGCCCGATGGCGAAGCCTTCAAGAACTGGGAAACCCTGCAGCTGATCTTCGACGCCCTGCTCGGTGCGCGGCACGACCGCCGTACCACCGTCGTGGCACTGGGGGGCGGCGTCATCGGCGACATGGCCGGCTTCGCGGCCGCCTGTTATCAGCGCGGCGTCGACTTCATCCAGGTGCCGACCACCCTGTTGTCACAGGTCGATTCCTCGGTCGGCGGCAAGACCGGCATCAACCACCCGCTGGGCAAGAACATGATCGGTGCGTTCTACCAGCCCCAGGCGGTGCTGATCGACACCACCAGCCTGTCGACCCTGCCCGCGCGCGAACTCTCGGCGGGCCTGGCCGAAGTCATCAAGTACGGGTTGATCTGCGACGAGCCGTTCCTCGGCTGGCTCGAGGCGCACATGACGGCCCTGCGCCAGCTCGACGCCCAGGCGCTGACCGAGGCGATCCGCCGTTCCTGCGCGGCGAAGGCCGCCGTGGTCGGCGCCGACGAGCGCGAGTCCGGGGTGCGTGCCACCTTGAACCTGGGGCACACCTTCGGCCATGCCATCGAGACCCACATGGGGTATGGCGTCTGGTTGCACGGCGAAGCCGTGGCGGCCGGGACCGTCATGGCGCTGGAGATGTCCATGCGCCTGGGCTGGATCGACCGCGAGGCACGCGACCGCGGCATCCGCCTGATGCAGGCGGCAGGGCTGCCCGTGGTGCCACCTGCACAGATGACGCCTGCCCAGTTCATGGAACACATGGCGGTCGACAAGAAGGTCCTCGACGGCCGCTTGCGCCTGGTGCTGCTGCGCCAGCTCGGTCAGGCCGTGGTGACCGACGACTATCCGACAGAAATTCTTCAAGCCACGCTGGCAGCGGATTACCGCGCGATCGTGGCTCAGGTTGAGGGTGTGACCGCGTAATGACCAGTTTGCATGCCGATGAGGCCTTTCTCGAACACTATCAATTGAGCCATGACCCGTTCGCCGCGCGCGTGCCGGGCTTCAAGTTCTTCCCGGCGCAGCGCAAGCCGGTGCTCGGCCAGCTCCACCACTTGGCGCGCTACAGCCAGTTGCTGCTGGTGGTCACCGGGCCCCTGGGCAGTGGCAAGACCTTGTTGCGTCAGGCGCTGGTGGCCAGCACCAACAAACAGGCGGTGCGCAGCATCGTGGTGTCGGCGCGTGAGGCCGGCGACGCGGCCAGTGTTCTGGGGCAGGTGGCCCAGCAATTGGCGGGCGCGCAACCAGAGGTGCAGAGCATTCTCGCCCAGGTCGTGCAACTGGCCCTGACCGGCCAGGAAGTCTACTTGCTGGTGGACGACGCGGAACAACTCGACGAGTCGGCACTCCAAGCGTTGCTGGAATTGACGGCAGGCACGCCAGAGGCGCGCCCGCATGTGTTCCTGTTCGGCGAGCCCTCGCTGATCGCGGGGTTGGACGAGCTCAGCGAGGGCCAGGAACGGTTCCATGTCATCGAGCTCGAGCCCTACAGCGAGGACGAGACCCGCGAGTACCTCGAGCAGCGCTTGGAAGGCGCCGGCCGTGGCATCGACGTGTTCACGCGCGAGCAGATCGTCGATATCCATGAACATTCCGACGGTTGGCCTGGCACCATCAACCAAGTCGCCCGGGATACATTGATCGAAGCCATGATCGCCAGCCGAAGTTCGGCCAAGCGACCAGCCATGGGGTTCCCTATGCCTAAGAAGCATGTACTGGCACTGTCCGCCGTCGTCGTGGTGGCTGTCGCAGCCGCCGTCTTGATGCCCAAGAAAAGCGACACGCCGGCCCAGGCGCCTGCCGAGCAGGCGCAGTTGCCGCTGGGCCAGGGCCAGCCGAACACCGTCCAGTCCAACAATGGCAAACCGGCCATCGAGTTCTCCGGGTCGTCGCAATCCCTGCCGATGAACGGGCAGTCGCCCGTGGTGCGTGAGCCGCTGGCCGAAGCGGCTGGCATGGGCGAAGGCGAAGAGGGCACTGCGGCCGGAACCACGGCGCCGCAGCCTTCCACGCCGCCGACCGTGACCACCACCGCGCCGCCCCAGGGCATGGCGGCAGGCCCTGCACCTACTCCGGTACAGCCCCAGAGCACGGCGCCTGCCCAGCAGGCCGCCGTGGCACCGGCGCCCAAGCCTGCGACCCAACCGGCCAAGCCGGCAGCGCCTGTGGCCAAGCCTGCCGCGCCAGCGACTCAGGTGGCCACCGCCAAGCCTGCTGAAAAACCCGCCAGTGGCGGCGCTGGCAGCAGCTGGTACGCCGGGCAGAAGTCGGGCAACTACGTGTTGCAGATTCTCGGGACCAGCTCCGAAGCCTCGGCCCAGGCATTCGTCAAGGCGCAAGGTGGCGAGTACCGCTACTTCAAGAAAACCCTGCAGGGCAAGCCGCTGTACGTGGTGACCTACGGTAGCTTCGCCAATCGCGATGCAGCGGTTGCCGCCATCAAATCCTTGCCAGCCAAGGTCCAGGCTGGTAAACCTTGGCCACGTACCGTCGCCAGCGTCCAACAAGAGCTGTCGACCTCCCGCTGATACCGCCCGGACGGCGCCACCCCAGCCGTCCCGTAGCTGAGCGATTCCGGACTCGAATGCGCCTGCCGTGCCCTGCACGGCAGGCGCGTCTGTCCCAGGCTGTTGGCCATGAGCCCTGCAGACAGCCCATGCTGCCTACCGCGATCGTGCTTTCATGAGCGATAGCACATAAAAATCGCGACAAGCATTCAAAAATGCGACATAAAGCGTAAGTGGATCGTCACTATCGTTTGTGAGCGCGATCGCCGCTGTGCCACAATGCCCATCCATTACCCTCGCACAAAAAGCTGGCAAATGATCAGCGCGGGCGGTAAGTGTTTGTTTAAAAAAGAGATTTGCCTTGGTTGAGAGGCGAACCTGGTGAGAATGTGTCTATGAAAACAGGTCTGTATCGTCCCGAAGAATTCAAGGATAACTGCGGCTTCGGCCTGATTGCCCACATGACGGGCACGCCGAGCCACCACTTGCTGCAAACCGCCATGCAAGCCCTGACGTGCATGACCCACCGTGGCGGGATCAACGCCGATGGCAAGACCGGTGACGGTTGTGGCCTGCTGATGCAGAAGCCCGATGCCTTCCTGCGTGCCGTGGCGACCGAGCAGTTCGGTGTCGAGCTGCCCGCGCAGTACGCCGTGGGCATGGTGTTCTTCAATCAGGATGCGGCCAAGGCCGAGGCGGCCCGCGCCAACATGGACCGTGAAATCCTGGCTGCCGGCCTGCAGCTGGTGGGCTGGCGCAAGGTGCCGATCGACACCCGCGTGCTGGGCCAGCTGGCCCTCGAGCGTCTGCCGCAGATCGAGCAGGTGTTCATCGGCGGGGAAGGGCTGAGCGACCAGGACTTCGCCATCAAGCTGTTCAGCGCCCGTCGTCGCTCCTCGGTGGCCAACGCCGCCGATGCCGATCATTACATCTGCAGCTTCTCGCACAAGACCATCATCTACAAAGGGCTGATGATGCCGGCGGACCTCGCCGCCTTCTTCCCGGACCTGGGTGACGAGCGCCTGCAAACCGCCATCTGCGTGTTCCACCAGCGCTTCTCCACCAACACCTTGCCCAAGTGGCCGCTGGCGCAGCCGTTCCGGTTCCTCGCCCACAACGGCGAGATCAACACCATCACCGGCAACCGCAACTGGGCCATGGCCCGGCGCGCCAAGTTCGCCAACGACCTGATCCCGGACCTCGAGGAACTCGGTCCGCTGGTCAACCGCGTGGGGTCCGACTCCTCCAGCATGGACAACATGCTCGAGCTGATGGTGACCGGTGGCATCGACCTGTTCCGCGGCGTGCGCATGATCATTCCGCCGGCGTGGCAGAACGTCGAGACCATGGACGCCGACCTGCGCGCGTTCTACGAATACAACTCCATGCACATGGAACCCTGGGACGGCCCGGCCGGTGTGGTGATGACCGAAGGTCGCCACGCAGTGTGCCTGCTCGACCGCAACGGCTTGCGCCCGGCGCGCTGGGTCACTACCACCAACGGCTACATCACCCTGGCCTCCGAGATCGGCGTATGGGACTACAAGCCCGAGGACGTCGTGGCCAAGGGGCGTGTCGGCCCAGGCCAGATCTTCGCCGTCGACACCGAGACTGGGCAGATTCTCGACACCGATGCGATCGACAACCGCCTCAAATCGCGTCATCCGTACAAGCGCTGGTTGCGTCAGCATGCCCTGCGCATCCAGGCCAACCTGAGCGATGACCCCGGCGTGGCCAGCTACGACGTCGATCAGCTCAAGCAGTACATGAAGATGTTCCAGGTCACCTTCGAAGAACGCGACCAGGTACTGCGCCCGTTGGGCGAGCAGGGCCAGGAAGCGGTCGGCTCGATGGGCGACGACACGCCCATGGCGATCCTGTCGCGGCGTGTGCGTTCGCCGTTCGACTATTTCCGTCAGCAGTTCGCCCAGGTCACCAACCCGCCGATCGACCCGCTGCGCGAAGCGATCGTCATGTCGCTGGAGATCTGCCTGGGTGCCGAGCGCAACATCTTCCAGGAATCCCCCGAGCATGCCTCACGGGTGATCCTCAGCTCGCCCGTGGTGTCCCCGGCCAAGTGGCGCTCGCTGATGGCGCTGGAGCGCGACGGGTTCGAGCGCGAGCTGATCGACCTCAACTACGAAGAAAGCATCGGCCTCGAAGCGGCCATCCGCAACATCGCCGATCAGGCCGAAGAAGCGGTCCGTGGCGGCAAGACCCAACTGGTGCTCAGCGACCGTGCCATCGCACCGGGCAAGCTGCCGGTCCATGCCTCGCTGGCCGTCGGCGCGGTGCACCACCGCCTGACCGAGCAGGGCCTGCGCTGCGACAGCAACATCCTGGTAGAGACCGCCACGGCGCGCGATCCGCACCACTTCGCCGTGCTGATCGGCTTTGGTGCCTCGGCGGTCTACCCGTACCTGGCCTACGAAGTGCTGGCCGACCTGATCCGTACCGGGGAAGTGCTGGGTGACCTGGACGAGGTGTTCAAGTACTACCGCAAGGGCATCTCCAAGGGCCTGCTCAAGATCCTGTCGAAGATGGGTATCTCGACCATCGCCTCCTACCGCGGCGCCCAGCTGTTCGAAGCGATCGGCCTGTCGGACGACGTGGTCGGCCTGAGCTTCAAGGGCGTGCCGAGCCGGATCAAGGGCGCACGCTTCGTCGACCTGGAAGGTGACCAGAAGCTGCTGGCCGCCGAAGCCTGGAGCGCACGCAAGCCGATCCAGCAGGGTGGGCTGCTGAAGTTCGTCCACGGCGGCGAGTACCACGCCTACAACCCGGACGTGGTCAACACCTTGCAAGCCGCCGTGCAGCAGGGCGACTACGTCAAGTTCAAGGAATACACCGCACTGGTCGATCAGCGTCCGGTGTCGATGATCCGTGACCTGCTCAAGGTCAAGGTCGCCGAGCAGCCGATCGCGCTGGAACAGGTCGAGCCGCTGAGCGAGATCCTCAAGCGTTTCGACTCCGCCGGTATCTCCCTCGGCGCCTTGTCGCCCGAGGCGCATGAGGCCTTGGCCGAGGCGATGAACCGCCTGGGCGCACGCTCCAACTCCGGTGAAGGCGGTGAGGACCCGGCGCGCTACGGCACTGTCCGCAGCTCCAAGATCAAGCAGGTGGCCACGGGCCGGTTCGGTGTCACCCCGGAATACCTGGTCAATGCCGAAGTGCTGCAGATCAAGGTGGCCCAGGGCGCCAAGCCCGGCGAGGGCGGCCAGCTGCCAGGCGGCAAGGTCAACGGCCTGATCGCCAAGCTGCGCTATGCGGTGCCTGGCGTGACCTTGATTTCGCCGCCGCCGCACCACGACATCTATTCGATCGAAGACCTGGCTCAGCTGATCTACGACCTCAAGCAGGTCAATCCGCAGGCGCTGGTGTCGGTCAAGCTGGTCGCCGAGGCCGGCGTCGGCACCATCGCCGCCGGTGTGGCCAAGGCCTACGCCGACCTCATCACCATCTCCGGCTATGACGGCGGGACCGGGGCGTCCCCGCTGACCTCAATCAAGTACGCCGGTGCGCCCTGGGAGCTGGGCCTGGCCGAAACGCACCAGACCCTGCGCGGCAACGACCTGCGCGGCAAGGTGCGGGTGCAGACCGATGGCGGCCTGAAGACCGGCCTGGACGTGATCAAGGCGGCCATTCTCGGCGCCGAGAGCTTCGGCTTCGGCACCGCGCCGATGATCGCCCTGGGCTGCAAGTACCTGCGCATCTGCCACCTGAACAACTGCGCCACCGGCGTGGCCACGCAGAACGACAAGCTGCGCAAGGATCACTACATCGGCACCGTCGACATGGTGGTGAACTTCTTCACCTTCGTCGCCGAGGAGACCCGCGAGTGGCTGGCGCGCCTGGGCGTGCGCAGCCTGGGCGAGCTGATCGGGCGTACCGACCTGCTGGACGTGCTGCCAGGCGACACCGAGCGTCAGCATCACCTGGACCTCAGCCCGTTGCTGGGCAGCAGCCACGTGCCGGCCGACAAGCCGCAGTTCTGCCAGGTCGAGAACAACCCACCGTTCGACAAGGGTGAACTGGCCGAGCAGATGGTCGCCCTGGCCCTGCCAGCCGTGCGTGACATGGCCGGTGGCTGCTTCGACCTGGCCATCTGCAATTGCGACCGCTCGATCGGCGCGCGGGTGTCCGGTGAGATCGCGCGTCTGCATGGCAACCAGGGCATGGCCGCCGCGCCGATCACCTTCCGCTTCAAGGGCACGGCCGGGCAGAGCTTCGGTGTCTGGAACGCCGGCGGCTTGCACCTGCACCTGGAAGGCGATGCCAACGACTACGTCGGCAAGGGCATGACCGGTGGCAAGCTGACCATCGTGCCGCCGGCGGGCAGCCCCTTCGAGACGCAGCACAGCGCCATCATCGGCAACACCTGCCTGTACGGTGCCACCGGTGGGCGGCTGTTCGCCGCCGGTACCGCGGGCGAGCGTTTCGGTGTGCGCAACTCCGGCGCCCATGCGGTGGTGGAAGGCACGGGCGATCACTGCTGTGAATACATGACCGGTGGCTTCGTCTGCGTCCTGGGCAAGACCGGTTACAACTTCGGCTCTGGCATGACTGGCGGTTTCGCCTACGTGCTCGACCAGGACAACACCTTCGTCGACAAGCTCAACCATGAGCTGGTGGAGATCCAGCGCATCAGTGGCGAGGCGATGGAAGCCTACCGTACGCACCTGGCGCGTGTCCTGGCCGAATACGTTCAAGAGACCGGCAGCGAGTGGGGGCGTGAGCTCTCGGAGAACCTGGAGGACTACGTGCGGCGCTTCTGGCTGGTCAAGCCCAAGGCGGCCAACCTCAAGCACCTGCTCTCCAGCACCCGCGCCAACCCGCAATAACACAGCTGCAAGTAGTGAGCACCCTGGCTGCAAGCGATGGCAGCCGGGCGCTCACCGGCTTACGTGATCGACTTGCGGCTTGAAGCGTGAAGCTCGCCGCTGCTGTCAAGAGGTTTTGAAAATGGCTGAACGTCTGAGCAATGACTTCCAGTTCATCGAAGTAGGGCGCAAGGATCCCAAGAAGAAGCTGCTGCGCCAGCGCAAGAAAGAGTTCGTCGAGATCTACGAACCCTTCAAGCCGCAGCAGACCACCGAACAGGCGCACCGCTGCCTGGGCTGTGGCAACCCGTACTGCGAATGGAAGTGCCCGGTGCACAACTTCATTCCCAACTGGCTCAAGCTGGTGTCCGAGGGCAACATCCTGGCGGCGGCCGAGCTGTCGCACCAGACCAACACCCTGCCGGAAGTCTGCGGCCGGGTCTGCCCGCAGGACCGCCTCTGCGAAGGTGCCTGCACCCTGAACGACGGCTTCGGCGCGGTCACCATCGGCTCGGTGGAGAAGTACATCACCGACACCGCGTTCGCCATGGGCTGGCGCCCGGACATGTCCAAGGTCAAGCCGACCGGCAAGCGCGTCGCCATCATCGGTGCCGGTCCTGCGGGGCTGGGCTGTGCCGACGTGCTGGTGCGCGCCGGTGTGACCCCGGTGGTGTTCGACCGCAACCCGGAGATCGGGGGGCTGCTGACCTTCGGCATTCCCGAGTTCAAGCTGGAGAAGACCGTGCTGAGCAAGCGCCGCGAGGTGTTCACCGGCATGGGCATCGAGTTCCGCCTGAACACCGAGATCGGCAAGGACGTCACCCTGGAGCAGTTGCTCGCCGAGTACGATGCGGTGTTCATGGGCATGGGCACCTACACCTACATGAAAGGCGGCTTCCCCGGTGAGGACCTGCCTGGCGTGCACGATGCGCTGGACTTCCTGGTCGCCAACGTCAACCGCAACCTGGGCTTCGAGAAGGCGCCGGAAGACTTCGTCGACATGCAGGGCAAGACCGTGGTGGTGCTGGGCGGTGGCGACACGGCGATGGACTGCAACCGCACCTCGATCCGCCAGGGCGCCAAGTCCGTCACCTGTGCCTACCGCCGTGACGAGGCGAACATGCCGGGTTCGCGCAAGGAGGTGAAGAACGCCAAGGAAGAGGGCGTGAAGTTCCTCTACAACCGCCAGCCGATCGCCATCGTCGGCGAGGACCGGGTCGAAGGCGTGAAGGTGGTCGAGACCCGTCTCGGCGAGCCGGACGCCCGTGGCCGCCGCAGCCCCGAGCCGATCCCAGGCTCCGAGCAGATCCTGCCGGCCGACGCCGTGGTCATCGCCTTCGGCTTCCGGCCCAGCCCGGCGTCTTGGTTCGAGCAGTTCGACATCCGTACCGACAGCCAGGGTCGTGTCATCGCCCCCGAGCAGAACCGCTTCAAGCACCAGACCAGCCACCCGAAGATCTTCGCCGGCGGCGACATGGTGCGCGGGTCCGACCTGGTGGTCACGGCCATCTTCGAAGGGCGCACGGCGGCCGAGGGGATTCTGGACTACCTGGAGGTTTGAGAAGCGGCAAGTGGCAAGCTACAAGCTGTAAGCTGACCGTGTAGGGGCAGCAATGAACGCTCCCCCCAACACCGCGGTCTCCGCTTGTAGCTTGTAGCTTGTAGCTTGTAGCTTGTAGCTTGTAGCTTGTAGCTTGTAGCTTGTAGCTTGTAGCTTGTAGCTTGTAGCTTACGGCCACCCCTCCAATTCGTTGAACCAACCGCCCTCACGGCGTTCGCCGTGCCTTTTTGCCGTGTGTCTGAGAAAATGGCCTCACTCTTTTCCCGGATGCCGACATGACTGCCCTGAAGAACGACCGTTTCCTGCGCGCGCTGCTCAAGCAACCCGTGGACGTGACCCCTGTCTGGATGATGCGCCAGGCCGGCCGCTACCTGCCCGAATACCGCGCCAGCCGCGCCAAGGCCGGTGACTTCATGAGCCTGTGCAAGAACCCGCAGTTCGCCTGCGAGGTCACCCTGCAGCCGCTGGACCGCTACCCGCTGGATGCCGCGATCCTGTTCTCCGACATCCTCACCATCCCCGATGCCATGGGCCAGGGGCTGTACTTCGAGACCGGCGAAGGGCCGCGCTTTCGCAAGGTCATCAACACCCGGGCCGACATCGAGGCGCTGCCGGTGCCGGATGCGCACCAGGACCTGGGCTACGTCATGGACGCGGTCAGCACCATTCGCCAGGCACTCAATGGCCGCGTGCCGCTGATCGGGTTCTCCGGCAGCCCCTGGACGCTGGCGACCTATATGGTCGAAGGCGGCTCGTCGAAGGATTTCCGCAAGACCAAGGCCATGCTGTACGACGATCCGCAGGCCATGCACCTGCTGCTGGACAAGCTGGCGCAGTCGGTCACCCAGTACCTCAACGGGCAGATCGAAGCCGGCGCCCAGGCAGTGCAGATCTTCGACACCTGGGGTGGCAACCTGTCGTCGGCGGCGTACCAGGAGTTCTCGCTGGCCTACATGCGCAAGATCGTCAGCGGCTTAATCCGCGAGCGTGAAGGCCGCAAGGTGCCCGTGATCCTGTTCACCAAGAACGGCGGCCTGTGGCTCGAAAGCATCGCCGACGCCGGTGCCGACGCCCTGGGCCTGGACTGGACCTGCGACATCGGCGAAGCCCGTCGCCGGGTGGGCGAGCGGGTCGCTCTGCAAGGGAACATGGACCCGACCGTGCTGTACGCCAAGCCCGAGGCCATCCGTCAGGAAGTGGGCCGTATCCTGGCCAGTTATGGTCGCGGCACGGGCCATGTCTTCAACCTCGGCCATGGCATCACACCGGAAGTCGATCCGGCACATGCCGGGGCGTTCATCGAAGCGGTGCACGAACTGTCCGCGCCTTACCACGCCTGAGTCGGTCTCGCATGCGCTGTCGGTGTAGCACCCGCGGCAGAGCGGATTAAGCTTGGTTTCAGCCTGTCTGGGTAAGCTGGCCCCATTCCCACCCAGACAGGATTCGCACCATGAAAGCACGTTACCTCCCACTGCTGCTCGCGCCTCTCTTCAGCACCGCTGTCCTGGCGGCCGGTTATACGGGGCCTGGCGCTCAGCCCGTGACCACCGTGGCCGCCGCCAAGGACGCGGCCGACGACACGCCGGTCGTGCTACAAGGCTTCGTGACCAAGAAGATCAACAACGACGACAAGTACGAGTTCAAGGACAACACGGGCACCATCACCGTTGAGATCGACGATGAAGACCTGCCAGCGACCCCGTTCAACGACAAGACCCAGGTCAAGCTGACCGGCGAGGTGGAGAAGCACCTGGTCAACCGCGAAGTGGATGTGGATACGGTCGAGCTCGTCAACTGAACAGGCGGGATGCGGCAAGGAGGGATGACGCCATCGTTCCTTGCCCCGCCGGCCTCGAAACCTGCGAGGGCCTGCTTCGAACGTGGGGGCTTCATCGCGGGCAAGCCCGCTCCCACACGCTGCTTGCGCAGCCATGCCCAGACCGACGGCTGCAGAGATCTGGGTGGGAGCTGGCTTGCCAGCGATAGGGCCCTGTCAGGCGCCGCCTGCGTCGCGGGTAAGCCCACACATCGGCCCATGCGGTCGGGCATGTACCAAGTAGAAAAGACTGTTGCTCCCACACCCGGTGAGCTGGCTTGCCAGCGATGAAGCCTCTACGGTCTAGCCTCGTTCACCAGACCGAAGCCCCGCCAGCATCAGGCCGTCTTCGGCGCCAGCCGACTCAGGTGCAAGGCCACCAGCAAGGCCACGCTCAGCAGGCCGCCGATGAACAACCCGACCCCGCCCCAGCCGCCCCAGTGCCAGAACATTCCCCCTGCCGTACCGGCCACGCTCGACCCCGCGTAGTAGCTGAACAGGTACAGGGAAGAGGCCTGCCCCTTGGCCTTCAGCGCACGACGGCCGATCCAGCTGCTGGCGACCGAATGCGCACCGAAGAAGCCGAAGGTGAACACCAGCATGCCGACGATGATCAGCGGCAGCGGGCTGGCCAGGGTGATCAGCATGCCCCCGCCCATCACCAGGATACTGGCCCAGAACACCTTGCGTCGGCCCAGCCGGTCGGCCAGGGCGCCCACTTGCGCCGAGCTGTAGATGCCCGACAGGTACACCACCGACAGCAGCCCGACCCAGGCCTGGTCCAAGTGATAGGGCTCGGCCAACAGACGATAACCGATGTAATTGAACAGGGTGACGAACGCACCCATCAGCAGGAACGCCTCGAGAAACAGCCAGGGCAGCCCGGCGTCCTTGAAGTGCATCGTGAACCCTTCGAGCAGGCCCCGAGGGCGCAGCGGCTGGGGGCGGAAGTTGCGCGACTCGGGCAGCACCTTCCAGAACACCGCCGCCGCGATCAGGCCGAGCCCGCCGATGATCAGCATCGCGGTGTGCCAGCTGACGAAGTCGATCAGCACGCCCGCGATCAGGCGTCCGCTCATGCCGCCGATGGCATTGCCCCCGATGTACAGCCCCATGGCCAGGCCGATATGGCTCGGATGAATCTCTTCACTGAGGTAGGTCATGGCCACGGCTGCCAGCCCGCTCAACGACAGGCCGACCAGCGCACGCGTGACCAGCACGCTCTCCCAGGTCGGCATCAGCGCACTGGCCACCGTCGCCATGGCAGCGCACACCAGGGCGAAGAGCATCACCGGCTTGCGCCCGATACGGTCGGAAATCGGCCCGGTCACCAAGAGACCGATCGCCAGCATTGCCGTGGAGACCGACAGCACCAGGCTGCTCTGCGCCGCATTGATCGAGAATTCCTGCGACAGCAGCGGCATCATCGGCTGCACGCAGTACAGCAGCGCGAACGTGGCAAACCCACCACTGAACAGTGCCAGCACCGTGCGCAGGAAGGCCGGTGTGCCTTTCTCGATCCACACCTCGGTGCGCGGCTCGGACGTGAACGGAGCGGCATGGGCAGGCAAGGGAACGGCAGCGGCTTTCACGACGAACACCTCGGGCATGAGCCAATGAGCGACAGGAAAAATCATATAGCTGGCTAATGATTAGATCCAATATATTGTTCGACCTATTTGATAGGTTTGACGACTTAGTGAGGTCGACATGGAATTGCGTCATCTGCGGTATTTCATCGCGGTCGCCGAGGAACTGCATTTCGGTCGCGCCGCGCAGCAACTGGGCATTTCCCAGCCGCCACTGAGTCAGCAGATTCAGGCCCTGGAACAGGAGGTCGGTGCCCGCTTGTTCGATCGCAACAACAGACGGGTCGAGTTGAGCGAGGCCGGGCGGCTGTTCCTGGAGGAGGCACGGCAAGTGCTGGCGCAAGTCGAACGGGCGGCCGATGTCGCGCGTCGGGCCCAGCAAGGCGAACTGGGCGAGTTGAAGATCGGCTTCACCTCTTCGGCGCCCTTTACGTCCCGTATTCCAAAGGCGCTGCGTACGTTCCGGCAACGATTTCCGGCTGTGCACCTGGATCTCAAGGAGATGAGCAGCCGTGAGGTGGCGGACGGGATATTCGACGCCACGCTCGATATCGGGTTGATGCGACCGATGCCGTTGCCGGAGGGATTGATCGTCACGCCGCTGTTCCATGAGCCCTTGATCGCCGTGCTCAATGCGACTCATCCCCTGGCTGCGAGCGAGGAGGGGCTCTCGATGACGGCACTGGCCGAGGAGCCTTTCGTGTTCTTTCCTCGCAGTTATGGCAGCGGGCTGTACGCCCAGTTGCTGAGCCTGGCCCGCCAGGCTGGATTCACGCCGCGCATCGCTCAGGAAGCCGGGGAAGTGATGACGATCATCGGGCTGGTCGCTGCAGGCTTGGGCGTGTCGGTGCTACCGGCGTCCTACCAGCGCATGCGCATCGAAGGTGTGGTCTACCGGACGCTGACCGACGAAGGTGCCATGAGTGCTGTCTGGCTGGTGCGACGTCAGGGCGCCTTGTCTGCCATGGCCAATGCATTCGTGGAGTTGCTCGCAGGAGGAGAGAAGATCGAGGAAGCTGGCAATGCGTCCAAGCGCTACGACGGAACAGACAGGGCGACAGTCGATGCAGAGTAAACCGATCCGCACGGAGGATGACCTGCAGGCAGCTTTTCAGCGCCTCGAAGCGATTTTCCAAGCCGAGGCAGGTACGCCAGACGCTGACGAAATGCAGCGCTTGGTCACCTCGATCGAAGCGTATGAGCGCCAGCACTATCCGATCGACCCCCAGACCCAAGCCACCGCGTCTACGCAGCCCTGCACGAAATACGCGGCCTCAGCTTGTCCATGATCAAGCGTCTGCACGACGGCTTGCGGATACCGTACGCTTCTCTGCTGGCCAGTGCATGACCGTTGAGCGCACCGTACGGAGCGTCACGACGAACAACTGATCTCCAGGTGCTTGCCCCACGTCGGCGGCCGCTCGGCATAGGCCTGCATCCCAAGTTGCTCTTCGAAAGGCTTACTCAGCACATGGTGCAACCGACGCACCTCGGTGTAGTCCCCCGCCTCGGCCGCTTCGATGGCCTGTTGGGCCAGGTAGTTGCGCAGCACGTACAGCGGGTTCACCGCATGCATGCGCGCACGGCGGCCGCTCGCGTTGTCCGGCTCACGGGCGCAGCGGGCCAGGTAAGCCTCGCCCCACTGGTCGAAACCGGCCAAGTCGACGAAGTCGTCGCGCACCACGCGCAGGGCTTCGGCCACAGGTTGGTCGCCCAGCTGGCGGAAGAACAGGTGGTAGTCCACGGCGCCTTTCTGCATCAGCTGCAGCAGCCGCTCGACCAGTTCCATGTCGTCCGGCTCGGCGACCGTGAAACCCAGTCGACGGCGCATCAGGTCCAGGTAATGGGTCTGGTACAGCGGCAGGAACAGCTCCAGCGCCTGCTTCAGCGCCTCGACCTCGACGAAGGGCGTGAGGGCCTGGGCCAGGGCGCTGAGGTTCCAGTGGGCGATCGGCACCTGGTTGCTGTAGCTGTAGCGACCCCGGTCGTCGGAGTGGTTGCAGATGAAGTTGGCGTCGAAGTCGTCGAGGAAGGCAAATGGGCCGAAATCGAAGGTGATGCCCAGGATCGACATGTTGTCGGTGTTCATCACCCCATGGCAGAACCCGTAGGCCTGCCAGCGGGCGATCAGCTCGGCGTTGGCTTCGACGATGGCGCGGAACATTGCCAGGCACGGCTGCTCCTCTTGCAGGCATTCGGGGTAGTGGGCCTGGAGCACATGATCGAGCAGGGCCTGCGCCTGTTCCGGCTGACGGGTGTAGTAGAAATACTCGAAATGCCCGAAGCGGATGTGGCTTTCGGCCAGGCGCAGCACCATCGCCGCCGTTTCAGCGGTCTCGCGCCACACGGTCGTGCTCGAGCCGACCACGCACAGGGCACGGCTGCTGGGAATGCCCAGCGCGTGCAAGGCCTCGGAGGCGAGGAATTCGCGAATCGACGAGCGCAAGACCGCGCGTCCATCACCCATGCGCGAATAGGGGGTCGGTCCGGCGCCCTTGAGGTGCAGGTCCCAGTGCTCGCCTGCGTCGTTGACCACTTCGCCGAGCAGCAGCCCACGGCCATCGCCCAGACGCGGCGTGTAACCACCGAACTGGTGGCCGGAATAGACCATCGCGCGCGGATCGGCCTCTTCCCACAGCTTGTGCCCGCTGAACAGCTCGGCGAACAGGGGCGTACCGGCCTCGCTGGGGTCCAGGTCGAGCAGCGCCATTGCCGCTTCGCTGGCCACGACCAGGCGCGGCTCGGCGATCGGCTCGGGCAGGACCTGGGTGGAGAAGGCATCGCCCAGGCGGGCGAAGCGGTTGTCGAACGTCAGTTGATCGAGCGTTTTCAAGGGAGTGCTCCTTAGAGGGTGCGAGGGCGGCCACCGCGACAAGCCCAACGCCCCCCGCACTCACCTGCCCGGTATCGCCCAGCGTCATGTCACCGCGCGTTCATGGTCAATGGACCGAGGTCAGGCCGGTCCGGTGCCATCGATCTGACCAACGTCGCCACCCCGTGCGATCAACTGCTGCCGGGTGCCTTGGGTGTCCATCAGGAACACCTCCACCTGGCGTACCGAGATCTTGATGCCATGGGCGCGGAACTCGCGGTCGATGTAGCGGTTGATTTCGTCGAGCGTCGGGTTGCGGTCGCCCAGGTCGCGCACGTGCATGCGCAGCTCGTGCTCCAGGGCGTTCTCGCCGAAGTTGAGGAAGTACACCAGAGGCTCGGGGTCCTTGAGCACGCGTGGGTTCTCGTGGGCGCCCTTGAGCAGCAGGTCGCGCACCAGGTCCAGGTCCGAACCGTAGTCGATGCCCAGCTTGAGCGTGACGCGGGTGATGGTGTCGGTCAGCGACCAGTTGATCAGTTGCCCGGTGATGAAGGTCTTGTTCGGGACGATGATGTCCTTGCGGTCGAAATCGGTGATGGTGGTGGCGCGGATGCGGATCTTGCTGACCGTGCCCGACAGGTTGCCGATGGTGATGGTGTCGCCGATGCGCGCCGGGCGTTCGAACAGGATCATGATCCCGGAGATGAAGTTGGCGAAGATCTCCTGCATGCCGAAACCCAGGCCCAGGGACAAGGCCGCCACCAGCCATTGCAGCTTGTCCCAGCTCAGGCCGAGGGTCGACAGGGTGCTGACGAAGCCGATGCCGGCGATGGCGTAGGACAGCAGGGTGGTGGTGGCGTAGGCGCTGCCCTGGGCCAGGTTGAGCCGCGACAGCACCAGCACTTCGAGCAGGCCGGGCAGGTTGCCGGCCAGGGCGAAAGTGATGCCGACGATGACCATCGCGCTGAGCAGGTCGCCCAGGCTGATCGGCACCATGCTGGCGGTCGCGCCGGTGCCGCTGGTGTACTCGTAGAGCGTGATGTTGTTGAGGTAGGAGAACACCGTGATCAGGTCCGACCAGACCCAGTACAGGCCCCCGATGAAGCCGCCCAGCAGGGCCAGGCGGATCAGGCGCAGCGACTGCTGGTTGACCTGCTCGATGTCCAGCTTGGGCTCTTCGCTGATGATCTCGCCTTCCTGGCTGTCCTTGGCCGCCTGGCGCTTGCTCAGGGCGCGCTGGTAGGCCAGGCGCCGCGCCGCCACGCCCAGGCCACGCACGAAGGCGGCTTCGATGACCAGCCAGAACAGCAGCAGGTAGAGCGTGTAGATGAGCCGGTCGGTCAGCTTGAGCGCGGTGTAGTAGTAGCCGAAGCACACCGCCACGAACAGCGCGATCGGCAACGCCGTGAAGGCGACGCCCACGGCCTTGCGGAACAGCGAGGCGTCACGGTGCGCCGGGCTGCTGAGCAGCAGGCGGCTGAGCAGCCAGGCCATCAGCGCGTAGCAGGCCAGCACCACGCCGATGCCCAGCACGTCCTCGGCCAGCGCCGACGGCTGGTGTTCGGCCACCGCCACGACGCCGACCAGGGCCAGCACCACCGTGCCCAGCCGGCGTACCCAGCCGCGCAGGAATTCGACCTGGGGCTTGTACCAGCGGAAATGCACCTCGGCCACGCCACCTGGCGAGAGGATACGGTAGGCGGTGTAGAACACCAGCCAGGCCTGGGCCAGTTGCCAGAGCGCCGCGCCCAGGTTGGCGTTCTGTCCGCGCGCGTCGATCTGCAGGGCATAGCCGCACAAGGCCAGGCCGAGCGCGACGGGCAGTGCCAGCAGGATGTTGATCAGGATCGCCTGGGGCGTATGCCACTGGCTATCGCGCTTGAAGTGACCGATGTCCTGGTGCACGGCGTTCAGGCGTTCGTACAGGTAGGTACGCCGCCACAGCAGCGCCGCGATCAGCACCAGCAGCGGCAGGAACAGCAGCGGTCGCTGGGTCAGGCCGTCTGACAGCTCCTTGAACCCGGACGCCCACGGCAGGCTGGCGACTTGGTCGACGAAGCGTTCCGGCACGTAGCGCAGCCATTCCCAGTCCAGCGGTTTATTGCTGGGGATCCAGAACATCTGCTCGTCGAGGGTGGTGCGCAGCCCCTGGGCCGTACTGAGCAACTGCTTCTGGTTCAGCTGCAGGGTGATCGACTCGTTGAGCAAGGCACTGAGTTCGCGGTTCAGCCGTTCGAGCAGGTCGCTGCGGGTGATGGCGACCTCCAGCAGTGCCTTGCGCAGGGCCGGCGTGACCTCTTCTTCCGGTTGCCCGGTCAGCAGGCGCTCGACGTAGCTGCCGGGCGTGCTCATCTGCTCACGTTGCTGGTTGACCTCGAACTGGTACAGGCGGATGTCGGCGATCTGGTCGGCCAGGTCGCGGTCGAGCTTGAGGTGCGGCAGTGCCTGCTTCTGCTTGTAGAGGATCTTCGACAGCAACAGGCTGCCCTTGAGCACGTTGATCTGTTCGTCGAGCGCCTGGTCGGCCTGGGTCAGCACGTCCAGTTGCTGCTTGGTCTGCAGGTTCTGTTGGGTCAGCTCGTTGAGGCGGTCGGTGCTCTTGAGCAGGTAGTCGGACAGGCGCAGGTTGGCGGCGCTTTCAGTGGCCAGCAGTGTACTGCCGCCGGCCTTCTGCGCTTCGATCGACTGTTGGGTGACGGTCTGTTGCGACTGCGCCAGGCGCTTGGCATTGATCAGTGACTGCAAGTCCTGGATTTCCTGCTCCAGGCGCGTGGCGCGCTCGATCAGCAGGTCGTGCCGGGCGTTGCCCAGGTCTTGCAGCAGGCTGTTGCCGGCCAGCTCCTGGCGGCGCAGCAAGGTCAGGGCATTGAGCGAGGCCAGCTCGGCATTGAGCTGGTTGCGCTGGTCGGCGTTGAGCGCCTTGCCGTTGTCCTTGCCCGACTTGAGGCTGCTGTTGATCTGCTGGACGCGGGTCTGGTTGCTGCTGATCTCGGCCTGGGCGCGCTCGGGGCGGGTCTGCGAGTTGATGATCAGGCTGTTGGCTTCCGACAGCGCTTTCTGCAGATCGCCCTGCTGGGTGCTGCGCTCGGCCAGCATCTGTTCGAGCTGGGGCACGCTGGCGTTGGCGTAGCGCTCGGCCACTGCCACGTTCGGGCTCTGCTTGAGCTTGATCAGCGCCTGCTGGCTGTCACGGATCTCGCTGGGGGCCTGGTCGAGCTGCTGTTTGAGTGCGGCGAGCTTGTCCTCGCTGTCCTGCTGGTTGGCCAGCAGCGTCAGGGTCTGTTCGAGCACCTGCTGCAAGGCCTTCTGGTCGGCCTCAGGCAGCTTGCGCTCGGCGATCTTGTCCAGGCTGCCCTGGACGCCTTGGGCGGTGAGCGCCTCGGCGGTCAGGCCGACGGCCGGAAGGGAAACGCACAGCCCCAGGAGGGCTGCGCGGAGAACTGCGCGCAGGGACATAGTCAGGATCTTGCAGAGCGGGGCGGAGAGGGATTCTAGAGGAACAGACCGGGGGTCGGTCGAGCGCCTTCGGGGAATTTGACGCCCACCTTGAGGATCTTGTTCCCCTCCATGGCGGCCACGGTCCACAACGTGCCGGCCCATTCGATCTGGTCGCCCACCACGGGCGCGCCCCCGACCTTCTGTCGGATGAACTGCGCCAAGGGCATCTGTGGATCCTGGGCGTCGAGTTGGAGGCCGTACAGCGCCGCCACGGCGGCCAGCTCGGCATCGCCTTCGAGCACGAAGTCGCCGAAGAAGCGCAGGTCCTGCCCACGTTGAGGGGGCTTGCTGAACAGCTTGCCCAGTGCCGGCAGGTGATGTTCATGACCGATCACGCACAGCAGGTCGTCGACCTGCAGCACCGTGCTGCCCGAGGGGTGCAGCAATTGCTCGCCACGGAACAGCGCCGCGATGCGGGTACCCTCAGGCATCTTCAGTTCGCGCAACGCCGCACCGATGCACCATTTTTCGGCACCCAGCCGGTAGACGAACAGTTCCCACTCGCTGGTGATGTTCACTTCCAGCGCCGAGCGCGAGATCGGCGCCGGGTCCGGCGGTACGGTCACCTTGAGCAGCTTGGCCATCCACGGCAGGCTGGTGCCCTGCACCAGCAACGACACCAGCACGATGAAGAAGGCCAGGTTGAAGAACAGCTGGGCATCCGGCAACCCGGCCATCAACGGGAAGACCGCCAGGATGATCGGCACCGCGCCCCGCAGCCCGACCCAGGAGATGAACCCTTTCTCGCGGCCATGGAAGGCCTTGAACGGCAGCAGCGCGACCGCCACCGAGAGCGGGCGGGCGAAGAGGATCATCCACAACGCCAGGCCCAGTGCCGGCAGGGCGATGGGCAACAGGTCGTGAGGCGTGACCAGCAGGCCGAGGACCAGGAACATGCCGATCTGCGCCAGCCAGGCCATGCCGTCGAGCATGTGCAGGATACCGTGGCGGCTGCGGATGGGGCGGTTGCCCAGCACCAGCCCGCACAGGTAGACGGCCAGGAAGCCGCTGCCGTGCAGGGCATTGGTCAGCGCGAACACGACCAGGCCGCCGGCGATCACCAGGATCGGATACAGGGCGCTGCCCAGGTGAATGCGGTTGACCAGTTGCAGCATCAGCCAGCCACCGCCCAGACCCAGCAGGCCGCCGATCCCGAATTCGCGGATCAGGTGCGTCAGCAGGCTCCAGTGCAGGCCGGTCTGGTGGCTGGCGATCATCTCGATCAGGGTCACGGTCAGGAATACCGCCATCGGGTCGTTGCTGCCCGATTCGATCTCCAGGGTCGCCGTGACCCGTTCGTTGAGGCCCTTGCCGCCGAGCAGCGAAAAGACCGCAGCGGCATCGGTGGAGCCGACGATGGCGCCGATCAGCAGGCCCTGGATCAGGCTGAGGTCGAACAGCCAGGCCGCCGCCATGCCGGTCAGGCCGGTGGTGATGAGCACCCCGACCGTGGCCAGCGACAACGCCGGCCACAAGGCCACGCGAAAGCTCGCCACCCGAGTACGCAGGCCGCCGTCGAGCAGGATCACCGCCAGCGCCAGGTTGCCCACCAGGTAGGCGGTCGAATAGTTGTTGAAGATGATGCCGCCACCGTCCACGCCGGCGACCATGCCGACCGCCAGGATGATCACCAGGATCGGGATGCCCAGTCGCGACGACAGGGAGCTGACCAGGATACTTGCACTCACCAGCAAAGCGCCGATCAAGAACAGGCTGTTGATGGTGCTCGCATCCAAATGCAGGTACTCCGTGCAGGTGTTGACGGGAAAGACCTGATTGACAAGCAGGTCGTGTACCAATCGATTCTAACCTGATGAATTGATGAGGTGTAAGGGGCGGGGGCAACGAGCTGCAGGGGGCAAGCTGCAAGAAAGGCAGGCGTCATCGCGTGTTGGCGAAGGCCGGGGTTGGCCGATCGGCCGTTGTCGCTGGTAAGCCAGCCTACAAGACTTCATGCAGGCTGCCGAAGTCTTGTAGAGGGGTGCGGCATCTGGCCGGCAAGACGGATCGAGGCGCCTGCTAGCGCCCTCGATCCACAGGCGTGCTCAGCCCTGCGCGACCTCGCGCATCGCCTTGCCCTTCACCGGTGCGCCGTCGGCCACGTAGTACTTGGCCGTGCTGCGGGGCAGCGGTGCGCGGTTGCGAATGCGGTCGGCGATCTTCTCGGCGATCATGATGGTGGTCGCGTTGAGGTTGCCGGTGATGATGATCGGCATGATCGAGGCATCCACCACGCGCAGGCCCTGCATGCCATGCACGCGGCCCTGGCCGTCGACCACGGCCATGTCGTCGTCGGCATCGCCCATCTTGCACGAGCAGGACGGGTGATAGGCGGTTTCGGCATGTTCGCGGATGAACTTGTCCAGTTCTTCGTCCGTCTGCACGTGCTCACCCGGGCTGATCTCGCGACCGCGGTACTGGTCGAGCGCCGGCTGGGCCATGATCTCGCGGGTCAGACGAATACCGTCGCGGAATTCCTGCCAGTCCTGCTCGGTGGCCATGTAGTTGAACAGGATGCTCGGGTGCTGGCGCGGGTCTTTGGACTTGACGTGCACGCGACCGCGGCTCGGCGAGCGCATCGAGCCCATGTGCGCCTGGAAGCCATGCTCCTGGACGCCCTTGCTGCCGTTGTAGTTGATGGCCACGGGCAGGAAGTGGTACTGGATGTTCGGCCATTCGAATTCAGGACGGCTGCGAATGAACCCGCCTGCCTCGAACTGGTTGCTGGCGCCGATGCCGGTGCCGTTGAACAGCCATTCGGCGCCAATGGCCGGCTGGTTCCACCACAGCAGCGACGGGTACAGCGACACCGGCTGGGTGCAGGCGTACTGCAGGTACAGCTCGAGGTGGTCCTGCAGGTTCTCGCCCACACCCGGCAGGTCGTGCACGACCGGGATGTCGAGGCTTTCGAGCAGTGCACGTGGACCGACGCCGGAGCGTTGCAGCAACTGCGGCGAAGCGATGGCGCCGGAGCTGACGATCACTTCCTTGCGGGCGCGGGCCTCGATGCGTTCTTCGCTGTCGCCGACCAGGTAGGACACACCGATGGCACGCTTGCCGTCGAACAGGACGCGGTCGCTCAACGCGTGCGTGACGATGGTCAGGTTCGGACGCTTCTTGGCCTGGTCCAGGTAACCGCGCGCGGTGCTGGAGCGGCGGCCGTTCTTGGTCACCGAACGGTCCATCGGCCCGAAACCTTCCTGCTGGTAGCCGTTGAGGTCGTCGGTACGGGGGTAGCCCGCCTGCACACCGGCTTCGACCATGGCGTTGAACAACGGGTTGTTGCCGGCCTTGGGCGTGGTCACGCTGAGCGGACCGTCGCCACCGTGGTAGTCGTTCGGGCCGATGTCGCGGGTCTCGGCCTTGCGGAAGTACGGCAGGCAGTCGAGGTAGGTCCAGTCTTCCAGGCCTGGCAGCTTGGCCCAGCCGTCGAAGTCCATGGCGTTGCCGCGGATGTAGCACATGCCGTTGATCAGCGACGAGCCACCCAGGCCCTTGCCGCGACCACACTCCATGCGGCGGTTGTCCATGTGCGGCTCGGGATCGGTCTCGTAGGCCCAGTTGTAGCGGCGACCCTGCAGCGGGAAGGCCAGGGCGGCCGGCATCTGTGTGCGGAAGTCGAAGCGGTAGTCCGGGCCGCCTGCCTCGAGCAGCAGCACGGTGGTACCGGCGTCTTCGGTCAAGCGCGTGGCGAGGGTGTTACCGGCCGAGCCGGCACCGACGATGATGTAATCATATTCCATGACGTTTCTCCGAAAGGGAGCGGCAAGTGTCCAGCGTCGAGCTGCAAGCAAGGCAGCTGCGCGACACTCGCGAATGAATGGGGCCGTCAGGGTCGGCGAGAAGGCCGCCAACCCTGGCTTGCAGCTTGTAGCTAGCCGCAGGCAGCGATCGCTCAGAACACCGACGCGTAGTCGCCCAGCTCGACCTGCACCGACTTGATGCGGGTGTACTGGGCCAGGGAGCTGATGCCGTTCTCGCGGCCGACACCGGACTGCTTGTAGCCACCGACCGGCATTTCGGCCGGCGATTCGCCCCAGGCGTTGATCCAGCAGATGCCCGCTTCGAGCTTGTGGATGATGCGGTGGGCGCGGCTCAGATCCTGGGTGCAGACACCGGCGGCCAGGCCGTAGTCGGTGTCGTTGGCGCGGCGGATGACTTCGTCTTCGGTCTCGTAGCTGAGGATGCTCATGACCGGGCCGAAGATCTCTTCCTGGACGATGGTCATGTCGTCGCGGCAGTCGGTGAACACGGTCGGCGCCACGAACGCGCCCTTGGCCAGGTCGCCCTCTTGCAGACGCTCGCCGCCGCACAGCAGGCGGGCCCCTTGCTCCTTGCCCTTGGCGATGTAGCCCAGCACGCTTTCCATGTGGGCGAAGCTGACCAGCGGGCCGAAGTTGGTGTTCTCGTCCTCCGGGTTGCCGACGCGGATCCGCGCCACGCGTTCGAGGATCTTGGCCTCGAAGGCCTCCTTGAGCGACGCCGGTACGAACACGCGGGTGCCGTTGGTGCAGACCTGACCGGAGCTGTAGAAGTTGGCCATCATCGCGATGTCGGCGGCGCGATCCAGGTCGGCGTCTGCACAGACGATCAGCGGCGACTTGCCGCCCAGTTCCATGGTGACTTCCTTGAGCGAGGAGCTCGAGGCGCTGGCCATGACCTTCTTGCCGGTGGTGGTGCCGCCGGTGAAGGAGATCTTCTCGATGCGCGGGTGCTCGGTCAGCAGGCCGCCCACGTCGCGACCGCTACCGGTCAGGACGTTGAACACGCCAGCCGGCAGGCCGGCTTCGGTATAGATCTCGGCCAGCTTGAGGGTGGTCAGCGAGGTGACTTCGCTCGGCTTGAAGATCATCGCGTTGCCGGCGGCCAGGGCCGGTGCGGACTTCCACAGGGCGATCTGGATCGGGTAGTTCCAGGCACCAATGCCGGCGGTCACGCCCAGCGGCTCGCGGCGGGTGTAGACGAACGAGCTGTCACGCAGGGGGATCTGCTCGCCTTCGATGGCCGGCACCAGGCCTGCGTAGTACTCGAGCACATCGGCGCCGGTGACGATGTCGACGTAGCGGGTTTCCGAGTAGGACTTGCCGGTGTCGAGGGTTTCCAGCAGGGCCAGCTCGTCGTTGCGCTCGCGCAGGAGGTCGACGGCCCGGCGCAGGATGCGCGAACGCTGCATGGCGGTCATTGCCGCCCAGACCTTCTGGCCGCGCTCGGCGCTTTCGACCGCACGCTCGACGTCAGCTTCGTTGGCCCGCTGCACGTGGGCGAGCACTTCGCCCGTGGCCGGGTTGATGGCTTCGAAGGTGGCATCGGTGCTGGCGTCGACGTAACCGCCGTCGATGTAGAGTTTTTGCGTTCCGAAACGGGCCATAGTGTCCTCGCAAGTGCAATGGGGTGATGACTAGCCGCGTCGCGCGCACGCCCATGTGGCGTTCACGTCGCGCGGTGCTCCAGCCGCTAGGGTCGTTTGCCCCGAGTCCTGCTGGGTAGCCAGTTGTAGATCCATGTATTGATAAGCGATGCGTACTGCCTGATCGGTGTCGAACGAGTCGCCCGACAGCGCACCGCGCAGCCACAAGCCGTCGATCAGCGCTGCCAGGCCGCGGGCTGCGACACGTGCCTGATCCAGGGGCAGCACACGGCGGAACTGGCAGCACAGGTTCGAGTACAAGCGGTGGTCGTTGACGCGCTGCAGCCGATGCAAGGTCGGCTGGTGCATGCTCGAGGCCCAGAAGGCCAGCCAGGTCTTCATGGCCGGTCCGTTGACCTGGCTGGCGTCGAAGTTGCCTTCGATGATCACCTTCAGGTGCGCGCGCGGGCTGTCGTCCGTCAGGGCCCGACGCCGCTGCGCGACGCCCTCGTTGAGCATGCTCAGGATGTGGCGCATGGTCGCTTCGATCAGGCCGTTCTTGTCCCGAAAGTAGTGACTGATGATGCCGTTCGACACGCCGGCCAGGCGGGCGATCAACGCAATGCTGGCATCTCCCATGCCGACCTGATCCACCGCCATCAAGGTGGCGTCGATCAATTGCTGACGACGAATGGATTGCATACCGACCTTGGGCATCTCGTACTTCTCCTCAGGCCTGCGAGCGGGCGGCAAGCCGCTATCTCGACGAAGACCAGTCTATTTTGTTTTGATTGAACGTTCAATCAATAAAGAATAAGCTCTGCGACAATTTGTGCCATTGACAGATGTCAATGACGTCCAAGACGGCCCAGATGAGTGCGATGAAAATCGTGCAAGCCTTGTGATACGTGGCGTTGACAGGCCCGAGCAGCAAGCGGAACAGCGCGTCCAGACGGTCATCGACCGCACGACAAACGTTCCGAGCGTACCGGGAAGGGTCAAGGCATCACGCGATACAGCGCAGACACTCGATTTTCGGATCCTGTTTATAACACGTGAAGCTGTGGGGCTATTGCACCTATGGCTCGACCCTGACTGTTAGCCTTCCCTTGCGCCTGCCCGGAGCTTTCGTGCCATGAGTTCTGCCTCCCTTACCAAACCCCCCGCCGAGCGGGTACGGGTAAACAGCGTGGTGTTCTACACCTCCGCGCTGCTGATCCTGTCACTGACCGTGCTGTTGATTGCCGTACCTGACACCGCAGGCCGCCTGCTGGGCGTGGCCCAGTCCTGGCTGACCCGCTCGTTCGGCTGGTACTACATGCTGGTGATCTGCGGTTACCTGATGTTCGTCGTCGCCCTGGCGTTTTCCGACTTTGGCAAGCTCAAGCTCGGTGGCAAGGACGACCACCCGGACTTCAGCTATGGCGCCTGGGCCGGCATGCTGTTTTCGTCAGGCATCGGTATCTCGCTGCTGTACTTCGGCGCCTCCGAGCCGCTGGACCATTACCTGAACCCGCCGGAGGGCACGCCGGGAAGCCTGGAGGCCGCACGTCAAGGGCTGCAACTGACGTTCCTGCACTGGGGGCTGCACGGCTGGGCCATCTATGCCCTGGTCGGTCTGGCCGTAGGCTACTTCGCCTATCGTCACAACCAGCCCCTGGCCTTGCGCTCGGCCTTGTTCCCGCTGTTCGGTGAACGCTGGGTCAAGGGCGGGGCAGGGCATGCCGTGGACATCTTCGGCATGTTCGTGACCTTGCTGGGCCTGGTGACCAACCTGGGCATCGGCTCGATGCAGGTGGCTTCGGGGCTGGAGTACCTGTTCGGCATGGACCACAGCAAGACCAACCTGCTGGTGGTCATCCTGGTCATGAGCGGCGTGGCGACCATCGCCGCGGTCTCCGGCGTGGAAAACGGCATCCGCCGCCTGTCCAACCTGAACATCGTGCTGTTCAGTGGCCTGCTGCTGTTCGTGCTGATGAGCGGCCAGACCCTGCACCTGCTCAACGGCTTCGTGCAGAACATCGGCGACTACCTCAATGGTTTCGTACTCAAGACCTTCGATCTCTATGCCTACCAGCCCGACGGCGCCCAGTCCGAGCGCTGGCTGGGCCTGTGGACCGTGTTCTACTGGGCTTGGTGGATCTCCTGGGGCCCGTTCGTGGGCATGTTCATCGCGCGGATCTCCAAAGGCCGTACCGTGCGCGAACTGGTCGCGGGCGTGTTGCTGATCCCGCTGGGCTTCACCCTGGCCTGGCTGTCGATCTTCGGCAACACCGCGCTGGATTTGGTGATCAACCAGGGGGCCGTTGAGCTGGGCAAGACGGCGGTCGAGCAGCCGTCGATGTCGATCTACCACCTGCTGGAATACTTCCCGGCCGCGCGCATCGTCGTGGGCGTGGCGGTGTTCGTCGGCTTCGTGCTGTTCCTCACCCCGGCCGACTCCGGCGCGGTGATGATGGCCAACCTGTCCTGCAAGGGCGGTCATGTCGACGAGGACGCGCCCAACTGGCTGCGGATCTTCTGGTCGGCGGTCATCACCCTGGTCACCATCGGCCTGCTGTTCGCCGGCAACTTCGAGGCGATGCAGACTATGGTGGTCCTGGCCGGCCTGCCGTTCTCGGTGGTCCTGGTGCTGTTCATGTTCGGTCTGTACAAGGCCATGAAGCAGGACGTGCAGATCGAGCAGGAGCGTGCCGAGCTGGCAGCCCGTGGCCGTCGCGGCTTCAGCGAACGGCTCACGCAGCTGGACTTGCAGCCGACGCAGGCGGTGGTGCAGCGTTTCATGGACAAGCATGTCAGCCCAGCGCTGAAAGAGGCCGCCGCGCAGCTGGGTGCTCTTGGCTACACGGTCGAAAGCCGGTTGGGTCAGTCCCGTGCCTTGATGGGGCTGCGGGTGATGATGGACGAGGGGAACCCGTTCGTGTACGAGGTGAGCCTGGACGGTTACCAGGCCCCCGTCGGCGACGTGCCGTTCGACGCGGAGCCGGAGGTGCGCCAGCGCTTCTACCGCGCCGAGGTCTACTTGCACGATGGCAGTCAGGAATACGACCTGATGGGCTTCAACAGCGAGCAGATCGTGCGCGATGTGCTGGATCAGTTCGAAAGTCACCGCCAGGTGCTGGGACGCGTGTACAGCTGACGCGTCCTGAAAGCCCGCTCGTCAGGGCGGGCTTTTCACGGTGCTGGGCCTGCACCGGCCGCCGCGCGCAGACTGTCTTATGTACCGCCGGCCGCCTCGGGTCGCTTCGTAGCGTGTAGCGCTTCTATAGACGGAGCCCTGCACATGACCTACCCAACGGATGTCGTACCCGATTACCGAAGCGCCGTGGCCGCCGAATTCGCGGCGCGCCCCACCTTGCGTCAGTTGCTCGCGCAGCAGGCACTGGCCGTGCTCAGCGAAGCGCACCCCATGGTGGCTGCGGCTGGCCTGCCGGATGCAGAGCCGCTCGTATTGCTGATTCCCTCGCTGTCCCAGGAATCCCGAGCGTCGTTGGTAGAGACCTTGCTCAACGCGTTGTCGCAAGGGATGTCACTGGAGCACTTGGGCGGGAAGGACGGTGAGTTTCGAGTGGTTTCAAGCCCCGAGCACCCTTTCCGCGGTGCCCAGGGACAGGCGTTCGACGACGCGACGTCCGTCAGCGTGCAGGTGAACACCCTCGATGAGGTTGTGCAGACGCTCATCGACACCTTCTGCCAAGCCCAACTGAAGTATTGGGCTGCACCAGGCCGCCTGGGGGTCAGTCGCGACCTCTGGTTGCAATTGACGCTCAAGTCGGCCCTGCTGAAGAACCTGCCCTTGCAGGATCTGGATACACGACAGACGGAGTGCCTGCTTGCTGTACTCCGGGGTGGTGCCAAGCGTCCGGCGGTCTTTGCCGTCGAAGCCGAACTCCAGAGCGAAGGAGCGTCCCAGCGCGTGATGGCGCCCAACCTGTTGATCAGCGGCGAGTACGACGACCGCCGGGTGCTGCTGTGGTGCGCCCCTTCCAGCACGGTGCAGGCGTTCGATTCGTTCGAAGCCTTCGCCCAGCGACTGTGCGATGAGCTGGCCGAGCGCTACCGGTTCGAAACGCTGACCTGGCATCGTTACGAGCTGGAAGGCGATGTCTTCGCCCAGCAGACCGCCCTCATGCTCGACAGTCTGTTGCAGGCGGTGCGCAGCGTCGCCTACTGGCAAGGCACCGACCCCAGCGCCCTGGAGGCGCACTTCTCACAACTGACCGATCCAGCGTCGTTGTTCATCGAGGGCTATCGGATCGAGCCCTCGCACACCCTGGCCCTGCCGCCGGGTCTCCGAGCGGTGACGGCTGCGGACGGGTTCATGTGCCAGGATGCGTTGTTCGAACTGGCGCTGGCACAGGCCGAATCAAGGGGCTGCACGTCCCGCGATCAGCTCCAGAGCCTGCACGCATACGCTCGACAGGCACTGCGCGAGGCGTTGCTGGAGGACTACCCCGATGAGGCCAACTATTTCCCGGACGACCTGCTCCTGACCCTGAGCCTTGCGCGTGGCACGCCAGGCGGTGCTGCCGCAGGGCCTGGCGACAGCCACGTCGACACGTTCGAAATGACCCTGACCGAGTATGCCATCGGTGACCGTGGAGAGGCCCGGGGCGCCACGTTGAGCGCGGTCGCTCACCGCGAAGGTCAATTGATCATGCCATGGCTGACGCTCGACTACCTCGAGTCCCTGGTCAGCCGAGTGGACATCGGCAGGGTCTACCCGGCCTACGTGGCACGCACCATGGACGCGCCCGATGGCAGGTCCGAACGCATCGAGTGCTTCGCCAGGGAATGGCGCAGTGCGCTGCTGTTCAGTGCCTTGGAGGGCAAACTGAAGGGAACGCTCGATGCGGTAGCCCTGCAGTGCGTGACCGACTACTGCCGTGGCTGGGTCGACCCTGAGCTGCCAAGGGCTGCGCTGATGCCACTGGCGTTCAAGTCGGATGCCGAGACGGACGACGTCGATGTGGTGCGTGGCATGTATGTGCTGTTCTGCGTCGAGCCCACCCGAGTGCTGCTGTACCGGCCGTTCTACAAGCATGCCTCGCTCATGGTCTTCGAGACGTTCGACGCACTCGTGTCCGCGATCGCGCGCGAGGGTGCCTTGCAGGCCAGCGTACTGGACTGGCTTCCTGACCAGGCGCGGCGTGTCTACGACGAAGGGGGATTCCTCGAGCCGCACCGGCTGACACCGATCCTCGACGAGGCTGGTTTCCTGTTGCCGGTGAAGCCTGCCGTGCTGCACAAGCAGCTGTGGACAGACGAGGTGGATGCACGGCTCTACGAAGCCAACCGCGATGTGCTGGTGATGCTGGCTGACCGCCAGTCATGGTCCAATGCGGAGAAGCACTGGGCCTCGCTGATCGAAGGGGCGTGGCTGCTGTTCGACGTGGTCAGCCTGGTGGTGCGCGGTCCGGCTGCGACCGTGGCCTGGCTGGTGCAAGGTGTGGCAGCGCTGAGCCAAGACCTGCCGGCGCTGACACAAGGCACCGCCGCGCAGCGCTCGGCAGCCGTGGTCGACCTGATCGTCAACCTGAGCACGGCCGTGGCCCACCTGAGACTTCCCCCTGACATGCCCGCCCCTCTGCCGCCTGTGGCATCGCTGAAGGTCGGTGCGCTGGCCAGGCCTGAGGTCAGCGTTCCACGCAGCGAGCCCCTCGTGCAGGCAGGACGTGTCGAGGCTTCGCAAGCGCTAGCCGACAGGCCCGAGACGAACCTGGATTTCTCTTGGCGTGGCGCTCAAGGCTTCAACGGCCTCACACACGTCCAGCGCGTGCGGCTCAGGGGCATGCGTTCGTCCATCGATCTGCGCGACGCACCCGAGCAGGCGGGTGTGCACACGGTTGGCGATCGACGCTACATCTCGATGAGAGGTGATGTGTACGAGGTCCTGGTGTCTCAGGCAGGCGTGCGCATCGTCGACGCCAACGGGGAGACAGGCCCCTGGCTGCAGCGGACCGCCGACGCCTGGCGCGTCGACTCGACATTGGCGCTGCGCGGCGGCATGCCCAAGAGCCGGGTCGAGCTCAGGCGGGAGCAGAATCGGGCTCGCCTGACGGCGCTTAAAGAGCAGGAAAGCGCCTTGACCGGGCAGCGCAATGCACAGGCCAGGGTGTTCGAAGCGCACCGGCACCAGTTGCTGGAGAAGGGCAGACGCATCGACGAACTGGAAGCGGTGGCGCATCCAGACACATTGCAGGCACGTGAACTGGCGTTGCTCAGGGACCTGCACCAGCGGATCCAGGAAACCCTGGTGTACGACATGGAGACGCTGATCGACCTCGACGTGCAGATGGATCGGTTGGTGGGCGAGATCTTCGCCCTCAGGCATGTCGACGCCACCCTGGAGGAGGCCATCACCCTACACCGCAGGACGGTGCGCCAAGAGTTGATCCGGGACTACAAGCTGCTCTACAACGAATTGGTGGATCTCATCAACACGGCGAGTGCGCAGGCACTGGGCGATGCCGTGGCGATCCTGCCCGAAGGCGAGGCCGAAATCGAACAGTACAATCGCTTCCACGCGACGTTGGAAAAGGTCGTGAAATGGGAATCGACCATGGTCAGCACCTCCACGGCGTTCGACCGTCTACTGGAAGAGACGCTCAATGATGCATCCATCAGCTTCAAGGACGTCAACACCGGCGCCAAACTGGACAAGGTCGCCTACCTGAACCAGGTCATCGAGCTACGCAAGGCCAATGCCGTGGACCTGGAAGTGCGTTTGCTGCTGGACCTGGGAGAATTGTGCCTCGATCGCCTGGCGGCAAGCGATGAATCGACGCTGAAGGCATTCCACGCCTATCTGGCGGGCGAGGCACTGCAAAGTGCCGGCGCTGCCCATGGCGAGCTGGCCAGCAGTGAACTGAGCGTGGAGGAGCGTATCAGCGTGCTCAGCAGTGCGCTGGAGGCTTATGAGGAAACGGCCGCCTCGGCGGATTACCTGAGCAGTATCTCGACCCCCGTGGTCCGCCTGGACACGCTCAAGCATTACCGCGACGTGCTGGACCGGCTCAAGGACATGGCCGAGCGTGAACTGGCGCAAGCCGTGCGCGAGAAAGAGCTTGCCATGCCACGCACTCGCCAGCCCGTGGTCTATGCCCGCCGAGTCGGCAAGCGCCGGGTGGTCAAGACCCAGCGTGGGCGTAGCGTCGTCGGGACCGAAGTCGAAATCGACGGTGTGCCCGTGGTTCAGCAGCGTGACGCGCGTACCGATCATGTCATCAAGACGTTCCGGCGCCAGGGGTCGCAGTGGCTGGAGGAGGTAAAGCCGGGTGCGGAGCCGACGTCCGACCTGCCTGAACCCGCTCAGGAGCCTGACGTCCTGCGCCAGCGCGGTAGAGCGCTGCTCGGTGAAGTCGAGTCGGTCGTCCGCCTGGCTCGCCAGTACGTCAGGTCGGATGAGCCGCACGGGTTGTCCTCGATCGTCGACCTGCATGTCGACAAGTTGCAGGACATTCAGGCCAGGCTGCCCCGCACCGACCAGGACGCGACCCTGCATTCGGAACTGAGCGACGGTATCGAACGCTTGCAGGACACGCGCCGCGATCTATTGGTCGGTCTCTATCTGGCCACCAGTCACCCCTCGGCCAGCAGCTTGCGCTTCCTGCTCGAAAACGACGTCGTGGGCATCGAGCGCGCCGGGCCCCGTAAACGGCTATCGGAGCATGACTATCTGGACGTGTACGAGATCCGACGTAAACCGGCCGCCGCTCAGGCAAAGGGCAGTGGTTTGTGGGAGGCGCATTTCCATTATCCGGAGGCGACCACGCCCAGGCGTGCGTTCAGCAAAGGCCACCTGAAGCTCTGGTCTCAGCGCAAGCTGGGCCGTGAAGCCCAGTTGCGCGCGGCGGCCACCGGCAAGGACTTGCTGGCCGTCTACCGGGGCGATCTCCGGCCCAGCGAAGTCGAAGGGCTGATACCCTTCGATTGACACGGGCGCCTCTGCATCAGCGACCTGGATAAAGACCCTGTCGGCCATGGGCCGGCATGGCCAGGTTGCTGCGCTGCGCGATCATCTGATGAAGGTCGATCCACGTCACACCCTGGCGCTCGAGCAAGGGCAGCTCTCGTTCCAGCACCTCGAGGGTCTGGGGGTAGGGGTGCCCGATCAGCACGGCGGAGCCTTGTCGGCGTGCCAGTGCGATGCCTTGATGCAACTGCGCCGCGATGGCCTCCGGCGTGCGTACGTCATCCAGGAACACATCGCGCGAGACGTGTGCCAGGTCGACGGCCTGTGCCTTGGCCGCCGCCACCGTGGCCGCGCTGGTGCGGCTGTCGACGAAGAACAGGCCACGGCGTTGCAGCTCGCCCATCAACCGGGCCATCGGCTCGGGCTGCGAGGTCATGCGACTGCCCATGTGGTTGTTGAGCCCGGCGGCGTAGGGCACCTTCTCCAGGGCCCGTGCCAGGCGCTCGGACAGCGCATCGGTCGCCATCCCTGGGTGCCAGGCATAGGGTCCGGTCGCCGGGTCCATGGGCATGTGCAGGATCACGGTCTTGCCGGCCGCATGAGCCTGGCGGGCGAAATCGGAGGCGTGCGGGGTGTCCGGCATGATCGCCAGGGTCACCGGCCCCGGCAGCGCCAGCACCCGGGCGTCACGCGCGACGTTCTGCCCGAGGTCATCGATGATCAGTGTCAGGTACGCCTTGTCCGGCGCTGCCTGGACGGCGGCGACCAGCAGCCAGCCCAGGACGAACACGAGCATACGCATGGGCGCAGTCAGGCGCCCTTGGTGATGTTCAGGCCCTTGAGCAGGCTCAAGGCCTGGCTCAGCTGGAAGTCGTCGTCTTGCGGACGTTCCTTGCGCGCGGCCCCCGATGGGCGATCGGCGCCACCGTTGCCATTGCCCAGATGGCCTTGCAGGTCGGCTTCCTTGAAGTTCTCGGTGTCAGCCTCGGCAGTGAGCTTGGCCTGGCGCACTTCGATGTCCGGCACGATGCCCTGGGCCTGGATCGAGCGCCCATTGGGCGTGAAGTACAGGGCCGTGGTGAGTTTCAGGGCGCGGTCGTTGTTCAGTGGCAGCACGGTCTGCACCGAGCCCTTGCCGAAGCTGTCGGTGCCCATCAGCACGGCGCGCTTGTGATCCTGCAGGGCGCCGGCGACGATCTCCGAGGCCGAGGCACTGCCGCCGTTGATCAGCACCACCAGCGGCACGCGCTCGCTGGCGTCGGCCGGGTCGGCCGAGAAGCGCAGCTCGGAGTTGGCGATCCGGCCCTTGGTGTAGACGATCAAGCCCTTGGTCAGGAAGTGATCCGCCACTTCGACCGCCGATTGCAGGACGCCACCTGGGTTGTTGCGCAGGTCCAGCACGATGCCGCGCAGCTTCTTGCCATTGTCCTTGCGCAGCTTGGCCAGGGCCTTGCCGACCTCTTCGCCGGTCTTGACCTGGAACTGCGTGATGCGGAGGTAGCCGTAGTCGCTCTCCATGAGCTGGCTCTTGACGCTCTTGACCTGGATCACGGCGCGCGCCAAGGTCACGTCGAACGGGTTGCTGCCGTTGCGGATCAAGGTCAGGGTGATCTTGTCGCCGATCTTGCCGCGCATCTTGTCGACCGCTTCGGTCATGGACTGACCACGCGTGGGCTGGCCGTTGATCTTGACGATCAGGTCCCCGGCCTGGATGCCGGCGCGCGAGGCGGGCGTGTCGTCGATCGGCGAGACGACCTTGATGAAGTTGTCCTCCATCCCGACTTCGATGCCCAGCCCTCCGAATTCGCCGCTGGTGCTTTCCTGCAGCTCCTGGAAGTCTTCCGGGCCGAGGTAGGCCGAGTGGGGATCGAGGTTGCTGAGCATGCCCTTGATGGCGTTTTCCAGCAGGGTCTTGTCATCCACCGGCTCGACGTAGGCTGCCTTGATCCGGTCCATTACCTCGGCGAACGTCCGCAGCTCGTCCAGCGGCAGGGGCCCCTGGGGCGTGGCTTCGGTGGTCGGCGCGGCAACGCGAGCCGCAGGCTCGGCGGCCAGCAACGCAGGCGCGCCGACAGCCAAGGCGACGGTCAGGGCCAACTGGGAAAGGCGAGGCGAATGCAGCATGTCGAACGAACTCCTGATCCTGGTAGCGCCCCCCTGGGGAGCATCGGCGCCGTCAACCGACATTGCGCCGCACGATGAACGAACCGCCGTTAGCCTCGACACCACTGGGTCGGGTCCGTTGGACGGCCTTGCTGACGGATCGCGAAGTACAAGCCCGCGCTTTCCTGCCCACCGCTGTCGCCGACGGTGGAAATGGCTTCACCTGCCTTGACGATGTCACCGGCGCTCTTGAGCAGGCTCTGGTTGTGACCATACAGGCTCAGGTAGCCGTTGCCGTGGTCGAGAATGACCAACAGCCCCGCGCCACGCAACCATTCGGCGAACACCACCCGGCCTCCATGCACGGCGCGGACTCGCGTGCCGACCGGGGCGCCGATCATCACGCCGTCCCACTTGGCCCGGACGTCGCCGCCGCGTGCATCGCCGAAACGTGCCAGCAGTCGACCATCGACGGGCCATGGAAGTTTTCCACGGGCGGCAGAAAAAGCCCCGCCGTAACTGGCGCCGCCACTGCTCACCACAGGACCGCTGGGCGGACGCGGCGTAGCAGGCGTCGGTGCCGTGTCCGGGGTGTCGCGTTGGGCCTGGGCCTGGGCGCGGGCCTGTGCTTCGCGCTGACGGCGTTCGGCCTCTTGTTGGGCGAGCAAGGCACGCTGGCGCGCCTCTTCGGCTTCGCGGGCCTGGCGCGCCAGGGTTTCTTCGATGGTCTTGAGCACCTTGCCCAGCTCGGCCTGATCCTGCTGGCGCGCCTGAAGCTTCTGGTCGCGGTCCTTCATGTCGGCGTTGAGCTTGGCCAGCACCTGGCGCCGCTCGCTGCGCACGGCTTCGAGCTCCTGGCGTCGACTGTCGAGGTTGCCGCGTTCGGCCAGCAGTTGCGCCTGTTGCCGGGCGATGTCCTGTTCGACGCCGGCCAGTTGCTTCAACGTCTGGTTGAAGGCATGCAGCTGCGCCAGGCGGGCCTTGCTCAGGTAATCGTAGTAGGTCAGCGTGCGGGCGAAGCGCTCGGGGTTCTGCTGGTTGAGCAGCAGCTTGAGGTATTCCTCACGGCCGTTCTGATAGGCCGAGCGCGCCTGGATGGCGATCAGGCGTTGCTGTTCGAGGCGGGCGGACTGGAGTTTTTTTTTCTCGAGGTCAAGGCGCTCCAGTTCGCCCTCGGTCTTTTTTAGCGACTCCTGCAGGGCCTCCACCTGCTTTTCCAGCGTGCCGATGTCGGTTTCGGTGGCCTTGAGGTCTTTCTGCACCCCGGACTTTTCTGCTTCCAGCTTACGCAGGACCTTCTGCAACTCGACGATATCCTGGCGTGTGGCGTCCAGCTGCTGCTGGGTCTGCGCGCGTTCGTCGGCGAAGGCCGGGCTCAGCAGGCAGGTCAGGGCTAAGGGGATGAGGGCGCGACGCATGGGGTGAGCTTACCGGGGATGGAGATCGACCTAGTATGCCCGCCATGGCGCACAAAAAAAATGCTTGCCGGGCGTCATGACACGGGGAATGCCGTCACCCACCGGCATCGGCGGCCCAGGCCGCCTCTGCTGGCAGGCGAAAGCCGCGCTTCAAGCGTCGATCAGGATCGACGTGCCGGTCATCTCGGCCGGCTGTTCCAGGCCAAGCAGCTTGAGCATGGTCGGCGCCACGTCTGCCAGGACGCCGCCCTCGCGCACCTTGAGGGGGCGCTTGCCGACGTAGATGAACGGCACCGGCTCGGTGGTGTGCGCGGTATGCGCCTGGCCCGTACTTTCGTCTTCCATCTGTTCGACGTTGCCATGGTCGGCAGTCACCAGCGCTTCGCCGCCGACCTTGTCCAGTGCCTCGACGATGCGCCCCACGCAGGTGTCGAGCGCCTCGACCGCCTTGACCGCCGCCGCGAACACGCCGGTATGCCCGACCATGTCGCCGTTGGCGTAGTTGACGATGATCACGTCGAAGCGCTGCTGCTCGATGGCTTCGACGATACGGTCGGTGACTTGCGGGGCATTCATTTCCGGTTGCAGGTCATAGGTGGCGACCTTCGGCGACGGGATCAGGATGCGCTCTTCGCCTTCGAACGGTTCCTCGCGGCCTCCGGAGAAGAAGAAGGTCACGTGGGCGTACTTTTCGGTCTCGGCGATGCGCAGTTGGGTCTTGCCGTGCTTGGCCAGGTACTCGCCCAGGACGTTGTCCAGGCTGGCCGGTGCGAAGGCGGCCGGTGCCGCGATCTTGGCCGAGTACTGGGTCAGGCCGATGTAGACCGCGAGCCTGGGCAGGCGTGCCCGTGGGAATTCGTTGAAATCCGGCTCGACGAAGGCGCGCGACAGCTCACGGGCGCGGTCGGCGCGGAAGTTCATGAAGATCACCGCGTCGCCATCCTCGACCGTGACCGCTTCGCCGATCCGGGTGGCCTTGACGAACTCGTCGCTCTCGTCCCGTGCGTAGGCCGCTTGCAGGCCGGCCAGCGCGGTGTCGGCGCTGTAGTCGGCGGCGCTGTCGACGATCAGGTTGTAGGCCGCGCTGACGCGGTCCCAGCGGTTGTCGCGGTCCATCGCGAAGTAGCGACCGATCAGGCTGGCGATGCGGCCCTTGCCCAGGCGGGTGAAGGTGGCGTCCATCAGCTCGATGGACGCCTGCGCGCTGCGTGGCGCGGTGTCGCGACCGTCGAGGAAGGCATGCAGGTAGATCGTCTCGGCGCCGCGCTGGGCGGCCAGCTCGACCATGGCGACCAGGTGGTCCTGGTGGCTGTGGACGCCGCCGTCCGACAACAGACCAAGCACATGGACCGCCTTGCCGGCGCTGACGGCCTTGTCGACGGCGCCGGTCAGCACCGGGTTCTCGAAGAATTCGCCGTCGCGGATCGCCTTGGTGACGCGGGTGAAGTCCTGGTACACGACGCGCCCGGCGCCCAGGTTCATGTGTCCGACTTCGGAGTTGCCCATCTGCCCGTCCGGCAGGCCGACGTCCATCCCGGAGCCCGAGATCAGCCCATGGGGCAGGGTGGCACGCAGGCGATCGTAGACCGGCGTGTTCGCGGCATGGATGGCGTTGTACTCGGGGCTCTCGCTGTGCCCGAAGCCATCCAGGATGATCAGGACCAAGGGTTTGGGCGTACTCGTCATCGGATCCCACTCACAATTGTCAAAGAGGATAAGGACACGCATTTTAGGGCAAATTCACCAGGGCTGACGAACATTCGTCCCGTGAGCCGCCGATCAGGTCGATCCGCCAGAGCATGACAAGATCTTTCCAGGCGCCCATCGGGCTTTGGTGGGTCAGGAGCGATGTGTATACTGGCCGGCATTTTCACTCGCCTGGAACACCCTTCGATGGTTGCCAACCTGATTCAATTCGCTACCAATCACCTGCTCTTGGTGGCGATCTTCGTCGTTCTGCTGGTCCTGCTGCTGGTCAACGAAATGCGTCGCGGCGGTCAGAGCCTGAGCAACGGTCAGCTGACCGCGCTGGTCAATGCCGACAAGGCCGTGGTCATCGACATCCGGCCGGCCAAGGAATACGCCGCAGGCCACATCGTCGGTGCCCTGAACATCCCCCAGGACAAGCTCCTCGGCCGCGTGGGCGAGCTGGAAAAGCACAAGGCCAAGACGCTGATCCTGGTCGACAGCATGGGCCAGCACGCCGGTACGCACTGCCGCGAACTGCTCAAGTCCGGCTTCACCGCCGCCAAGCTCAGTGGCGGCGTGTCCAGCTGGAAAGCCGACAACCTGCCTTTGGTGAAGTGATATGAAGCCCGTCCTCATCTACTCCAGCGATTACTGCCCCTACTGCATCCGCGCCAAGCAGCTGCTCACGCACAAAGGCGTCGACTTCGAGGAGATCAGGGTCGACGGCAAGCCACAGCTGCGTGCCGAAATGAGCCAGAAGGCCGGCCGCACGTCGGTGCCCCAGATCTGGATCGGTGACACCCACGTCGGCGGTTGCGACGAACTCCACGCCCTCGAGCGCGCCGGTCGGCTCGACGCGCTGCTCGAGGCGTGATGCCTCCACTGTTCCACCTCTTTCAGGATAAGGATCTGCCATGACTGACCAACAGACCACCGGCGCGGCGGAAGACACTTCCCCGCAATTCTCCATGCAGCGCATCTATGTGCGCGACCTGTCGTTCGAAGCCCCGAAAAGCCCGGCGATCTTCCGCCAGCAGTGGGAGCCGAGCGTCGCGCTGGACCTGAACACCAAGCAGAAGGCGTTGGAAGGCGACTTCCATGAAGTGGTGCTGACCCTGTCGGTCACCGTCAAGAACGGTGAAGAAGTCGCGTTCATCGCCGAAGTTCAGCAGGCCGGCATCTTCCTGATCAAGAACCTCGATGCGTCCTCGATGAGCCACACCCTGGGCGCGTTCTGCCCGAACATCCTGTTCCCCTACGCGCGCGAAACCCTCGACAGCCTGGTGACCCGTGGTTCGTTCCCGGCCCTGATGCTGTCGCCGGTCAACTTCGACGCCCTGTACGCGCAGGAAATGCAGCGCATGCAGGAAGCCGGCGAGGCGCCGACGCAGCAGTAAGCCAAGACCGTCGGCCCGCTGGCAACGCCTTGGGCCGACACCCTGCCATCGTTCTCGCATGCATCCACCTGGCCTGCAACAGGCCTTGGCAGGCGCTGGTTTGCCAGTGATACGCCAGGGTCAAGGCATGCGGCAAAGCGGCTACCGCTATCGCGGGCAAGCCCCCCACAGGTCGGCATGAACGACCCCGCACTTCAGCAAACTGCATGAACGACTCCGCATCTTGGCGACCCCGCGCGCCCTTGTGGGAGCTGGCTTGCCAGCGATAGGGCCCGTGACGTCACCGCTTCGAACGCCCGTTGCCACGGCGCCATCGAGCCCCGCTGCGTCTACCTGAAACCCTGTTGCCGCCATGCCTCATAGACCGCCACCGCCACCGTGTTGGACAGGTTCAGACTCCTGCACCCAGGCTGCATCGGCAGTCGCACCCGTTGTTCGGCGGGCAGGCTGTCGAGCACGTCGGCCGGCAGACCACGGCTTTCTGGCCCGAACAGGAAGGCGTCCCCCGGCCCATAGGCCACCTCGTGATAGGGATGCGACGCCTTGGTCGTGAAGGCGAACACCCGCGGTTGGCCCAGGCTTTCCAGGCACTGCGCCAGGCTCTCGTGACGCTTGAGCGTGGCATACTCGTGGTAGTCCAGCCCGGCGCGGCGCAGACGCTTGTCGTCCAGCTCGAAGCCGATCGGTTCGATCAGGTGCAGCGCACAGCCACTGTTGGCGCACAGGCGAATGATGTTGCCGGTATTCGGCGGAATTTCAGGTTGAAAAAGGATCACGTGAAACATGCACGGCTCCAAGCACGAAGATGGCGAGCATTCTACCTCCGAACCGGATCCGCGCTATAAGGCGTGGAAGCGCATGCTGCTGTCCTTGGCGTTGTTCGGGGTGCTGGTCGGCCTGATGATCGGTCGCTTGACTGCACCCCAGACGCCTGTGCTGGAGCAGGTCCAGGTGCTTGAGGGTGGCCTGGACCTGTGGTTCGACGAAGCGCCGAAGCTGCATGGCGAGCTAGTCGACGGCACCGTGGCCGTGCTCTTCGAAGCCACGGGCGCGCCGGCGCGTGGCCAGGTGCACTGGCAGGGCAAGCCGGTGGCCTGGCAACTGCGGGCACGCAAGGAGGGGTTGTTCCTGATCCTGGTGGCCGCTCGCCCCCTGCGCGGTGACTGGCACGGCGCAGAGGAGGCGGGGCGCTGGCGGGTACGGGTGACACTGCGGGAATAAAAGAGGGGATGTCTCGGCCTGCCTGTACCAAGGTCCCCAAAACTGGAAGTACCTGGACTATTGCAGATGCCGTGCCAATTTCAGAAACCCCCGTAAAACCGCTGGATCTGACCGTCTTCTGGAAAAAACAGCCCCTGAAATGCCTTGAGACGGTGCGAAGGGCACAAGCACGGTGCACGACGCGCTTTGCCCACCGTGTCCTGGCCGTGGTTACTCGCCGTCATCCTCGTCCGAACCGCCGACGTTCATTTCCAGCTCCTTGATCTTGCGCGTCAGCGTGTTGCGGCCCCAGCCCAGCAGCAGGGCGGCATCGCGTCGACGTCCGGCCGTGTGCTTGAGCGCAGTCTCGATCATGATCCGCTCGAAGCTCGGCACGGCGCTGTCCAGCAGGTTGGTCTGGCCCCGTGCCAGGGCCTGGTCGGCCCACTGGCGCAAGGCCTGCTCCCAGTTGGAGACCGGCACCGCGTCCTGCGGCAGATTCAACAGTTCGGGCGGCAGGTCGCCGATCAGCACCTCGCGGCTCGACGCCATCACAGTGATCCAGCGGCAGGTGTTCTCCAGTTGCCGAACGTTGCCCGGCCAGGGCAGGTTGCGCATGAATGCCTCGGTTTCCGGCTTGAGCAGCTTCGGCTCGACCGCCAACTCCTGTGCAGCCCGGCCCAGGAAGTGCCGGGCCAGGGTCGGGATGTCCTCGCGGCGGTCGGCCAGGCGCGGGATATGGATACGGATCACGTTCAGCCGGTGGAAGAGGTCTTCACGGAATTTGCCCGCCTGCACCAAGGTTTCCAGGTTCTGGTGGGTCGCGGCGATGATGCGCACGTCCACCTTGACCGGGATGTGTCCGCCTACCCGGTAGAACTCGCCGTCGGCCAGCACCCGCAGCAACCGCGTCTGGGTATCGGCCGGCATGTCGCCGATCTCGTCGAGGAACAGCGTGCCGCCGTCGGCCTGTTCGAAGCGTCCACGGCGCAGGTTGGCGGCTCCGGTGAACGCACCTTTCTCGTGGCCGAACAGCTCGGACTCCATCAGGTCCTTGGGGATGGCGGCCATGTTCAGGGCGATGAACGGTGCGGCCGCACGCGGGCTGTGCCGGTGCAGGGCATGGGCTACCAATTCCTTGCCGGTGCCGGATTCGCCGTTGATCAGCACGGTGATGTTGGAGTGGCTCAATCGGCCGATGGCGCGGAACACCTCCTGCATCGCCGGCGCCTCGCCGATGATCTCGGGCGTGCGGGCCAGGGCTGCTGGGGCGCTGAGGCCCTGTTGCTCTTGCGCATGCTGATTGGCGCGCTTGACCAGCGCCACCGCCTCGTCGATGTCGAACGGCTTGGGCAGGTACTCGAAGGCCCCCCCCTGATAGGACGCCACGGCGCTGTCCAGATCGGAATGCGCGGTCATGATGATCACCGGCAGGCGCGGATGCTGCTCGCGGATCTGGGCCAGCAGGTCCAGGCCGCTGGCGCCGGGCATGCGGATGTCGGAAATGATCACGTCCGGCTGCTGGCGGGCCAGGCGACCCATGACCCCGTCGGCGCTGTCGAAACTCTGGGTGTTCATGCCCTCCTGCTGCAGGGCTTTTTCCAGCACCCAGCGGATCGAGCGGTCGTCGTCGACGATCCAGACGGTTTCACTTCGGCTCATGAGACGGTGGCTCCTTGTTCCAAGGGCAGGAAGATCGAGAACGTGGTGTGGCCAGGATGGCTGTCGCACTCGATCAGGCCCTGATGCTGGCTGATGATGTTCTGGGTGATGGCCAGGCCCAGCCCGGTACCGTCCGGGCGTCCGCTGACCATGGGGTAGAAGAGCGTGTCCTGCAGTTCGGCGGGAATGCCGGGGCCGTTGTCGATGATCTCGACACGGGCCACCAGGCGGTGCCGGGTGTGGCCGATGGTGAACTGGCGCATGGCACGGCTGCGCAAGGTGATGCGGCCCAGGCGCAGTTCGTTCTGCGCACCGATCGCCTGCATGGCATTGCGCACGATGTTCAGCACCGCCTGGATCATCTGTTCGCGGTCGATCAGCACGTCCGGCAGGCTCGGGTCGTAGTCGCGCACCAGGGTGATGACGCCTTGGCTTTCAGCCTCCACCAGGCTGCAGACCCGCTCCAGCACCTCGTGGATGTTGGTCATGGCCAGGGAAGGCAGCTTGTTCGAGCCCAGCATGCGGTCGACCAGGTTGCGCAAGCGGTCGGCCTCCTCGATGATCACGTTGGTGTAGTCGCGCAGGTCGTCCCCGGACAACTGCCGGGCCAGCAATTGGGCCGCGCCACGGATGCCACCCAGCGGGTTCTTGATCTCGTGGGCCAGGCCGCGCACCAGCATCTTGGTGGTTTCCTGCTTGGACAGCTGGGCCTCTTCCTTGGTGATGCGCAGCAGGCGATCACGCGGGTGCACTTCCAGCAGCAGCAGCGTCTGGCCCTGGTTGAGGATGGGCGTGACGGCATAGTCGACGGTCAGGCTCTGGCCATTGAGCGAGGTCAGCTGTGCCTCGCGCTTGGTGAACGGATGCGCCTGCTCGACGGCCTGGCGCAGCGAGTTGAGCGCCTCGGTCGACTCGGTGAACAGCTCGCTGATGAACTGCCCGTGGCTGCGCTGGCCGCTGACGGCCAGCAGCATCTCGGCCGCCGGGTTCATGTACTCCAGGCGCAGGGCGCTGTCGAGCAGCAGGGTGGCCGTGGTGAGGTTGTCCAGGAGCAGACGGTGCAGGGCATCACTGATGGTCATGGCGCGTCTTCGACCTCTTCTGGCGCAGGTGCCTCGATAAGGATCGCAGGCGGGCGAATGGATGGACTCGCAGGTGCCTTTGAAAATGCAAGAACCAAACCAAGGCTCCGAAAAGAAGCGGCGCTCTGGGGAAAAGACCTATATTCGGGCGAGCCTTGCCAAGGACGCGTGCTTCTTTCTCGACAAATGACCCGTAAAAGGATGCGCTTGACCTCGTCTCCCGGTAAAGCGCACCAAACCAGGGCGTCGCCGTTATCGAGCCTCCTCGCAAAGTGGCAGGGTGGCCACGCCGAGCGCTGCCTGTCGAAGCAGGTCGTTCGAGCGGGAGATTGTCGCGTGATAGAGCCACGGTCCACAGGTGGGCACACCGGCCTGCTCGAAGAGGGCGAGGTTGCGCAGCAATTCGTGCTGCAGGGCGTCAAGCCGAGGCCGCAGCTCGGCGCGCAAGTCCTGGCGCGGAGTATCGGGCGCCTGTCCGCTGGCCTTCCAGCGATCCAGCAGGCTCCGCTGGATCAGCTTCCCGGCGCTCATCTGGTCGATGAAGAACGCTTCTGCCCGATCCGGATCCAGCCCATGCTTCGGCGCTTCGCGACGCACGTTGGCGATGATCTGCCGCTCGCGCTCGTCGTCCTGGACGGGCTGTCCAAGGTCCCACTTGTGCAGGGCGACGGCTTCGGCAATGTCCAGCCTGCGCTCGATGAGGTCCAGCAAGGGGGCCAGTCTCGGTTCGACAGGCGCGGCAGAGGCGAAACTGGCGAAGGCCGTCAGGATCAGCGGCAGGAACAGGGTAGGGCGCATGGGCAGGTCTCCAGGGGGCGAAGCATCGAGTGTGCTCATCGTGCCCAGGCGCTCAAGTCGGACGTTTCCCAAATAGCGATCGGAAAATGAAAAACGGCCTCCAAGGGAGGCCGTTTCGAATGCGCGACGTCAGGACGTCAATGCATCACAGGCTGTAGTACAGGTCGTACTCCAGTGGGTGCACGAAGGTACGCACCTTGATCTCTTCCTCGGACTTCAGCTCGATGTAGGCATCGATGAAGTCGTCGGAGAAGACGCCGCCCTTGGTCAGGAAGGCGCGGCCCTTGTCCAGCTCTTCCAGGGCTTCCTTCAGGCTGCCGCAGACCTGCGGGATCTGCTTGGCCTCTTCGGGCGGCAGGTCGTACAGGTTCTTGTCGGCGGCGTCGCCTGGGTGGATCTTGTTCTGGATACCGTCCAGGCCGGCCATCAGCAGCGCGGCGAAGCACAGGTACGGGTTGGCTGCCGGGTCCGGGAAGCGCGCTTCGATACGACGGGCTTTCGGGCTGGACACGTACGGGATACGGATCGAGGCCGAACGGTTGCGCGCCGAGTAGGCCAGCATGACCGGCGCTTCGAAACCAGGCACCAGACGCTTGTAGGAGTTGGTGGCCGGGTTGGTGAAGCCGTTCAGGGCCTTGCCGTGCTTGATGATGCCGCCGATGAAGTACAGGGCGGTGTCGGACAGGCCGGCATAGCCTTCACCGGAGAAGGTGTTCTTGCCGTCCTTGGAGATCGACATGTGCACGTGCATGCCCGAACCGTTGTCGCCGTACAGGGGCTTGGGCATGAAGGTCGCGGTACGGCCATAGGCGTCGGCGACGTTGTGCACGCAGTACTTGAGGGTCTGGACTTCGTCGGCCTTGGCCACCAGCGTGTTGAACTTCACGCCGATTTCGTTCTGACCGGCGGTCGCCACTTCGTGGTGGTGCACTTCGACGACCTGGCCCATCTCTTCCAGGGCGTTGCACATGGCGGTGCGGATTTCGTGGTCGTGGTCGACCGGCGGCAGCGGGAAGTAGCCCCCTTTCACGCCTGGGCGGTGACCCTTGTTGCCGCCTTCGACGGCCTGGTCGGTCATCCAGGAACCCTGCTCGGAGTAGATCTTGAACATCGAGCCGGAGATATCGGACTTGAACTTCACTTCGTCGAAGATGAAGAACTCAGGCTCGGGACCGACGAACACGGTGTCGCCGATGCCGGTGGACTTGAGGTATTCCTCGGCGCGACGGGCGATGGCGCGTGGGTCGCGGTCGTAGCCCTGCATGGTGGACGGCTCGATCACGTCGCAGACCAGGATCAGGGTCGGCTCTTCGGTGAACGGGTCCAGCACGGCGGTGCTGTCATCCGGCAGGAGGATCATGTCGGAGGCTTCGATGCCTTTCCAGCCCTCGATGGAGGAGCCGTCGAACATCTTGCCAGCTTCGAAGAAGTCGTCTTCCAGCGCATCGCGAGCTGGCATGGTGACGTGTTGCTGCTTGCCTTTGGTGTCCGTGAAACGCAGATCAATCCACTTGACGTCATGATCTTTGATGAGTTGAACCGACTTCGACATGTTGTCCTCCGGATGGTCTAGGACGCGGTAGGCCGCTGCCCTGGAAAAGGGTGTCGCTGGGCCCGCATAGTCGGCCAAGCTTACCTGCCTCACAAGGGAGCAAATTGCATGCCAGTGCCCGAAAATGGCCAGCCAGCGCCACCTGCATGCCTGAGCGCGGCATCTCGTCCTCGGGTGCGCGCCTATGCGCACCCTTTAGAGGCAGGTTTTCAAGCTGACGCACCAATTTAGAGCATGGCAACCGTTTGTACAAAAGTTGCTCAAACCCTCAGGCATTTCCGCTATAATTCGCGCCCCTCATTTTCGGCAGGCATGCGCGCACCGCTTTCATGAAACTTATCGTCAAAGTCTTCCCAGAGATCACCATCAAGAGCCGGCCGGTGCGCAAGCGCTTCATCCGTCAGCTCGGCAAGAACATCCGTACCGTGCTCAAGGACCTGGATCCGGCGCTGTCGGTCGATGGTGTCTGGGACAATCTCGAGGTCAACACCCAGGTCGAGGACGAGAAGCTCCAGCGCGAGATGGTCGAGCGCATGAGCTGCATGCCGGGTATCGCGCATTTCCTGCAGGTCGAGGAATACCCGCTGGGCGACTTCGACGACATCGTCGACAAGTGCCGCGCGCATTTCGGCCCGCTGCTGGCCGGCAAACGCTTCTCGGTGCGCTGCAAGCGCGCCGGTCACCATGACTTCACCTCGATGGACGTCGACCGCTACGTCGGCAGCCAGCTGCGCCAGCAGTGCGGCGCCGCCGGCATCGACCTCAAGCACCCCGAGGTGGAGGTGCGCCTGGAGATTCGTCACCAGCGCCTGTTCATCGTGCACACCCGTCACCCCGGCATCGGCGGCTACCCGCTGGGCGCGCTGGAGCAGACCCTGGTGCTGATGTCCGGCGGCTTCGACTCCACGGTCGCCGCCTACCAGATGATGCGCCGCGGCCTGATGACCCACTTCTGCTTCTTCAACCTGGGTGGGCGCGCCCACGAGCTGGGCGTGATGGAAGTCGCCCACTACCTGTGGAAGAAGTTCGGCAGCAGCCAGCGCGTGCTGTTCGTCAGCGTGCCGTTCGAGGAAGTGGTCGGCGAGATCCTCGGCAAGGTCGACGACAGCTACATGGGCGTGACCCTCAAGCGCATGATGCTGCGTGCCTCGGCCACCATCGCCGAGCGGCTGCAGATCGACGCGCTGGTCACCGGCGAGGCGATCTCCCAGGTGTCGAGCCAGACCCTGCCGAACCTCGCGATCATCGACCAGGCCACCGACAAGCTGGTGCTGCGCCCGCTGCTGGCCAGCCACAAGCAAGACATCATCGACACCGCCTACCAGATCGGTACCGCCGAGTTCGCCAAGCACATGCCTGAGTACTGCGGCGTGATCTCGGTGAACCCGACCACCTGCGCCAAGCCGCACCGCGTCGTGCGCGAGGAGCAGGAGTTCGACATGGCGGTGCTCGAACGCGCCCTGGAACGTGCCCGCTTCATCTCGATCGACAACGTCATCGACGAACTGGGCAAGGACGTGGCGGTCGAGGAGGTCGGCGAGGCCCTGCCCGGCCAGATCGTCATCGACATCCGCCACCCCGATGCCCAGGAAGACGCGCCGCTGGTGCTCGACGGCATCGAGGTCCAGGCCCTGCCGTTCTACGCGATCAACAACCGGTTCAAGCAGCTCGATGCCAACCGGCAGTACCTGCTTTATTGCGACAGAGGCGTCATGAGCCGCCTGCATGCGCATCACCTGCTCAGTGAGGGACATGCCAATGTGCGTGTTTATCGTCCGACATAAGACGCCGGGGCTGTATGGCGGCAGTATCCGCCATCGCCCTCCCGACCAACGGGCCTGCTGAGCACTGTTTGTTCTTATTGGCCGCCTACACTGGGCGGCGACCGAATCCTCTGATCGAGATACAGTTGTGATCGAAAATCTGCGTAACATCGCCATCATCGCCCACGTCGACCATGGCAAGACCACCCTCGTCGACAAGCTGCTGCGCCAGTCCGGTACCCTGGAGCGCGGCGAGCTCAACGACGAGCGCGTGATGGACTCCAACGACCAGGAAAAAGAGCGCGGCATCACCATCCTGGCGAAGAACACCGCCATCAACTGGAACGGCTACCACATCAACATCGTCGACACCCCCGGCCACGCCGACTTCGGTGGCGAGGTGGAGCGTGTGATGTCGATGGTCGACTCCGTGCTGCTGCTGGTCGACGCACAAGACGGCCCCATGCCGCAAACCCGCTTCGTGACCAAGAAGGCCTTCGAAGCCGGCCTCAAGCCGATCGTCGTGATCAACAAGGTCGACCGTCCGGGCGCGCGTCCTGACTGGGTGCTGGACCAGATCTTCGACCTGTTCGACAACCTCGGCGCCACCGACGAGCAACTGGACTTCCAGGTCGTCTACGCCTCGGCCCTGAACGGCATCGCCGGTCTGGACCACACCGCCATGGCCGAAGACATGACCCCGCTGTACCAAGCGGTCGTCGATCACGTGCCTGCCCCAGCGGTCGACCGTGACGGCCCGTTCCAGATGCAGATCTCCGCGCTGGACTACAACAGCTTCCTCGGTGTCATCGGCGTCGGCCGCATCGCCCGTGGTCGCATCAAGCCGAACACCCCGGTCGTTGCCATCGATGCCGACGGCAAGAAGCGTAACGGCCGTATCCTCAAGCTGATGGGCCACCACGGTCTGCACCGTGTGGACGTCGAAGAAGCCCAGGCCGGCGACATCGTCTGCATCAGCGGTTTCGACGAGCTGTTCATCTCCGACACCCTGTGCGACCCGACTGCCGTCGAAGCGATGAAGCCGCTGACCGTCGACGAGCCGACCGTTTCCATGACCTTCCAGGTCAACGATTCGCCGTTCTGCGGCAAGGAAGGCAAGTTCGTCACCAGCCGCAACATCAAGGACCGTCTGGACAAGGAACTGCTCTACAACGTTGCCCTGCGCGTCGAAGAGACCGATTCCCCAGACAAGTTCAAGGTCTCGGGCCGCGGCGAGCTGCACCTGTCGGTCCTGATCGAAACCATGCGTCGCGAAGGCTTCGAGCTGGCCCTGGGCCGTCCGGAAGTGATCATTCGTGAAGTCGACGGCGTCAAACAGGAGCCGTTCGAAAACGTCACCATCGACATCCCTGAGGAATCCCAGGGCAAGGTCATGGAAGAGATGGGTCTGCGTAAAGGCGACCTGACCAACATGGTCCCGGATGGCAAGGGCCGTGTGCGCCTGGAATACAACATCCCGGCACGTGGTCTGATCGGTTTCCGTAACCAGTTCCTGACCCTGACCAACGGTGCAGGCATCCTGACCTCGATCTTCGATCGCTACGACAACGTGAAGTCCGGCCACATGTCCGGTCGCCTCAACGGCGTTCTGGTCTCGGTCGAGACCGGCAAGGCCCTGACCTACTCGCTGGAAACCCTGCAAGCGCGCGGCAAGCTGTTCGTCGAGCACGGCCAGGAAATCTACGGCGGCCAGATCATCGGTCAGAACAGCCGCGACAACGACCTGGGCGTCAACCCGACCAAGGGCAAGAAGCTCGACAACATGCGTGCTTCGGGTAAAGACGAAGTCATCGCCCTGGTTCCGCCGGTTCGCTTCACCCTGGAGCAGGCGCTGGAGTACATCCAGGAAGACGAACTGTGTGAAGTCACGCCGAAGTCGATCCGTCTGCGCAAGAAGATCCTGGACGAAGGCGAGCGTACCCGCGCTGCCAAGAAAGCCAAGAACTGAGTGAGCTCAGGCTGAACTGAAACGCCCCCGGTCGAAAGGCTGGGGGCGTTTTTTTTTGGCTTCAAGCTTCAAGCTTCAAGCTTCAAGCAAAAGCAGGCAGGAATTGGCAGGAAGGCGATGCTCTTGTTTGCCACTTGCCACTTGCCACTTGCCACTTGCCACTTGCCACTTGCCACTTGCCACTTGCCACTTCAGGCTTTCTTCGGCTTGTACGCACAATACCCAGGCCGCGGCCCTACCCGCGGATGGTTGCGGCAGGTGTCCGGGCGCTTGTCATAGATGGTGCACAGCCGGCTTTTGCGGTCCAGGTACAGGCAGTCGTCGTTGCTCATGCGGGTCAGGGTGAAGATGCCGGACTTCTGGTTGAAGCGCTCGACGATGCCGTCCTTCTGCAAGCGCTTGGCCACGTTCTTCGGTGGCTCGTCCTTCTCGAATTCATCCACCACGCCAATGCGGATCAGGTCGCGGATCTTCACTTCCACGGGCAGCGTGCAGCAGGTCGAGTGGCAGCCGCCACACATGTGGCTGGCGTAACGTTGCCAAGTGTCCAGGCGGTCCACTTCGGCGGCGGCGATCAGGGTCGGTTTCATCGGAATCGAAAAGGTCAGGCGGGGTGGGCGCGCGATCATACCGAAATCGCTCAATAAGTGAACAACCTTTCGCCGGTTATCCAGGGTGCAACAAACTCGAACCGAGCCTGCCATCCTGTGTCGAAGCGTCTAGGCTCACTCTTTCCATGGCATGTTGACCGACTGGCTCGAGGACGAAGTATGTCTCAGGATCTCACTACGCGTGACGCGGAGGTGGCGGCATTCCGCGCCGCTGTACTGGACAAGTTGACCTATGCGGTCGGCAAGGACCCGGAGCATGCCTTCGAGCATGACTGGTTCGAGGCGGTCGCCCTGGCGGCCCGCGATCATATGGTCGACCACTGGATGGACCATACCCGTCAGGCCTACCGACGCAGCCAGAAGCGCGTGTATTACCTCTCCCTGGAGTTCCTGATCGGCCGGCTGCTGTACGACAGCCTCAACAACCTCGGCCTGCTCGACATCGCCCGTGAGGCGATGGACGGGCTGGACGTGGATCTGGAGCGCATTCGCCTGCTCGAGCCTGATGCGGCACTGGGCAATGGCGGCCTCGGCCGCCTGGCGGCCTGCTTCATGGAGAGCATGTCGACGCTGGGCATCGCTGCCCATGGTTATGGCATCCGCTACGAGCATGGCCTGTTCCGTCAGGCGGTGGTCGATGGCTGGCAACAGGAGCAGACCGAGAACTGGCTGGACTTCGGCAACCCGTGGGAGTTCGAGCGCGCCGAGGTGATCTATCCGATCAGCTTCGGTGGCAGCGTCGAGACCGTCACCGATGCCGACGGCCAGCAGCGGCAGATCTGGACACCGGGCGAGACGGTGCGGGCCGTGGCCTACGACACCCCCGTGGTCGGCTGGCGCGGTGCCAGCGTCAACACCCTGCGCCTGTGGCGCGCACGTGCGCTGGAGGAGCTGCACCTGGAGCGCTTCAACGCCGGGGACCACCTGGGCGCGGTGGCCGAGGTCGCGCGTGCCGAGAGCATCTCGCGCGTGCTGTATCCGGCCGACAGCACCGAAGCCGGCCAGGAGCTGCGCCTGCGTCAGGAGTATTTCTTCGTCTCGGCCTCGCTGCAGGACCTGCTGCGTCGTCACCTGACCATGCACGACTCCCTGCTGAACCTGCCCGATGCGGCCGCCATCCAGCTCAACGACACGCACCCGTCGATCGCGGTGGCCGAGCTGATGCGCCAGCTGGTCGACCTGCACGAGATCCCGTGGGACACCGCCTGGGACCTGACCGTCAACACCCTGGCCTACACCAACCACACCCTGCTGCCCGAGGCGCTGGAGACCTGGCAGGTGTCGCTGATGGAGCGCATGTTGCCGCGGCACATGCAGATCATCTACCTGATCAACGCCTATCACATCGATGCCGTGCGCGCCAAAGGACTGCACGATTTCGAGCTGCTGCGCGCCGTCTCGCTGATCGAGGAGGACAACGGCCGCCGGGTGCGCATGGGCAACCTGGCGTTCCTGGGGTCGCACAGCGTCAATGGCGTGTCGGCGCTGCACACCAAGCTGATGCGCGACACGGTGTTCGCCGACCTGCACCGGCTCTACCCGGAACGCATCAACAACAAGACCAACGGCGTGACCTTCCGCCGCTGGTTGTACCAGTCCAATCCCCGGCTGACCGACATGCTCGTGGAGGCGCTGGGGCCGGACTTCAAGGATGACCCGCAAGGGCGCCTGGCCGACCTGGCACCGTTCGCCGAAAAAACCGCCTTCCGCCGGCAGTTCGCCGAGCAGCGACTGCACAGCAAGCGCGCCCTGGCCAGCATCATCCAGGAGCGCGTCGGCGTCACCGTCAACCCGGAGGCGCTGTTCGACGTTCAGGTCAAGCGGATCCACGAGTACAAGCGGCAACTGCTCAACCTGCTGCACACCGTGGCGCTGTACCAGGCCATGCGTGCCGAGCCGGAGACCCACTGGGCGCCGCGGGTGAAGATCTTCGCCGGCAAGGCGGCGGCCAGCTACCACCAGGCCAAGCTGATCATCAAGCTGACCAACGACATCGCCCGGGTGGTCAACAACGACCCGACCGTGCGTGGTCTGCTGAAAGTGGTGTTCCTGCCCAACTACAACGTCAGCCTGGCCGAGAGCATCATTCCGGCCGCCGACCTGTCCGAGCAGATTTCCACCGCCGGCTACGAGGCCTCGGGGACCAGCAACATGAAGTTCGGCCTCAACGGGGCCCTGACCATTGGCACGCTGGATGGCGCCAACGTCGAGATGAGCGAGCAGGTCGGCCTGGACAATCTGTTCATCTTCGGCCTGACGGCCCAACAGGTGGAAGCGCGGCGCCGCAGTGGCGACTTCGGTGCCAGCCAGGCGATCGCGTCCTCGCGCCGGCTCAGTGATGTGCTCGACGCGATTCGCAGTGGCGTGTTCTCCCCGGACGATCCGTCTCGCTATACCGGGCTGGTCGATTCGCTGGTGGCCTACGATCGGTTCCTGGTGTGTGCCGACTTCGATGCCTACTGGGACGCCCAGCGCCAGGTCGAGGCGCTCTGGCATCAGCCTCAGGCGTGGTGGCGCAAGGCGGTGCTCAACACCACCCACATGGGCTGGTTCTCGTCCGACCGGACCATCCGCGAGTATGCCACCGAGATCTGGCGCGCACTGGACTGAGCACGGCAGAGGGAAAGGGCAGGGGGCATGGACAGTTGCCCCCGCGAATGCTGAACTACCCGGGCGGCGCGTCGTCAGATGCGCCAGACCCTGTTCCGACCCCCACCTGCGCCTTCGCCTGGGCGAGCGGGGCGGCGACAGCTCGCTAGCCTTCGACACTCCCTGTAGACTGCATGGGTTTATCGACCCCATTCCCTTCCGGAGCCACACATGTCCCGCGTTACCCTGAGTCGCTATCTGATTGAGCAGACCCGTAGCAACAATACCCCTGCCGATCTGCGTTTCCTGATCGAAGTGGTGGCGCGTGCGTGCAAGGAAATCAGCCACAACGTGTCCAAGGGCGCCTTGGGCGGTGTGCTGGGCAGCATGGGCACCGAAAACGTGCAGGGCGAAGTGCAGAAGAAGCTCGACGTGATCTCCAACGAGATCCTGCTCGAAGCCAACGAATGGGGTGGCCACCTGGCCGGCATGGCGTCCGAGGAGATGGACAACGCCTACCAGATCCCGGGCCGTTACCCGAAAGGCGCCTACCTGCTGGTCTTCGACCCGCTCGACGGCTCGTCGAACATCGACGTCAACGTCTCGGTCGGTACCATCTTCTCCGTGCTGCGCTGCCCGAACGAGTACCTGAGCCAGAACGAAACCCTGAACGAGCAGGCCTTCCTGCAGCCGGGGACCCAGCAAGTGGCGGCCGGCTATGCCATCTATGGTCCGCAGACCATGCTGGTGCTGACCCTGGGCAATGGCGTGATCGGTTTCACCCTGGACCGCGAGCTGGGCAGCTTCGTGCTGACCCACGAGAACATCCAGGTTCCGGAGAGCACCGCCGAATTCGCCATCAACATGTCCAACCAGCGCCACTGGGAAGCACCGGTACAGCGCTACGTGGGTGAGCTGCTGGCTGGCGAGACGGGCCCTCTGAAGAAGAACTACAACATGCGCTGGATCGCCTCGATGGTGGCCGACGTGCACCGCATCCTCACCCGTGGCGGCCTGTTCATGTACCCGCGCGACTCCCGTGACCCGTCCAAGCCGGGCAAGCTGCGCCTGATGTACGAGGCCAACCCGATGTCGTTCATCATCGAGCAGGCGGGCGGTGCGTCCACCACCGGCCTCGAGCGTATCCTCGACATCCAGCCGGAAAGCCTGCACCAGCGCGTTTCGGTGATCCTGGGTTCGAAGCAGGAAGTCGAACGCGTCACGGCCTATCACAAGGAGTAAGCCATGCTCGCACCTTGGCAGCCGTTGCTCGAGTGGTGGTTCGGCTGGGGCACCAGTGCCCAGGCCGTGGCCGACGAGAAAAGCACGCTGTGGTTCGGCAAACATCACGACGTCGAGACGCACGAGCGTTTCGGCGAATGGGTCGAACAGGCGTTGGACGGTGGTCTGGACGAATGGCAGCAGAGCCCGCAGGGCTGGCTGGGGCTGATCCTGCTGCTCGACCAGTTGCCGCGCATGATCTACCGCGACACGCCGCGTGCGTTCGAGGGTGATCGTCGCGCCCAGGTGGTGGCCATGCAGGGTTTGCAGCAGAACTGGGATTACCAGCTGTTGCCGATCCAGCGGGCGTTCGTGCTGCTGGTGCTGGAACACTCCGAGGTGCTCGACTGGCAGCAGTTGAGCGTGGAGCGCCACCAGACGCTGCTGAGCGAACAGCCTGACAGCCAGCGCCGGTTGTTCGAAGGGTTTCTCGACTATGCCGAGCAGCACCAGCGCATCATCGAACGCTTCGGCCGGTTCCCGCACCGCAACCTGGTGCTGGGGCGACCGAGCACCAGCGAAGAGATGGACTTCCTGCTGGAGCCGGGTTCTCGGTTCTAGTGGCCCGAGCGTCGGTGAGCGCCCGCTGACCGACACTCGAGGCGGTGCCTGTCCTGGCGCTATCGCTGGCAAGCCAGCTCCCACAGAGGCCATGTAGCCTGCCAGGAAACAGGATGGCTCAGCCCCCTGTGGGAGCGGGCTTGCCCGCGATGAACGCGGCAAGCACCGTGTGCAGTGCCAGATAGCCAGTACCATGCAGTGCCACGGGCCGCTTCGTCACCCCAGGTCTCTCGCAAAAATCACCCTCCTCGGGAACCAATGAGTCCTCTTCGTATCCAAGGGCCCTGCAGGTCGACCGCCTGTGTCTTTCCCAGGAGCCGCGTGCATGCCTTCCTTGCGTTCTTTCACCGTCTTGTCGCTGTGTGTCGTCCTGGCCGCCTGCAGCAAGCTCACCCAGGAAAACTACGCCAAGCTGGAAACGGGCATGACCCGTGTCCAGGTCGAGCAACTGCTTGGCAAGCCAACCGAGTGCTCCGGTGCCTTGGGCATCAGCAGCTGCACGTGGGGCGATGAGACACGCTTCGTCAGTGTCCAGTTCGCTTCGGACCGTGTGGTGATGTACGCAGGGCAGGGGCTCCAGTGAGTCGCCTGCGTGCCAGTGCGATCGCAGGCCTGCTCCTGCTGCTCGGTGCCTGCACCTCTTCCGTGGACAGCCTGGCGCCCCGCACGGCAGGCGACATCGATCTCAAGCGCTATCAAGGCAAATGGTTCGAGCTCGCGCACCTGCCGCTGCAGCTCGAAGAAGGCTGCGCCCAGGCCGAAACCCATTACAACGTGCGCGCCGATGGCTCGCTGGGCGTGCTCAGTCGCTGCCGTACGTTGGACGATCAGTGGCGCGGCACCCAGGGCAGCGCCTGGCGCCAGGTTCCCGGGCGTGCCGACCGGTTCTGGATCGCGTTCGACAGGGGCCTTGCCCAGTTGATCCCCAGCCTGGCGAAGCGCGAATACTGGGTGCTGTATGTCGACGAGCGTTACCAGCAGGCGATCGTCGGCAGCCCTGATCGCAGGTCGCTGTGGATCCTCTCGCGCACGCCGGTGCTGGCGGTGGTCGAGCGTGAACGGCTGCTGGCCAGGGCCCGTCAGCAAGGCTACGACACCACCCGCCTGGTCTGGCGCGTGGCCGACCGCGATATCGCCCGGCTCGACTGAGCGCTTCGGTTCACCGGCCTGGCCGAGCCCGCCAGGTCACTTCGCCTGCACGGCGCGCATGCTCAACGCGTGATTCGGGTTTATGATGGCGATGGCCATCCAAATCCTCACACGGAGTGCGTAATGCAGACCTTGTATCCGCAGATCAAACCCTACGCCCGGCATGACCTGGCCGTGGAAGCGCCGCATGTGCTGTATGTCGATGAAAGTGGCTCGCCGGAAGGTCTGCCGGTGGTCTTCATCCATGGCGGGCCTGGCGCGGGGTGCGATGCGCAGAGTCGCTGCTACTTCGATCCCAACGTCTACCGTATCGTCACCTTCGACCAGCGAGGTTGCGGGCGCTCTACGCCGCACGCCAGTCTGGAGAACAACACCACCTGGCACCTGGTCGAGGACCTCGAGCGCATTCGCCAGCACCTGGGCATCGACAAGTGGGTGCTGTTCGGCGGCTCGTGGGGCTCGACCCTGGCGCTGGCCTATGCCCAGACCCATCCGGACCGCGTGCATGGCCTGATCCTGCGCGGCATCTTCCTGTGCCGACCCCAGGAGATCCAGTGGTTCTACCAGGAGGGCGCCAGCCGCCTGTTCCCCGATTACTGGCAGGACTACATCGCGCCCATTCCGCCGGAGGAGCGTGGCGACCTGGTCGGCGCCTTCCACCGGCGCCTGACCGGCAACGATCAGATCGCCCAGATGCACGCGGCCAAGGCCTGGTCGATCTGGGAAGGGCGCACCGCTACCTTGCGGCCCAATCCGCTGGTGGTCGATCGCTTCTCCGAGCCGCAGCGCGCGCTGTCGATCGCCCGCATCGAAAGCCACTACTTCATGCATAACGCGTTCCTCGAGGACAACCAACTGATCCGCGACGTCCACAAGATCGCCCACCTGCCGGCGGTGATCGTGCATGGGCGCTATGACGTGATCTGTCCGCTGGATAATGCCTGGGAGCTGCACCAGGCCTGGCCCAACAGCGAGTTGAAGGTCATCCGTGACGCAGGTCACGCCGCCTCCGAACCCGGCATCACCGATGCCCTGGTCCGGGCCGCCGAACAGATGGCGCGTCGCCTGCTCGACCTGCCGCTGGACGAAGCATGAAGGCGCTGATCCAGCGGGTGCGTCAGGCCAGGGTCGAAGTGGCCGGGGAGGTAATCGGCGCGATCGATCAGGGGCTCCTGGCCCTGGTCGCGGTCGAGCCGGGCGATACGCGCGAGCATGCCGACAAGCTGTTGCACAAGCTGCTCAATTACCGCGTGTTCAGCGATGCCCAGGGCAAGATGAACCTGTCGCTCAAGGACTGTGCCGGCGGGCTGCTGCTGGTCTCGCAATTCACCCTTGCAGCGGACACCCGCAGCGGCATGCGTCCGAGCTTTTCCACCGCCGCGCCTCCGGCCCTGGGGGCCGAGTTGTTCGAGTACCTGCTGGCGCAGGCCAAGGCGGTGCACGAGCCGGTCGGCAGTGGTCGTTTCGGGGCCGACATGCAGGTTCACCTGGTCAACGACGGCCCCGTCACCTTCCTGTTACAAATATGAAGTCGATACATACCGCTGAGGCTTGGAAAACGCCTCTTTAGGCGTTAAATAGTTCGTCGCGCCTGATGCGTTGTCACTCGGGCTGCTGGATAATCGCGCGCTGCGTGGACCTGCGTTCGCAGGTCCGTTTCATTCTGACTCGGGTACCGTCCGCGACCGTATGGGGAATCATTCAGCCCTTTCGGGGTCGGAACAGTGCTCGCCAACCCGGCATTGATCGCTGGCAGTTGGTTTCATGATCCGTTTTCGGCGAGGGTTGCTCGTGATTGTAAGTCCCTGTAACGCACCAAGAACCCCTGGCAATCGTCTGCGCAAGGCCCTGATGGCGAGTATCGCCCTGGCAGGTCTGTTGGGCAGTACCCCGCTGTGGGCGTTCAATCTTGATGATGTCGCAGCCAAGGCCAAGGATCTGGCTGGTCAGAAGTTCGAGGCGCCCAAGAGCAATCTGCCCGCCGTGTTCCGCGACATGAAGTTCGCGGACTACCAGAAGATCCATTTCCGTCGCGAAAAAGCCGAATGGGCCGACGCCAAGACCCCGTTCAAGCTGTCCTTCTATCACCAGGGCATGCATTTCGACACGCCAGTGAAGATCAACGAAGTCACCGCGAGCAAGGTCGAGGAAATCAAGTACGACCCGAGTCGTTTCGACTTCGGCGACCTGCAGTTCGACGCCAAGGCCACCGATCAGCTGGGTTATGCGGGTTTCCGCGTGTTGTACCCGATCAACAAGGCCGACAAGCAAGACGAAATCATGACCTTGCTCGGTGCCAGCTACTTCCGCGTGGTCGGCAAAGGGCAGACCTATGGCCTGTCGGCGCGTGGTCTGGCCCTCGACACCGCCTTGCCGTCCGGCGAGGAATTCCCACGGTTCCGCGAGTTCTGGATCGAGCGCCCGAACCCGGGCGACAAGCACCTGATGATCTATGCACTGCTCGATTCGCCGCGCTCCACCGGTGCCTACAAGATGATCCTGCGGCCGGGTGACGACACCATCGTCGACGTCAAGTCGCGTGTCTACCTGCGTGACAAGGTCACCCGCCTGGGCGTCGCGCCGCTGACCAGCATGTTCCTGTTCGGCAGTAACCAGCCTTCCAAGGTGCTGAACTACCGCCCGGCCCTGCACGACTCCGAAGGCCTGTCGATCCAGGCCGGCAACGGCGAGTGGCTGTGGCGCCCGCTGAACAACCCCAAGCACCTGGCCGTGAGCAACTTCACCGTGGAGAACCCGCGCGGGTTCGGTCTGCTGCAGCGTCAGCGTGACTTCAGCCACTTCGAAGACCTCGACGACAACTACCAGACCCGTCCGAGCGCCTGGATCGAACCACGCGGCGACTGGGGCAAGGGCACCGTCGACCTGGTCGAGATCCCGACCGCCGACGAAACCAACGACAACATCGTGGCGTTCTGGAGCCCGCAGACCCTGCCGGAGCCAGGCCAGCCGATCGAGCATGACTACCGCCTGCACTGGACCCTCGACGAGGCCCAGTTCCACGCGCCCGAACTGGCCTGGGTCAAGCAGACCCTGCGCTCGACCGGCGACGTGAAGCAGTCCAATCTGATCCGCCAGCCCGATGGCAGCATCGCCTTCCTGGTCGACTTCGAAGGCCCGGTCCTGGCAGCGCTGCCGGAAGACGCGGCCCTGCGCAGCCAGGTCAGCGTCGGCGACAACGCCGAAGTGGTCGAGAACAACCTGCGTCACAATCCGCAGACCAAAGGCTGGCGCCTGACGCTGCGCCTGAAGATCAAGGACCCGACCAAGGCCACCGAGATGCGTGCGGCACTGCTGCGCGACGTGCCGGTCGAGGCCGCCAAGGACGTCCAGCCGGCCAAGGATGCCAAGCATGACAAGGCTGCGGCCAAGCATGCCAAGGCGGCCAAGCCTGCCGAGCAACCGGCCGCTGAAGCGGCGCCCACCGACGGGAAACCGGCCACCACCGAAACGGTGCTGACCGAGACCTGGAGCTACCAGTTGCCTGCCGATGAGTAATGTGAGCGCGACATCCCAATCCCTGGGCGAGTACCTCGCCCACCTGCCGCTGAGCGATGCGCAACGCGCCGAACTGGCCGAGTGCGCCTCGTTCGACGAACTGCACCAGCGCCTGGCGGGCATCACGCCGGGCCAAGCGGACGATGCTGCCCAGGGTTCGGTGGCGAGCCGTCTGACCCTGGGCACCGCGGCCGAGCTGGAGGACGCCGAGCTGCTGGGCGTCGACAGCCAAGGCCGTGTGAGCCTGAAGGTGGCGCCGCCGATCAAGCGCACCCACGTGTTGCCCGAGCAGTGGCGCACCAATGTGCTGGTGCGCATCTGGCGCCGGCTCACCGGCAAGTCGGTGGAGGCGAAACCGCCCAAGCGTGACCCGGAGCTGCCGGCCGCGCGCTGGCGCTGGGTCGGCTCGGTGCGCCGCTACATCCTGCTGGCGCTGATGATCGGTCAGACGCTGGTGGCCGGCTGGTACATGAAGGGCATCCTGCCTTACCAGGGCTGGTCGTTCGTCGACCTCGACGAGGTGGTCAACCAGCCGCTGTGGGACACCGTGGTCCAGGTCTGGCCGTACGCCTTGCAGACCAGCATCCTGATCCTGTTCGGGATCCTGTTCTGCTGGGTGTCGGCCGGCTTCTGGACGGCGCTGATGGGCTTCCTGGAATTGCTCACCGGGCGTGACAAGTACCGCATTTCGGGCAGCAGCGCCGGCAACGAGCCGATCGCCCCGACGGCGCGCACTGCGCTGGTGATGCCGATCTGCAACGAAGACGTGCCGCGCGTGTTCGCCGGTCTGCGGGCGACCTTCGAATCGGTGGCGCGTACGGGCGACCTGGACCGCTTCGACTTCTTCGTGCTCAGCGACACCAACGACCCTGACATCGCCGTGGCCGAACAGCAGGCCTGGCTCGACCTGTGCCGCGAGACCAAAGGCTTCGGGCGCATCTTCTATCGTCGCCGTCGGCGCCGGGTCAAGCGCAAGAGTGGCAACCTCGACGACTTCTGCCGTCGCTGGGGCGGCGAATACACGTACATGGTCGTGCTCGACGCCGACAGCGTCATGAGCGGCGACTGCCTGACCAGCCTGGTGCGCCTGATGGAGGCCAACCCGGACGCCGGCATCATCCAGACCGCCCCGAAAGCCTCGGGCATGGACACCCTCTACGCCCGTCTGCAGCAGTTCGCCACGCGGGTCTACGGCCCGCTGTTCACGGCCGGCCTGCACTTCTGGCAGTTGGGTGAATCGCACTACTGGGGGCACAACGCGATCATTCGCATGAAGCCCTTCATCGAGCACTGCGCACTGGCACCGCTGCCGGGCAAGGGCGCGTTCGCCGGGGCCATCCTGTCCCACGACTTCGTCGAAGCGGCGCTGATGCGTCGGGCCGGCTGGGGCGTGTGGATCGCCTACGACCTGCCAGGCAGTTACGAAGAGCTGCCGCCGAACCTGCTCGACGAGCTCAAGCGCGACCGTCGCTGGTGCCACGGCAACCTGATGAACTTCCGCCTGTTCCTGGTCAAGGGCATGCACCCGGTGCACCGCGCGGTGTTCCTGACCGGCGTGATGTCCTACCTGTCGGCGCCGTTGTGGTTCTTCTTCCTGGTGCTGTCGACGGCCTTGCTGGCGACCAACACCTTGATGGAGCCGCAGTACTTCCTCGAGCCGTTCCAGCTGTACCCGCTGTGGCCGCAATGGCATCCGGAAAAGGCCATCGCCCTGTTCTCCACCACGGTCGTGCTGCTGTTCCTGCCCAAGCTGCTCAGCGTGGTGCTGATCTGGGTCAAGGGCGCTACCGAGTTCGGTGGGCGGATCAAGGTCACCCTGTCGATGCTGATCGAGATGCTGTTCTCGATGCTGCTGGCCCCGGTGCGCATGATCTTCCACACCCGCTTCGTCCTGGCCGCCTTCCTGGGCTGGGCCGCGACCTGGAACTCGCCGCAGCGTGATGACGACTCCACCCCGTGGAGCGAGGCGATCAAGCGCCACGGGCCGCAGACCCTGCTCGGTTTCGCCTGGGCCGCGCTGGTGGCCTGGCTGAACCCAAGCTTCCTGTGGTGGCTGGCGCCCATCGTCGGTTCGCTGGTGCTGTCGATCCCGGTGTCGGTGATCTCCAGTCGCACGGGCCTGGGCCTGCGCGCGCGCGACGAGAAGCTGTTCCTGATCCCGGAAGAGTACGCACCGCCCCAGGAGCTGGTGGCGACCGACCAGTACACCCACGAGAACCGTTGGCATGCCCTGCGTGACGGCTTCGTGCGTGCGGTGGTCGATCCGGTACAGAACGCCCTGGCCTGCGCCATGGCCACCGCCCGTCATGGTCAGGCCGAGCCGATCGAAGCGCAGCGCCGACGTCATGTGGACAAAGCGCTGGAAGCCGGCCCTGAGCGTCTGGACGGAGCGACCCGCCTGGCCCTGCTCAGTGACCCGGTGGCACTCTCGCGACTGCACGCCGGTGTGTGGAACGCCTACCCCTCGACCTGGATCGAGCGCTGGCGGTCGATCACCACCGATGCCCATTCGCCGAGCCTGCCGCTGCACCCTGAAGGCGAACCGACCTCGACGCTGGCCAACGCGTAACGTACGCACTGCCGTACCCAAGCCCGGAACCGTCAGCGGTCCCGGGCTTTTTCATGTCCCTGGTTCACTTGCCATCGCCTTTCGGCGCACAAAGGCTCGCCTGCCTCTAGGTGACGGGCCACGCATGCGTTAGCATCGCTTCCCGACAAAGCGGATCGACCCGACAGCCCGTGGGCCGGCCAACAAAAAACGTTCGTCTTTCCTGTCTAGGGGATCTGGTCATGTTCAAGAAATACCTGTCGCGGCTTCTGCTGGGCGTCACGGCCCTGGCTGCAGTCTCGGCCGCCCATGCGGGCGCCATCGATGACGCGGTCAAGCGCGGCACGCTGCGCGTTGGCATGGATCCGACCTACATGCCCTTCGAGATGACCAACAAGCGTGGCGAGATCATCGGCTTCGAAGTGGACATCCTCAAGGCCATGGCCAAGTCCATGGGCGTCAAGCTCGAGACGGTCTCGACCGCCTACGACGGCATCATCCCGGCCCTGCTGACCGACAAGTTCGACATGATCGGCAGCGGCATGACCCTGACCCAGGAACGCAACCTGCGCCTGAACTTCAGCGAACCCTTCATCGTGGTCGGCCAGACGCTGCTGATCCGCAAGGAGCTGGCAGGCGAGATCAAGTCGTACAAGGACCTGAACGACGAGAAGTACCGCATCACCTCCAAGCTCGGCACCACGGGCGAGCTGATCGCCAAGAAGCTGATCGCCAAGGCCAAGTACCATGGCTACGACAACGAACCCGAGGCGGTCATGGACGTGGTCAATGGCAAGGCCGATGCCTTCGTCTACGACGCGCCCTACAACGTCGTGGCGGTGGACAAGGTCGGCGGCGGCAAGCTGGTGTACCTCGATGAGCCGTTCACCTTCGAGCCTTTGGCCTTCGGCCTGAAGAAGGGCGACTACGACAGCCTCAACTTCATCAACAACTTCCTGCACCAGATCAAGCACGACGGGACCTACGATCGTATCCACGACAAGTGGTTCAAGAACAAGGACTGGCTGAAGGACATGGAATGAGTCTGGCGTGCTGACCAGTCTTTGACCCCAACGCGCAGGCCGGTCCTGCGCGTTCGCTTTTATGGAATGACCCAAACGTGATCAAACACAAGCAAGCCCGCTGGCCCTGGCATGGGTTGACGGCGCTGATCCTGGTGGGCCTGGCCGCGAGCCTGTACCTGGCCACCTCGATGATCTCCTACGAGTGGCGCTGGAACCGTGTGCCGCAGTATTTCGCCTACCAGGCCGAGGAGGCGCAGCGCGCCGCCGAGTACGGCACTGTGCAGGACATCGTCGACCACGGCGACATGGCGCAGGTGACGCTCAAGGAGGAGGGCGGCGGCCAGCAGGTGCTGCAAGTGGCCCGCGACAGCCTGCAGGTGAGCCGGGGCGACGACGTGGCCGAGGGCGACGCGATTGGCGTCACCCGCAGCTGGAGCGCCGGGCCGCTGGTCTGGGGCCTGTGGACGACGGTCTGGCTGTCGGCGGTGTCCGGCGTGCTGGGGCTGCTGATCGGGCTGCTGGCAGGGCTGTGCCGGTTGTCCAGCAACCCGACGCTGCATGGCCTGTCCTCGATCTACGTCGAACTGGTGCGCGGCACGCCGCTGCTGGTGCAGATCTTCATCTTCTACTTCTTCATCGGCACCGTGCTCGACCTGTCCCGGGAGTTCGCCGGCGTGGCCACGCTGGCATTGTTCACGGGGGCCTACGTGGCCGAGATCGTGCGCGCCGGGGTGCAATCGGTGGCCAAGGGGCAGAGCGAAGCCGCCCGTTCGCTGGGCCTCAATGCCGGGCAGTCGATGCGTCACGTCATCCTGCCCCAGGCCTTCAAGCGCGTCCTGCCGCCCTTGGCCGGGCAGTTCATCAGCCTGGTCAAGGACAGCTCCCTGGTGTCGGTCATCGCCATCACCGAGCTGACCAAAAGCGGGCGCGAGGTCATCACCACGTCGTTCTCGACCTTCGAGATCTGGTTCTGCGTGGCCGGCCTGTACCTGTTGATCAACCTGCCGCTGTCGCGACTGGCCAGCTGGCTCGAGCGGAGGCTTGCGCAAAGTGATTGACGTTCAGAACCTGTTGAAGGTCTTCGATGCCCGTGGCCAGGTGGTGCGGGCGGTGGATCAGGTCAGCACCCAGGTGGCCAAGGGTGAAGTGGTCGTGGTGCTGGGGCCGTCGGGCTCGGGCAAGTCGACCTTCCTGCGCTGCCTGAACGGCCTGGAGGATTTCGACGCCGGGCACGTGGCGATCGCCGGTATTGCCCTGGATGATCCCAAGACCGACATCAACGCCTACCGCCGCGAAGTCGGTATGGTCTTCCAGCATTTCAACCTGTTCCCGCACATGACCGTGCTGGAGAACCTGTGCCTGGCACAAAAGGTGGTGCGCAAGCGCGGCAAGGCCGAGCGCGAGGCCAAGGCCAAGGCGTTGCTGGAGAAGGTCGGGATCGCTGCCAAGGCCGACGAATACCCCTCCAGGCTGTCCGGCGGGCAGCAGCAGCGCGTGGCCATCGCCCGTGCCCTGGCGATGGACCCGAAGGTGATGCTGTTCGACGAGCCGACCTCGGCCCTCGACCCGGAAATGGTCGGCGAAGTGCTGGATGTGATGAAGACCCTGGCCCAGGAAGGCATGACCATGGTCTGCGTGACCCACGAGATGGGCTTCGCCCGCGAAGTGGCCGACCGCGTGCTGTTCTTCGACCATGGCAAGCTGCTGGAAGACTCGGCGCCACGCGAGTTCTTCGCTTCGCCGAAGGACCCGCGGGCGCAGGCGTTCTTGCGGCAGGTGCTCTGAGAGCGGGAAGTGACAAGCTTCAAGCTTCAAGCAGGCTGTGGCGACGAGACAACGTCTTGGGCTGCACAGGTCCTGTGGGAGCTTACTTGTCAGATCTACCAGACCAGCTCATCCCTCTGTGGGAGCGGGCTTGCCCGCGATGAGGGCGGTGGCGGACCGGATGAGTGCGCCCCGCCCCTAGAACAACCGCGACACCAACGCCGTCACCGCCGTCTCGACCCGCAGGATACGATCGCCCAACTGCACCGGCGCCAACCCGGCCTTGGCCAGCAGGTCCACCTCGTAGGGAATCCATCCGCCCTCCGGCCCGATGGCCAGCGTCACCGGGCCCTCGACCCCGCGCGGGCAGGCGGGGTAGGGACCTGGGTGGCCTACCAGGCCCTGGGTGCCTTCCACCAGCGCAGGCAACCGGTCTTCGACGAAGGGCTTGAAGCGCTTCTCGATGATCACCTCCGGCAGCACCGTGTCTCGCGCCTGCTCCAGGCCCAGCACCAAGTTTTCGTGGATCGCCTCGGGCGTCAGGAACGGGGTCTGCCAGAAGCTTTTCTCGACCCGATAGCTGTTCACCAGCACCAGACGTGCTACCCCCAGGGTCGCGACCGTCTGGAAGATCCGGCGCAGCATCTTCGGGCGCGGTACGGCCAGCACCAGGGTCAGCGGCAGCTTGGGCGGCGGCGGTTGGGTGAGGTCCACCACCAGCTCGGCCTCATGGGGCGCGAGCCGCGTCACGGTCGCGCTGCCCATGCCCCCGGCCAGCACGCCGACGCGCAGGCTGTCGCCCACCGCCACGCGGTGGATGTCCTGCATGTGGGTCAAGCGACGGCCACCCAGCACCACACGATCGGCCGCGACGAAGTCGGCGGCCTCGAGCAACAGCAGGTTCATGGTTGGGCCGCAGGCGGTTGATCGTCAGGGTGTTCGGCCGCGTCACGCTCGGCGCTGCGCTTGCGCACCAGGCCGCCGAACAACACGCCGATTTCGAACAGTAGCCACATGGGCACCGCCAGCAAGGTCTGCGAGAAGATGTCGGGCGGTGTGAGCACCATGCCGACCACGAAGCAGCCGATGATCACGTAGGGCCGGATCTTGCGCAGATAGCCCACGTCGACCACCCCGATCCACACCAGCAGCACCACGGCCACCGGGATCTCGAACGCCACGCCGAAGGCGAAGAACAGCGTCATGACGAAGTCCAGGTAGCTGGCGATGTCGGTCATCATCGACACGCCTTCCGGGGTCGCTGCGGCGAAGAAGCCGAAGATCAGCGGGAATACCAGGAAGTAGGCGAAGGCCATGCCGGCATAGAACAGCACGATGCTCGACAGCAGCAGCGGGATCGCGACACGTTTCTCGTGACGGTACAGGCCCGGCGCGACGAACCCCCAGACCTGCTGCAGAATGAACGGGATCGCCAGGAACAGCGACACCGTCATGGTCAGCTTGAAGGGCGTCAGGAACGGCGACGCCACGTCGGTGGCGATCATCGTCGCGTTGGGCGGCAGGTGCGCGCGCAAGGGCGCGGACACCAGGGTGTAGATCTGTTGGGCAAAGGAGAACAGCCCCGCGAAGATCAGGAAGATGGCGGCGACGCAGCGCAGCAGGCGTGTGCGCAGTTCGGTCAAGTGCGACACCAGCGGCATCGGCTGGTCGTGTTCGGGTGTTTCACTCATGGGGCTTTGGGCGTCTGGGGCGTTGAGGTCGGCTCGGGCGGCGAACCGGCGGAAGGCGCGGTGTCGGCGGGCCGCTCGACGGTCGGCGTGGCCAGGGGCATGCTGGGTGGCACTCCCTGTTCACCGGCTCGACTGGCTGCAGGCGGTGTCGACCCAGGCCCTTTCGGGTCGAGAATACGGCGGGCTTCCTGCTCCAGGGACACGATATGCTCGTTGTGCAACTGCCGACGGATCTCGTCGGCGCCGATTTCCCGCTCCACTTCTTGGCGGATGCTGTTGAAGCTGCGCTTGAGCCGACCGATCCACAGCCCCGCGGTGCGGGCCGCGCCCGGCAGGCGTTCGGGGCCCAGCACCAGCAGGGCGACCAGGCTGACGAGCAGAAGCTCGCTGAAACTGATGCCGAACATCGGTCAGTCGTTCCGCGGAGACGGTTGCACGGGGCGTGCCTGGCCGTCGATCGTGGTCGGCGGCGGGGTCACCGGTGTGGTCTCGTGCGAAGGCATCGGCTGAGCAGGGGCCACGGGCGGCGGCGTCGGCTCGACCGGCTTGGTCTCCTCGTCGCTCATGGCCTTGCGAAAGCCCTTGATGGACTCGCCCAGGTCACCGCCGAAGTTCTTCAGCTTCTTGGTGCCGAACACCAGGACCACGACGATCAGCAGGACGATCCAGTGTTTCCAGTCGAAAATACCCATGACGGTTTACCTCGAGTTCGTGAGTCAGACGGAAGGCTGGCGGGCCGCTTTTTCGACGTGCCCGGACAAGCCGAAACGGCGCTCCAGTTCGTCCAGCACGGCCTGGGGATGCTGACCGAGCGCGCTGAGCATGATCAGGCTGTGGAACCACAGGTCGGCGGTTTCATAGATGACGTCGCTGCAGTCGTGGCTGATGGCGGCGTCCTTGGCGGCGAGGATGGTCTCGACCGACTCTTCGCCGACCTTTTCCAGGATCTTGTTCAGGCCCTTGTGGTACAGGCTGGCTACGTAGGAGCTGTCGGGCGCGGCATGCTTGCGCGCTTCGAGCACCTCGGCGAGGCGCGTGAGGGTATCGCTCATGTCAGTGTCCTGCGTGGTAGATGGCATCCGGGTCCTTCAGGACCGGATCGACGGTGACCCACTGGCCGTGCTCGAACACCCGGTAGAAGCAGCTTTCGCGTCCGGTGTGGCAGGCGATGTGGCCGACCTGCTCGACCCGCAGGATGATCACGTCGGCATCGCAATCCAGGCGCAGCTCGTGCAGCTTCTGCACATGCCCGGAGTCCTCGCCCTTGCGCCACAGCTTGCCACGCGAGCGCGACCAGTAGATGGCGCGCTGCTCGGCGGCGGTCAGCGCCAGCGCTTCGCGGTTCATCCAGGCCATCATCAGCACGCGCCCGGTCTGGTGGTCCTGGGCGATGGCCGGCACTAGGCCATCGGCGTTCCACTTGATCTCGTCCAGCCAGTCTTTCATCGTTCACTCCAGCATCGGGCCCGCTCCTGTACCGAGCCCTGGCGCTAGTGTGCCAGCCAGCGCCGGGCCTGGCTATCGGCGCACGATCAGATAGAGCCCGCTGCAGAGCATCAGCCAGGCAGGCCAGGTGGCCGGGTCGCTGAAACTGGCCGCGCCCAGCATCAGTGTGACGCCGCTCCCCAGCAGCCCTGCACCCAGCAGGCGCAGGGCCCAGCGGTCCTCGTCACGCCGTTGACGGGGCAGCTTCGGGTCCTTCAGGTGCGGCTGCGACAGGCGCTCGAGCAGGTCGCGGGTCATGTCGGCCAGGTGCGGCAACTGCTCGGCCTGGCTCTGCAGGTTGCCCAGCACGGCCCGGGGGCTGTAGCGCTCGCGCATCCAGCGTTCCAGATAGGGCTTGGCGGTGCTCCACAGGTCCAGTTCCGGGTACAGCTGGCGTCCCAGGCCCTCGATGTTGAGCAGCGTCTTCTGCAGCAGCACCAGCTGCGGCTGGACTTCCATGTTGAAGCGGCGCGCGGTCTGGAACAGACGCATCAGCACCTGGCCGAACGAGATGTCCTTGAGCGGCTTTTCGAAGATCGGCTCGCAGACGGTACGGATCGCCGCCTCGAACTCGTTGAGTTTGGTCTGCGCCGGCACCCAGCCGGAGTCGATGTGCAGCTGGGCGACGCGGCGATAATCGCGCTTGAAGAAGGCGAACAGGTTGCGCGCCAGGTAGTCCTGGTCTTCCGGGGTCAGGCTGCCGACGATCCCGCAGTCGATGGCGATGTACTTGGGCGCCCAGGGCTTGACCGTGCTGACGAAGATGTTGCCCGGGTGCATGTCGGCATGGAAGAAGCTGTCGCGGAACACCTGGGCGAAGAAGATCTCGACACCCCGCTCGGCCAGCAGCTTCATGTCGGTGCGCTGGTCGGCCAGGGTCGCCAGGTCGGTGACCGGCACGCCGTAGATGCGCTCCATCACCAGCACTTTCGGCCGACAGAAGTCCCAGTACACCTGGGGCACGTACATCAGGTCGGACCCTTCGAAGTTGCGCCGCAGCTGGCTGGCGTTGGCCGCTTCGCGCAGCAGGTCGAGCTCGTCGTAGATGGTCTTCTCGTAGTCGCCCACCACCTCGACCGGGTGCAGGCGCCGGGCATCGACCGAGACGCGTTCGGCGCCCTTGGCGATCAGCAACAGCCAGGCCAGGTCCTGGGCGATGATCGGGCGCAGGCCCGGACGCACCACCTTGACCACCACCTCTTCGCCGCTCTTGAGCCGCGCCCCGTGCACCTGGGCGACCGAGGCCGAGGCCAGCGGCTCGACGTCGAAACGGCTGAACACCTCGCCGACCGTGGCGCCCAGTTGCGCCTCGATCAACGCCACGGCCTTCTGCGGGTCGAACGGCGGCACGCGGTCCTGCAGCAGCATCAGCTCGTCGGCGACGTCGGCCGGCAGCAGGTCGCGTCGAGTGGACAGCAACTGGCCGAACTTGATGAAGATCGGCCCAAGGTCTTGCAGGGCCATACGCAGCCGGGCGCCACGGCTGATCGGCGAAGGCTTGCGCGGCCACCAGCGCCACGGCATGAACAGCCGAAGGCTGCGCAGCCACCAGGGCAGCGGCAGGTCGAACAGCACGTCATCGAGGCGGTAGCGGATCACTACGCGCTGGATGCGGAACAGGCGGCGGACGGCAAGCAGCTTCATGCGTTATCGCTGGCATCAAGGGATCGGGCAAGGCGCGCCAGGCGCGCCTCGAGGCGTTCGAGGTCGACTTTCAGGTGATCGAGTTCGCGGAAGGCCGCTTCCGCTTCGCGCTGGCCGACCAGCGTGCGCGACTCCTCGGCCAGGTACTCGGCGAGGTTCTGGCCGAACCGCGCCAGGCCGTCCTGGGTCCAACGCGCGTGTTGGCGCACGTGTCCGGCCAACAGTGCGGTCGGCACCGGCCCCAGCCAGCGGGCCAGTTCATGCTCCCAGTCCAGCTCCAGGTCCTGCAGCACGCCGAACAGCTCGAGCAGCGGGCCGGTGTCGCCCAGCAGCTCGACCTCGGGGCTGTGCAGGACACGGGTCTTGTCCCTGGACAGGGCCAGCCGTGCCAGGCTGCTGGCCGGTGCACGCAGGGTGCAGTCCACCGACCCTTCCCACTGGCCGGCCAGCATCAGGCCGTCCTCGTCGGGCAGCAGGAACAGCTGCAAGGCCGGCTGACGGCAGTCGATGGCGATCACCTTGCCCTCGAGGCTGGCCAGGCGCGGCAAGGCCGTGCTGTCCAGGCGCAGGACGCGGTTCAGGCCATGCTCGACGCTGGCGAGGAGGCCGGCCAGCAGCATCAGGGCTTGATCCCGCGGTGCAGGGCGACGATGCCGCTGGTCATGTTGTGGTAGGTGACGCGGTCGAAGCCTGCGCTGACCATCATCGACTTCAGGGTTTCCTGGTCCGGGTGCATGCGGATCGATTCGGCCAGGTAGCGGTAGCTTTCCGAATCGTTGGTGATCAGCTTGCCCGCCAGCGGCATGAAGGCGAAGGAGTAGGCGTCGTAGGCCTTGGACATCAGGGCGTTGGTCGGCTTGGAGAACTCCAGCACCAGCAGGCGGCCACCGGGCTTGAGCACACGCAGCATCGAGCGCAGGGCGTCTTCCTTGTGGGTCACGTTGCGCAGGCCGAAGGCGATGGTCACGCAGTCGAAGTGGTTGTCCGGGAAGGGCAGCTTCTCGGCGTCGGCCTGAACGAACTCGATGTTGCCCGCCACGCCGCGGTCGAGCAGGCGATCGCGGCCCACCTTGAGCATCGAGGCATTGATGTCGGCTAGCACCACCTGGCCGGTCGGGCCGACCAGGCGCGAGAACTTGGCGGCCAGATCGCCCGTGCCACCGGCGATGTCCAGCACGCGGTTACCCGTCCGCACACCCGACAGCTCGATGGTGAACCGCTTCCACAGCCGGTGCATGCCGCCGGAGAGCACGTCGTTCATCAGGTCGTACTTGGCTGCGACCGAATGGAAGACCTCGGCGACCTTGGCCGCCTTCTGGCTCTCGGGGACGTTCTTGTAGCCGAAATGCGTGGTGGGTTCGGCGTGGCCGTCTTTGCGCTGGTCGTTCATATCGCTTCACCGGAAAAAATTACCGCCATTCTAGGGCGAACGGCCGGATTTGTCTTGACGGGGTGTGCTGCCCGATGGGCACGGGCATAATATCGATACTGTCTTACACCCAGGATTCAATGAATGACCCAGATCAGCGTGGAACGTCCCCATCACCTCGGCCGCGAAGCCGCACGCGCCAAGGCCGAGGCCCTGGTCGACAAGCTGTCCGGCAAGTACGACCTCAAGGCCGACTGGCAGGGCGACCGCGTCGACATTTCGCGCAGCGGCGCCAACGGCAGCGTGTTCATCGGTGACGACAGCATCCGCATCGACCTCAAGCTCGGCATGATGCTGTCGATGATGAGCGGTACCATCCAGGGCGAGATCGAGCGGGCGCTGGACAAGGCGCTGGCCTGACACCCCGGCTGCTGCCTGTCCCCCGATCGCCGGCGAGCCGGCTCCCACACCCGTAGCCGTGCCAAAGGGGTACAGCTTGTCGCAGCCACCTGTGGGGCTTGCCCGCGATGCAGGCGCTGCCGATCGGCCCTGTCGCGGCTGAGCCAGCCCTCTAGACCGGCCTGGGATGCACCACCGCCGGCTGACGCTCCTGCTGCAGGAACGCCATGACGATCGGCGCGACGGTCTCGGGCCGGGTGATGAGAAACAGATGCCCATCGTCGATGACATGCAGGCGCGCATGGGGAATGCGCCAAGCCAGCACCCGCATGTTGATCAGGGGGATCAGCGGATCGTCATCCCCCGCCAGCACCAGTGTCGGCTGACGCAAGCGGTGCAACCAGTGCAGGCTGGTCCACCCCAGCGCCGCGAACAACTGCCAGTAGTACCCCGTCCGGTCGCCGGCCCGGACCTTCGCGGCGTGCTCGAGCGCCAGGGCCGGGTCGTGGCGCAGGCTGCCGCCGTAGATCAGTCCCGCCAGTCGCACCGTTTCGGCAGGGTCCGTGTAGCGCCGTGGGCTGGCCATCGCCCAGAGCACGCGAGGTTCGGCCGGCACCATGGGGGCACCGGCTGCGGTCGCGGCCAGAATCAGCTTGCGGCAGCGTTGCGGGTAGTCGCGGGCGAACTGCTGGGCCAGGCCACCTCCCCAAGACACGCCGATCACGTTGACCTGGGCGTACCCCAGGGTATCGAGCAGGTGCGCGCTCAATCGCGCCAGGCCGCTGAAACGGTAGGGGCGAGGGGGCGTCGACGAGCCACCGACGCCCGGCGCATCGAAGGCGATGACTTCGAGCGCAGGGTCCAGGGCTTCGATGAACGGGAAGACCAGTTCCAGGTTGGCGCCGATGCCGTTGAAGATCAGCAGCGGGGTCAGGTGCGGCTGTCCTGGGCGCACGACCGTGCGCAAGGATTGACCGTCCACATGCACGGTCTTGAAGACATACGGCTGCGACATGGCGCTTTCCTGTAGGGGTGATGGGCGCTGAGGCGATGAGCAAGGCGTCGGCTCAGCGGTCATGGACATAGGTCCCGGGTGCAGCGGCGTCCGGCGCGTGGTATGCATCGCCCAACTGCGCGGGCGCGGCTTTCAAGGGGCCTGAACGCCCTTCTAGCCACGCGTGCCAATGGGGCCACCAGGAGCCGGCATGGCGTGTTGCCTCACCCTCCCAGGCCTGCGGATCGTCGACCCTGGCCGGGCCGGCCTGGAAACGTGTCTTGGGGTTGCCAGGCGGGTTGAGAATGCTCTGCACGTGCCCACTGTTGGACAGCACGAACTCGACCTGGCCACCGAACAGGCGCGCTGAGCGGTAACAGGCCTGCCACGGCGTGATGTGGTCGGTGGTGGCGCCCAGGCAATAGACGTCCGCGCGCACCTGGGCGAGGTCGATCGCCGTGCCGCAGACCTCCAGGGCGTGGGCGCGGGTCAGTGGGTTGTGTCGGTACAGGTCGATCAGGTCGCCGTGAAACGCGGCCGGCAGCCGTGTGGTGTCGTTGTTCCAGAACAGGATGTCGAACGGAGGTGGCGCCAGGCCCAGCAGGTAGTTGTTGACCCAGTAGTGCCAGACCAGGTCATTGGGGCGCATCCAGGCGAACAGGCGGGCCAGGTCCTTGCCCTCCAGCACGCCGGCCTGGTAGGAGCGCTGGCGCGCTTCGTCCAGCGTCCGGTCGTTGGTGAACAGCGCCAGTGGGCTGTCCAGCGAAGCATCGAGCACGCTGACCAGCAGCGTCAGGCTATGCAGCGCAGGCTGCCCCAGCGCCGCATAGTGGCCGGCCAGGGCGGCACAGGTGATCCCGCCGGAGCAGGCGCCCAGCACGTTCACGTCCGGGCTGCCCGTGATGACCCGCAGGGCGTCGATCGCCTCCTTGAGCGCTTCGACGTAGGTCGACAGCCCCCATTCACGCTGGTCCGCGGTCGGGTTGCGCCAGCTGATCATGAAGGTCTGCTGGGCGATCGACAGGCCGTAGCGCACCAGGCTCTTGTCCGGAGTCAGGTCGAAGACGTAGAACCGGTTGATCTGGGGCGGCACGATCAGCAAGGGGCGCTCGTGCACCTGGTCCGTGAGGGGGCGGTACTGGATCAGCTCGAGCACGTCGTTGCGATAGACCACCGCGCCGTCGGTGGTGGCCACGTCTCGGCCCACGACGAACGCATTCGGGTCGATCTGGCGAGGCATGCCGCCATTGTCCAGCCAGTCCCTGGCCAGGTTGGCCAGGCCCGCGAAGGCGCTTTGACCACCCGTCTCGAGCAGGCGCTTGAGCGCGGCCGGGTTGGCGGGCGAATTGGTCGGTGCCACAGCGTCGGTGAGCTGGTGGATGAGGAAATGGCCACGACGGATGTCGTCGGGCGCCAGGGCGCTGTGCTCGACCCAGTCATGCAGCTCGTCGCGCCACGCCAGGTAAGCCTGCAGACCGCGGCGGTAGAACGGGTTCTGGGCCCAGGTCGGGTCGGCGAAGCGGCGATCGCCACGCGCCGGCTCCAGCAGGGAAGTGCCTGCCAGCACCTCCTTGAGCCGCTCACCCAGTCGGTAGGCATGCTGGGCACTGTGCAGCGGATGACGCAAGGCATGCCATGCGAGGGTATGCGCACTCGCCAGCAGGTCCTTGCCTTGCAGGCCCGTGAGGGGGTTCAAACCGTCGGCGTTGCGGGTCGGCCGCTCGCTGGAAGGGGTGCGACGCATCGATGAGGCTTCCTTGTGCTCAGGCGAAGGGTCGTGACGCATCAGGCTGCGCCGGAGTGCAGGGAGGACTGTCGCGGCCCTGCACCTCATTCAAGCACAACTCACAGCATCAGTTTGACCACGGATTCGGACGGGTCGCGAGAGCGCCCGGCCTGGCGCAGCGCTTCGAGGTAGTCCGTCCACAGCGCCTCCTGCCGCAGGCACAGCTGCTCCAGGTAGTCCCAGGTGAACAGGCCGCTGTCGTGCCCATCGTCGAAGGTCAGCTTGAGCGCATACTGGCCGGCCGGCTCGACGCCAACCAGCCCTACGCCCAACTTGCCGACTTGCAGGATCGGCTTGCCATGGCCCTGTACCTCGGCGGACGGAGAATGAACCCGCAGGAACTCGGCCGGCAGGTGATACACCTCGTCAGACCCATAGGTCAGGATCAAGGTCCTGGTGGCCTTGTTCAGGTTGATCGCGCTGGGCAATCTGGGCATGGCGGCGGTCTCGATGGTGGTGGGGGTACAACGCTACAAGTCACAAGCGGCAAGCGGCAAGCGGCAAGTGGTGCGTAGTGACGATACGTGAGGCGTTTGTCTCGGCGCAAAAGTAGTGTGCAAGGCCACTGAGGGCGCGAGTGAACAAAAAAGCTCCAAGCCGACCCAATCAGCTTGGAGCTTGGAGCTTGGAGCTTGGAGCTCGAGGCCTCAGAGAATGTAGCGAGACAGGTCTTCGTTCTGCGCCAGTTCACCGAGGTGACCGTTCACGTAGTCGGCATCGATACGCAGCGGGGTTTCGTCATGGCCGCTGGCCATGTCGCCGGCGCTGAAGGAGACTTCTTCCAGCAGGCGCTCCAGCAGGGTGTGCAGGCGACGGGCACCGATGTTCTCGGTCTTCTCGTTGACCTGGTAGGCGATTTCAGCCAGGCGCTTGATGCCCTCGGGCGCGAACTCGATGTTCAGGCCTTCGGTCTTGAGCAGCTCGCGGTACTGTTCGGTCAGCGAGGCGTGCGGCTCTTGCAGGATGCGCTCGAAGTCCTCGGGGGTCAGGGCCTTGAGCTCGACGCGGATCGGCAGACGGCCCTGCAGTTCCGGCACCAGGTCGCTCGGCTTGCTCAGGTGGAACGCGCCGGAAGCGATGAACAGGATGTGGTCGGTCTTGACCATGCCCAGCTTGGTGTTGACGGTGCAGCCCTCGATCAGCGGCAGCAGGTCGCGCTGCACACCTTCACGGGAGACGTCGGCACCGCCGACGTTGCCGCGCTTGGCGACCTTGTCGATCTCGTCGATGAACACGATGCCATGCTGTTCGACCGCTTCCAGGGCATTGGCCTTGAGTTCTTCCTCGTTGACCAGGCGGCCGGCTTCTTCGTCGCGCACCATCTTCAACGCTTCCTTGACCTTGAGCTTGCGCGATTTGCGCTTGCCCTTGCCCATGTTGGCGAACAGGCTCTGCAGCTGGTTGGTCATCTCTTCCATGCCGGGCGGCGCGGCGATCTCGACGCCCGCGTTCTCGGCGACTTCGATCTCGATCTCCTTGTCGTCCAGCTGACCCTCGCGCAGGCGCTTGCGGAACAGCTGGCGGGTGTTGGAGTCGCTGCTGCTCGGTGCGGCTTCCTCGGCGAAGCTGCTGGCGGTGCGTGCCTGCGGCAGCAGGGCATCGAGGATGCGCTCCTCGGCGGCATCTTCGGCGCGGTGGCGCACGCGGATGATCTCCTGCTCGCGCAGCAGCTTCAGCGCGGCATCGGCCAGGTCGCGGATGATCGATTCGACGTCACGGCCGACGTAGCCGACTTCGGTGAACTTGGTCGCTTCGACCTTGATGAACGGCGCATTGGCCAGCTTGGCCAGGCGACGGGCGATCTCGGTCTTGCCGACGCCGGTCGGACCGATCATGAGGATGTTCTTCGGGGTCACCTCGGCGCGCAGCTCGGCCGGCAGCTGCATGCGCCGCCAGCGGTTGCGCAGCGCGATGGCCACGGCGCGCTTGGCGTCGTCCTGGCCGATGATGTGACGGTTGAGTTCGTGGACGATCTCGCGGGGGGTCATGGACATGGTGATGTGGGTCCTCGGACGACGTGGTTCAGCGTGGAAAAGCCCGGCCACCGGGGCCGGGCGCCAGAACAGCTGATCACTCGGCCAGGTCCTGCTCCTCGATGGTCAGGTTGTGGTTGGTGAACACACAGATGTCACCGGCGATGTTCAGGGCTGTCTCGGCGATCTCGCGTGCCGACAGCTCGGTCTTGTTCAGCAGGGCGCGCGCGGCGGCCTGGGCGAAGGCGCCGCCGGAGCCCATGGCGATCAGGCCATCTTCCGGCTCGACCACGTCACCGTTGCCGGTGATGATCAGCGAGGCATCCTTGTTGGCCACGGCCAGCATGGCTTCCAGACGGCTCAGGGAACGGTCGGTCCGCCATTCCTTGGCCAGCTCGACGGCCGCACGGACCAGATGGCCCTGGTGCTTTTCCAGCTGCCCTTCGAAGCGTTCGAACAGGGTGAAGGCATCGGCGGTCGCGCCCGCGAAACCAGCGATGACCTGGCCGTGGTAGAGACGGCGGACTTTCTTCGCGTTGCCCTTCATGACGGTATTGCCGAGGGAAACCTGGCCGTCGCCAGCCATGACGACTTTGCCGTGGCGGCGGACTGAAACGATGGTAGTCAAGGGAGAGTCTCCACGCAGCGGGGCGAAAATGCCTGTTGCAGACTCATATGGGGGAAGGGGGGAGGGATTTCAACCCGAGGG
>NZ_JAAMQJ010000021.1 GCF_013523125.1 Pseudomonas entomophila | reverse complement strand
ACAGGGAATTGTGTTTGGCTTTATGCTTGCTCATGGACTGGCCCTCGCTGCCGTTGGCTGTTCAAGAAACGCCACCGTGGCACTGTGATGCCTCGGCGGGGGCGAGTCCATTCAATTACACCCGTAGTCCCACCGCGGGGTTGCAAGCTATCGCGGTCACCTGGGGGCTCCCGTGCCGCGATTGGACCCGAAGGGTCCATAGGGTCAGCCCCCACTTCGGTGTTCGTCGACACGCTGGGCCGGCAATACGCGCACGACATTGCCCTTGGCCTGCAGCAGCTCAAGCCCATGACTGAGCGCCCGGCCCTGTTTCCATGAGCACTGTCATGTGCGCTGGCAGGCGTTGGAGAAACTCGCCGAACGCCTCGCGCGACTTGATGCGGCGCTCGTAGATCAGGCGACCGACCTCATCTTCGCCGGCTAACTGAAACACGTTCTTGGCCAGATCGACTGCCAGTACCTGGCAGCTTTCCAGATCAGTGGAAGACAGGGAATTGTGTTTGGCTTTATGCTTGCTCATGGACTGGCCCTCGCTGCCGTTGGCTGTTCAAAAACGCCACCGTGGCACTGTGATGCCTCGGCGGGGGCGAGTCCATTCAATTACAGTTGGGACTGCAGCGCTGATTTGTCAGCGTGGCGCGATCCCCTGTAGGAGCGGCCCCTGTGCCGCGATTGGACCCGAAGGGTCCATAGGGCCAGCCCCTCGATATGTCAGGCTATCGCGGTCCCTGTGGGCTTGCCCGCGATGGCGTCCCTGCTGACCCAGCAAGCCCTACGGTCGAGCACGCGGCGTCTGGGCCGCCGCCGGGTCTTCCTTCATGCGCCTGAACCAAGTCGAGAGCAACGCGCCGGAAATGTTGTGCCACACGCTGAACAGCGCGCTCGGCACCGCCGCCAGGGGCGAGAAATGCGCACTGGCCAGCGCCGCGCCCAGCCCCGAGTTCTGCAGGCCGACCTCAAGCGCCAGGGACTTGCGCTGCGCCAGAGGCAGCTTGCAGAACCTGCCCGTCAGGTAGCCCAGCAGGAAGCCGAAGCTGTTGTGCAGGATCACCACCGCCATGATCAGCAGGCCCGACTCGGCGATCTTCGCCTGGCTGGCTGCCACCACGGCGCAGACGATCAGCACGATGCTCGCTACCGACACCAGCGGCAGGACCTGCACCACCGCATGCACTCGTGTGCCGAGCAGCTTTTGCGCCAGCACCCCCAGCACGATGGGCAGCATCACCAGTTGCAGGATCGACCAGAACATGTCCAGGAACGAAACCGGCAGCCAGGCCGAGGCCAGCAACCAGATCAACGTCGGGGTGAGCAACGGCGCGAGCAGCGTCGTGACCGCGGCGATCGCCACCGCCAGCGCCAGGTCACCCTTCGACAACCAGACCATCACGTTCGAGGCCGTGCCGCTCGGGCAGCAGCCGACCAGGATCACGCCCACGGCGATCTCCGGTGGCAGGTGGAACAGCTGGCACAGCAGCCAGGCCACGCCCGGCATGATCAGGAAGTGCGCGACCACCCCCAACGCCACCCGCCAGGGTTGGCGGGCGAGGGCGGCGAAGTCGTCGAGCTTGAGGGTCAGCCCCATGCCGAACATCACCAGCCCCAGCAACGGGACGATGGCGACCTTCAGGCCGATGAACCACTGGGGCTGGAAGTAGGCCAGGCCGGAAAACACCAGGACCCACAGGGCGAACGTGTTGCCGACGAAGCGGCTCAAGGCGGCCAGGGCGCGCATGGGATCTCCTATCAGTAGCGGCAGAGGGGGCAGGGGGCTAGCGGCTAGCTACGAGCTAGAAGCTGCAAGCGACAAGCAGTTCGGCTGTGGGATCGCTATAGAGGTGAGCCTGAAAAATGCAACGTTCGGGCATACACCGCGTCCCAGCTTGCCGCTTGCCGCTTGCCGCTTGCCGCTTGCCGCTTGCCGCTTGCCGCTTGCCGCTTGCCGCTTGCCGCTTGCCGCTTGCCGCTTGCCGCTCAAGCCCTCGTCAGATGCCTTGAGGCAGCTCTTCACCACCCAAGGCCTCGAAGAGGATGGGCAGGAACTCGGCGAAGGTCATCATCATCAGCTGGAACGAGGCGTCGAACTGCTGCTGCGCCTCGTCGCCGCCATCCTGTTCGGCTTGTTCTTGCAGCAGCTCCTCGAACTTCAGGCGCTTGATCACCATCTTGTCGTCCAGCACGAACGACAGCTTGTCCTGCCAGGCCAGGGACAGCTGGGTGACCAGCTTGCCAGTGCTCAGGTGCAGCTGGATTTCCTCGCTGGTCAGGTCCTGGCGCTTGCAGCGCACGATGCCGCCATCTTCGGCGGTGTCGCGCAGTTCGCATTCGTCCAGCACATAGAAGCCGTCGGCGGCCTGTTGCGACTTGACCCAGTCGGTCAGGGTGGCGCTCGGGGCGATCTTCACGGTGGCCGGGCGGACCGGCAGCGAGCCCATCACTTCGCGCAGCGTCGACAGCAGGTCCTCGGCACGCTTGGCACTGGCCGAGTTGACCAGGATGAGGCCCTGGCGCGGTGCGATGGCGGCGAAGATCATCGAGCGGCGGATGAAGGCGCGCGGCAGGAAGGCCTGGATGATCTCGTCCTTGATCTGGTCACGTTCCTTCTTGTAGACCTTGCGCATCTGCTCGGTCTCGATCTCTTCGACCTTCTCCTTGACCGCGTCATTGACCACGCTGCTGGGCAGGATGCGCTCTTCCTTGCGCGCGGCGATCAGCAGGAACTCGCCACTGACGTGGACCAGCGGAGCGTCCTCGCCTTTGCCGAAGGGCGCGACGAAACCGTAGGTGGTCAGTTCCTGGCTGGCGCAGGGGCGAGCCGGCTTGCTGGCCAGGGCTGCCTCGAGGGTCTCGGGGTCGAACGGTACGTCCTGGGTGAGGCGGTAGGTCAGCAGGTTCTTGAACCACATGGGGTGAAGCTCTCCTTAATACACGAGGCGGGCATTATTCTCCGAGTCAGGGGCCAGGCCAACCCTGCGGCCGGCATTTGCCCGGTTATTGGTCGGTGAGCAGGGGTGCGGGTAGGTCATTGAAAGGCTTGAAAAATTTTTTTGAAAAAGTGCTTGCCAGGGTGGAACGTCCTCCGTAGAATGCGCGCCACACCGAGACGAAGGGTGATTAGCTCAGCCGGGAGAGCATCTGCCTTACAAGCAGAGGGTCGGCGGTTCGATCCCGTCATCACCCACCACTTCTCAGTGTATCGCGCAGCGGTAGTTCAGTCGGTTAGAATACCGGCCTGTCACGCCGGGGGTCGCGGGTTCGAGTCCCGTCCGCTGCGCCATATTCGAGCTTCCAGGGCCCACTGAACACCCGGAAGCCACAACGAAAGCGACCCTAGGGTCGCTTTTTTTGTTTCTCCGATTGGGTCAAAATGCCCTGTCCGCCGGCCCGCGGCCAGCAGGCTGCCACCGGCTCTTCTCATGCAAGAGGCCGATCATGCAGGATGCCGTTCCCCCCTCCGCTTCGCTTACCTCCGACATTTCGCGCCCTGCGCCACTGCTGGGCATCGACCTGGGCACTACCAACAGCCTGATCGCCGTCTGGCAGCAGGGGCAGGCGCACCTGATCGCCAATGCCCTGGGTGAAGCGTTGACCCCGTCGGTGGTCAGCGTCGACGACGATGGCAGCGTGCTGGTCGGTCAGGCCGCCAAGGCGCGGCTCACCACCCATCCGCACCTCAGCGTGGCCGCCTTCAAGCGCTTCATGGGCAGCGACAAGCGATTCGAGCTGGGCGAGCAGTCGTTTTCGCCCGAAGAGCTGTCCGCCTTGGTGCTGGGCGCGCTCAAGCGCGACGCCGAGGCCTACCTGGGCTGTGCGGTGGACGAGGCGGTGATCTCGGTGCCGGCCTACTTCAGCGACGAGCAGCGCAAGCGCACGGTCTTTGCCGCCGAGCTGGCCGGCCTGAAGGTGCAGCGCCTGATCAACGAGCCGACCGCCGCTGCCATGGCCTACGGGCTGCACGAGCAGGCCCTGGAGTGCACACTGGTCTTCGACCTGGGCGGCGGTACCTTCGACGTGACCGTGCTCGAGTACGCCTTGCCGCTGATCGAGGTGCATGCCTCCACCGGCGACAACTACCTGGGCGGCGAGGATTTCACCGAGGCGCTGCTGGCCGGTTGCCTGCGTGACTGGCAGCTCACCGCGCAGGCCCTGCCACCACGCGAACTGGCCAGTCTGCGCGACGCCATCGAGCGGTTCAAGTGCGAACTGGGCGAGGGTGGCGGCACCCTGCACTGGAACGGCGATGGCCAGGGGCGCCAGTGGACGCTCGACGCCGCGGCCTTGCAGGCGTTGTGGGCCCCGTTGCTGGCGCGGGTACGTGCCCCGATCGAGCAGGCATTGCGCGACGCCCGGTTGAGCCCGCGCGAGCTGGACAGCCTGGTGCTGGTCGGTGGCGCCACGCGCATGCCGCAGATTCAGCAACTGGTGGCCAAGCTGTTCGGCCGCCTGCCGTACCGGCACCTGGACCCTGACACCCTGGTCGCACTGGGGGCTGCCAGCCAGGCGGCCTGCAAGGCCCGCGAGCAGACCATCGAAGAGCTGATCCTGACCGACGTCTGCCCTTATACGCTGGGGGTCGCCGCTGGGCACACCGAGCACACCGGCGCGTCGTTCTCGCCGATCATCGAGCGCAACACGATCATCCCGACGTCCAAGGTCGAGCGCTTCTACAGTTCGCACCCCGAGCAGGAAGTGGTGCGCATCGCCGTGTACCAGGGCGAGCGGCCGTGGGTGCGCGACAACATTCTCATCGACAGTTTCGAGATCCCGCTCAAGCCCACCGGTGACATCCAGTCGCTGGACGTGCGCTTCAGCTACGACATCAATGGCCTGCTGGAAGTCGATGTGACCTTCCTGGAGACCGGGCTCAAGCACAGCCACAGCATCGACCGCAGCCCTACCGGCCTGGATGACGAGGCACGCCAGGCCAGCCACGACCGGCTGGCCGGGCTGAAGATCCACCCGCGCGACACCTTGCCCAACCGCACCTTGCTGGCGCGTCTGGAGCGCGCCTGGATGCAGAGTCTGGGCGAGGAGCGCGAACTGATCGGCAGCTGGCTGTCGGCCTTCAATGCCGCACTCAGTAGCCAGCACGGCGCGGAGATCAGTCGACAGCGCCAGCACCTCAGTCAGGCGCTGGACGACCTGCGTTACTGAGCGTCGAGCTGACGCAGGGCCGCTTGCAAGCCGTGTGGCAGGCGGTCGGCCTGGCCAGGTGGTGGCCCGCTGCGATTGGGCAGCGGGTCGCCCGGCCAGCCGAGCAACAGCAGCGGCAGGATCGGTATCCAGCGCATCAGCGCCAGCAGGATGACCAGCGCCGGCACGCCCTGGCCCACGTCACGCAGACGCCGCAGCAGCCCGCTCATGACCAGCAGACCGACCACGACCATCGCCACGGCCTGGGTCTGTGGCGGTATCAGCAGCAGGCCGGAGGCCAGGTGGCCGGCCAGCCCCGTGCGTGTCAGGCGCGTATCCAGCCGCCAGACCGCCCAGGCCGGTGCCGAAGGCCGTTGCGCCTGCTGTTCGAGCAGGCGCTCCGACCAGGCCAGCAGCGCCAGGATCGCGCAGCGTAGGCCTGCGTCTTGGGCCGGGTCGTCCTTGCCGCGCTGCAAGGCCTTGAGCAACCGCAGGCTCGACACGCGGCCATGCCCGGCCAGGTTGCCGAAGGCTTCCAACGCCGTGTTGTACAAGGCTACATCGACCCCATCGAGCAGGTCGGCGGAGATCCGCCCGCCCTGGCCCTTGAGCAACTGCTCGAACACCGGCCCGAGCCGAGGGTGCGCCTCCTTGATGAAATCCATCATCCCGTGTGCCTTGCCGCGTTGTTCGTCCGACAGGCTGTCGTCGCACAAGAAGGTGGCGCTGAGCAGCAGGCAGCCGAGCGGATGTGCTTCCAGCCAGCCGCTGTCCTGGTCGGCGCATTCGAAGAGCTGGGCCGTGCTAGGCAGGCGTGGGCTGTCGAAGCAATAGGTCCAGGTGATCAGGCGGGAGGCCAGCAGGCGCTGCGCCGTGTCGTTCAGGTCGAGCCGTTCGAGCAGCGCGCCCTCCAGGTCGGTGGTGTCGACAGGCCGCAGGTGGTCGATCGGCAGCGCGGCCAGAAAATGCGCGGGCGGGAAGGCCAGCCGCTCGACGCAGCCGCGGGACACCAGCCTCAGCCAGCGGCCAGGCTGTTCGAGCATAGCCAGCGTGAACAGATGCTGGCGGTACCAGGCCACCAGGTCCTGGCCATCGTCGGCTGCCGGCAGCCTGAAGCCTTCGAGCATCAGCCGGTACTGCGCCCACAGGCCGAACGGGCGAGGGAACATGCGACCGGTCTGGAAGTGCTCGAGCAGGCTGTCCAGCGCACGGGGCGAATAGCACCGCACGCGGCGCAGCCATTCGCGGCACGCGGGGTGGGCCTCGTCGGTCAGCAGGGCAGGGGGCAGGGTGGTCTCCTCGTCGGCGCAGAAGGCGACCAGCGCCTGCGGAATCGGGGCCTGTTCCAACCAGCGCAGGGCCTGCCTGGCCTGGTCCCGCAGGCCCTCGACGATCAAGGCATCGAGCCCTGCCTCGCCGTCCGGCTCGTCCAGCACCTGGCGCAGCAGGCCGGCCTCCCCGCGCTGCAAGGCCCAGGCGTGCCAGTAGCGGCGCTGCAAGGTGGCGTCCGGCAGGTCGTCGAGCAGCCAGGCCAGCAGCGGCAGCTCATCGTCACCGTTCAGACACCAGTGGATGAACGCCGCAGCGATGCCGTCGAGCGGCAGGCGCGAGGCGACCAGCCAGCGGGTCAAGGTTTCGGGGCGTTGCGCCGGGCTGGCCCAGCCCTGGACCGGATCGGCCAGGTCGCTCGGCCAGTGGTCCGGCAGCGCAAAGCCCTCCAGGGCCTGGATCAGCAGGGGCAGACGGTGCGGCGCCTGCCGGGCGCACAGGGCCAGTAGCGCAGCAGGGGCCTCTGGGTGGCGATGGGTGCGCCATAGCGCCGACCAGCAGCCCAGCGCCTGTTCATCGTCGAGCAACGCTTCGTGCTGGCGCGCCAGCAAGTACACCAGGTCGACATCGTCCGGGGCCGCCTGACACTGGGCCTGCAGCTCGTCACGCCAGGCCCTGGCCGGCAGGCCGACCTGACAGAACTGGGTTCGCAGCCGCAGCATCAGGGCATCGTTGTCCGGCAACGGCAGGCAGGTGTGACGCCCGGCGAACTCGCGGTACTCGTGGAAGGGTCGCTGGTCGTAGCAGTAGGCCAGGGTGCGCAGGTACCAGAATGTCTCCAGCTGGGCCACGCTCGGCCAGTCACGCATCAGCCGCGTGTCGAACGGGTCCGGCGTGCTCAGGCGTTGCAGGAAGGCTTCGGCCTCGCTGGGGTCGTCGAGCCGCAGCAGCTGTTGCGCCCAGGCAAAGCGCTGGGCCAGCAGCCCGGCGCAGCGATGGGAGATCGGCCCGCAGTCCTGCAGCAGCGCCAGGATGTCCCAGCCCAGGTCGTCGAGGGCATCGAGCGGCAGGTCGTCGAGCGTGAGGGCATAGGCTTGCCAGGCCTCCAGGTCGAAACGCGTGCGCGGTGTGTCGAGCAAGGTCTCGAACGCCTGGAAGGCGTCGTCGCGTTGACGACGAACGTCAACGACCGTCTCGGCCTCGGATACGCTCTGCACGTCCGCCTGCGCCTCGACCACGGCGGGTTCGGCGGGAGGCGCCTGCGGCTGTTCACGGGCCAGGCGCAAGGCCTGTTCATAGGCTTCGCGCAGGGCCTGGAAGCCCTGGGGGTCGGTTTCGGGGTGAAACGCCGGCAGGCGCGTGCGGTAGGCCAGGCGAATGGCCTGGGTGTCGTCGGTAGGGGCGATGTCCAGCAGGGTCCAGCAGCTCATGACCAGCCCTCCCGCGGCAGGCTCGCCGGACGCGGGAGTTCGGGCAGCGGCAGCTGCCACGGCAGCGTGGCCAGCACCTCGCTGGCGCCCTGGCTCAGGTTGAGGGCGATACAGCGGTTCCAGTGATCGCTGCCTTGCCGAGGCAGGGCGGCGTCGAAGGCGTCGTCGTCGAGGTCGGAGACGTTCCACAGCGCCTTGCCCAGCAGGTAGCCGGTCAAGTAGCGGTTCCAGCTTTCGTAGTAATGCCGGGCGCGCAGTGAAAGCCGGTAGTGCAGGTACAGGCTTTCATCTTCGTCGATGTAGCCGCGCAACGTACCGACCCGCAGCAGGTAGCTCATGCGGCCCAGGTCCCAGGCCCGGGTGCCGCCATCGCCACAGTCGGCAAAGGTACTGGCGGCGTACTCATGCAGACGGCGCGCCCGGCGCGGCAGGCTGTCGAGCAGCGTCCGCCACTGGCTGGGCAGGCAGCGCTGGTACTGCCAGTACAGGTCGTTCAGTTCGACGGCATGGCCCGCGTCGGCCATCGACAGGGTGTCAAGCAGGCGTTCGCGGCCGTCGATCCCCCAGGCGTGCTCCAGGTTGGAGGTGTCTTCACCTTCGAAGTACGTCGCCGAGGTGTAGCTGGCGCCGTTGAGCGCAGCCATGGGGCTCGACAAGGCGTACAGCCAGCGACGGGCGTTTTCGTCCACTGAAACAAGCTCCTGTGCAACACGGGAAAGGCAGGCCGAACACGACCCGGGCGCCGAGTGTAGAAGAGGCCCGGCGGTGCGGGCAATCCTCAGCGCCCCTGGCGCCCGGCCTCCTCGGCACGCAGGGTCAGTACCTCGACCCCGTCCTCGGTCACCGCCACGGTGTGTTCCCATTGCGCCGACAGCAGGCGGTCGCGGGTGATCACCGTCCAGCCATCGCGCAAGGTCCGCACGCCGCGAGCGCCCTGGTTGATCATCGGCTCGATGGTGAACACCATGCCCGGCTTCAGGCGCAGGCCGCTGCCCCGCTGGCCGTAGTGCAACACCTCGGGCTTCTCGTGCATCTGCTGGCCGATGCCGTGGCCGCAGTATTCACGTACTACGCTATAGCCGGCCGCCTCGGCATGGGCCTGGATGGCATGGCCGATGTCGCCCAGGGTCGCGCCAGGGCGCACTTGCTCGATGCCTTTCCACAGGGCCTCGTAGGTCGTATCGACCAAGTGTCGGGCCGCGTCGTCGATGGCACCGATCGCGTACATCTTCGACGAGTCGGCGATGTAGCCGCCTTGCTCCAGGGTGATGTCCACATTGACGATGCTGCCTGCTTCCAGGCGCTGCCTGGCATCGGGCATGCCATGGCAGACCACGTGGTCGACCGAAGTGTTCAGCGCATAGGGAAAGCCGTATTGCCCCTTGCTGGCCGGGCGCGCCTTGAGCGTCTGGACGATGAAGGCTTCGGCGTGGTCGTTGATCTGCATCGTGGTCACGCCGGGCTGGATGAAGCGGTCCAGCTCGGCGAACACCTCGGCCAGCAATTGCCCGGCGCGGCGCATCAGCGCCAATTGAGGCGCGGTCTTGAGGATCACCTGGCTCATTGCAGCAGTTCCTGGAGGCTGGCGTGTTCCTGGCGCAGCAAGCGGCGCAGCAGGTCCTGGTAGGTGGCCTGCGGGTGCAGCTCGGCGAGCATGCCCAGGCGAATCCAGTGCTCGGCCTGGGCGTTGATCGAACGCGACATGACCGCGCTGGCCAGGCGCAGGTCTTCGTGCAGGGTGTCGGAGATCTTGACGATGCCCATGGGAACCTCGTGATATGAAACGTATACAAAGCATATCGTCTACGGTTACGCACAGGCCACCATCGCCGGACGTATGGCGCGACATCGATCCGGTGTGGAATGAGCAAGGGAATTCTTTTCGGCCTTTTCCAATACCGCTGCCCCGGCGCACGGCCTAGAATCCAGGCATCTTTCCGTTCAGGCGTCATTCGAGGGTTTCATGCACATTTCTTCCGGGCGCTGGGTACGCGGTCTGTCCTTGGCGCTCGTGACCGCGCTGCTGTGGGGCATCCTGCCGATCAAGCTCAAGCAGGTGTTGCAGGTGATGGACCCGGTGACCGTCACCTGGTACCGCCTGCTGGTGTCCGGTGGGTTGCTGCTGGCCTGGCTCGCGGCGCAGAAGCGCCTGCCGCGCTTCCAGGGGCTGGGGCGCCGCCGCTATGGGCTGGTCGGGTTGGCGATCGCCGGTCTGCTGGGCAACTACGTGCTGTACCTGGTGGGGCTGAACCTGCTCAGCCCAGGGACGGCGCAGCTGGTGGTGCAGATGGGGCCGGTGCTGCTGCTGGTGGCCAGTGTGTTCGTGTTCAAGGAACGCTTCAGCCTTGGCCAGGGCCTGGGGCTGGTGGTGTTGCTGGTCGGGTTCGGGTTGTTCTTCAACCAGCGCCTGGACGAGCTGCTGACCTCGCTGGGTGCCTATACCACTGGGGTGCTGACCATCCTGCTGGCCACCAGCATCTGGGTGTTCTACGCCTTGAGCCAGAAACAGCTGCTGACGGTCTGGCACTCGCAGCAGGTGATGATGGTGATCTACCTGGGGTGCGCGGTCTTGCTGACGCCTTGGGTTCATCCGCTGGAAGCGCTCGACCTGACACCCGTGCAGCAATGGCTGCTGCTGGCCTGTTGCCTCAACACCCTGGTGGCCTATGGCGCCTTCGCCGAGGCCCTGGCCCATTGGGAGGCCTCGAAGGTCAGCGCCACGCTGGCGTTGACGCCTCTGGTGACCTTCGTCGCCGTGGCGCTGGCGGCTGTCCTGTGGCCTGAGTATGTGCAGGCCGAAACCATCAATGCCGTGGGTTATGTCGGGGCGGTCACCGTGGTGGTGGGTTCGACGTTGGTGGCGCTGGGGCCTTCGCTGGTCGCTGGCTGGCGTACTCGACGGGCACGGCAGCAGACGCTGACGGGCAGTCGCTAGGTCTGCGGGCGTCTACTCGCCGCCCCTTCGCCGCACTGCCGCGCAGAAAGCATGGCAATGGGCGGCAGGGCTCGCAGGCTTTATCGCTGATCGACTCTGGGCCCGCAGGGCCAGGCCTTTCAACGTCTTTGGAAGAAGCCCCAAGATAGCGTCATTATTGCCCCCATGGGTTCGCCGGCATGATAAAGGCACGCACACCCTGTGTGGGAGCAACTGTCTTCTTCTACTTGGCACATGCCTGACCGCATGGACTGATGTGTGGGCTTACCCGCGACGCAGGCGGCGCCTGACAGGGCCCTATCGCTGGCAAGCCAGCTCCCACCCAGACCTCTCCAGCCGCCGGTGTAGGCATGGCTGCGCAAGCAGCTTGTGGGAGCAACTGTCTTTTTTCTACTCGGTACATGCCCGACCCTATGGGCTGATGTGTGGGCTTACCTGCGATGCAGGCGGCGCCTGACCGGACGCTATCGCGGGCAAGCCAGCTCCCACCCAGACCTCTCCAGCCGTCGGTGTAGGCATGGCTGCGCAAGCAGCTTGTGGGAGCGGGCTTGCCCGCGATAGCGTCCGGTTCATCACCGCCTGCATCGCGGGCAAGCCCGCACACACAGGGGTGGAACCGCTCTGCCAGATCAGCAATACCCCTCGTTACAGGCCCGGAGAACCTGCGTAGCACAACCGCTACCCCCTCACCCCTTGGCCCCCGGCGCCAGCATCTGTTCAGGCCGCACCCACTCATCAAACTGCTCGTTGGTCAGGTACCCCAACGCCAGCGCCGCTTCACGCAGGGTCAGCCCCTCGCCATAGGCCTTCTTGGCGATCTCGGCGGACTTGTCGTAACCGATGTGCGGGTTCAGGGCCGTCACCAGCATCAACCCACGCTCCAGGTGTTCGGCCATCTTCTCGGCATCCGGTTCGATGCCCGCCACGCAATGCTCGGTGAAGTTGCGGCAGCCGTCGGACAGCAGCTCGATCGATTGCAGCAGGTTGTGGATGATCACCGGCTTGAACACGTTGAGCTGCAGATGACCCTGGCTGGCCGCGAACCCGATCGTCGCGTCGTTGCCCAGCACCTGGCAGGCCAGCATCGACAACGCCTCGCACTGGGTCGGGTTGACCTTGCCGGGCATGATCGAGCTGCCGGGCTCGTTGGCCGGCAGGCGCACTTCGGCCAGTCCGGCGCGCGGGCCGGAGCCGAGCAGGCGCAGGTCGTTGGCGATCTTCATCAGCGCCACCGCCAGGGTCTTCAGGCCGCCCGCCAGGCTGGTCAGCGGTTCATGCCCGGCCAACGCCGCGAACTTGTTCGGCGCGGTGACGAACGGCAGGCCCGACAGCGCCGCCAACTCGGCTGCCACGGCCTCGGCGAAGCCCTGGGGTGCGTTCAGCCCGGTACCAACCGCGGTGCCGCCCTGGGCCAGCTCGTACACCGCCGGCAAGCTGGCGCGAATGGCGCGCTGGGCATAGTCCAGTTGCGCGACGAAGGCCGACACCTCCTGCCCGAAGGTGATCGGCGTGGCGTCCATCATGTGCGTACGCCCGGTCTTGACCAGGTGCTGGTGCCGCGCGGCCAGTTCGGCCAGTCCGGCGGACAGCTCGGCGATCGCCGGCAGCAGGTGGTCGTGCACGGCCTTGGCCGCGGCGATGTGCATGGCGGTGGGGAAACAGTCGTTGGAGCTCTGCGAGCGGTTGACGTGGTCGTTCGGGTGCACCGGCGACTTGCCGCCACGGCCTTGCCCGGCCAGCTCGTTGGCGCGTCCGGCGATCACCTCGTTGACGTTCATGTTGCTCTGGGTGCCGCTGCCGGTCTGCCAGACCACCAGCGGGAACTGCGTGTCGTGATCGCCGGCCAGGACTTCGTCCGCTGCCTGCTCGATCAACCGGGCCAGGTCGGCCGCCAGGTCGCCATTGCGATCGTTGACCCGCGCGGCGGCTTTCTTGATCAGGGCCAGGGCGTGCACCACCTCGATCGGCATGCGCTGCTGACCGATGGCGAAGTTGATCAGCGAGCGTTGCGTCTGCGCCCCCCAGTAGGCCTCTTGAGGAACTTCGACCGGTCCCAGACTGTCAGTTTCGGTACGGCTCATGCTGCGCTCACTCCTTTGTGGTGTGTGTCCGCAGTGTTAGGCCCTGATCCATTCGAGCGGTTCCATCGCTCGTCACCCGCTTGAGCCGCGTGCCTGCAAAGGCGCAGAATGCTCAACCCCGAGGTGCTACCTCGCCTGTCAGATGAAGGAAGTGCAATGACCCGTCTTCGTGCCCTCTGTGCCGCCGTGGCCCTGGCCTGTGCCAGTGGCCAGGTACTCGCCGACACAGCCAGCCACAACGCCAGCGCCGAGAAGTTCCTCGCCCTGGCCAATGCCGACAAGCTGGGCACCCCGGTGTACATGCAGGTCCAGCAGATGTTCGGCCAGCGCTTCGAGCAGACCAAGGCGCCTGCCTCGAAGAAAGCCGTGCTCGACAGCTACCAGGCCAAGGCCAACGCCGCGCTGGACAGCGCCATCGGCTGGAAGAAGCTCAAGCCTGACATGGTCAAGCTGTACACCACCAGCTTCACCGAAGACGAGCTCAAGGAGCTGGTCAAGTTCTACGAGTCGCCGGTCGGTCGCAAGGTGATGCGTGAAATGCCCAAGGTCACCCAGCAGTCCGCCCAGCTGACCCAGTCCAAGCTGGAGCCGGCCGTGCCGGTGGTCAACAAGCTGCTCGAGGACATGACCAAGGAACTCGACCCGAACGCCGGCAAGGCTGCCGCGTCGGCGAAGAAGTGAGCCCCGCGCGATGACCATGCAGCAACGCATCGAGCACAGCCTGGCCCTGCTGACCCCCGTGCACCTCGAGGTGCTCGACGAGAGCCACATGCACAGCCGTGGCCAGCAGACGCACTACAAGGCGATCATCGTCAGTGAGCAGTTCGTCGGCCTGAACAGCGTCAAGCGTCACCAGAAGGTCTACGCCATCCTGGGTGCGCTGATGGGCGAGTTCCATGCCCTGGCGCTGCACACCTACACCCCCGAAGAATGGGCACAGGTCGGCGCCGCGCCGGCCTCGCCCGTCTGCGCAGGCGGCAGCCGGCACTGATTCGAGCGCCGGAATTTGCTAGACTTCGCAACGCGCCGCCTGTCGGCGCGTTTTTCGTTCGTCGTCCGGTCCGCCCCTTGCGCGGGTGACCACCTGGAGAATCCCTGCATGTCCCAACCGATCGTCGTCGCGGCGCTGTACAAGTTCGTCACCCTGAAAGACTACGAGGCCCTGCGCGAGCCTCTGCACCAGGCCATGCTGGCCCATGACGTCAAAGGCACGCTGCTGCTGGCCGAAGAAGGCATCAACGGCACCGTCTCGGGCACCCGCCAAGGCATCGACGCCTTGCTCGCCTGGCTGCGCAACGACCCGCGCCTGGTCGACATCGACCATAAAGAATCCCTCTGCGACGACCAGCCGTTCTACCGCACCAAGGTCAAGCTCAAGAAAGAGATCGTCACCCTGGGCGTGCCAGGCGTCGACCCCAACCAGGCGGTCGGTACCTACGTCGAGCCCAAGGACTGGAACGCGCTGATCAGCGACCCCGAGGTGCTGCTGATCGACACCCGCAACGACTACGAAGTGGCCATCGGCACCTTCAAGGACGCCATCGACCCCAAGACCACGAGCTTTCGCGAGTTCCCCGAGTACATCAAGGAGCACTTCGACCCAAGCCGGCACAAGAAGGTCGCCATGTTCTGCACCGGCGGCATCCGTTGCGAGAAGGCTTCCAGCTACATGCTTGGCGAAGGCTTCGAGGCGGTCTATCACCTCAAGGGCGGCATTCTCAAGTACTTCGAGGAAGTGCCCCAGGAAGAGAGCCTGTGGGAAGGCGACTGCTTCGTCTTCGACAACCGCGTGACCGTGCGCCATGACCTCTCCGAAGGCGATTACGACCAGTGCCACGCCTGCCGTCATCCGGTCAGCGTCGAGGACCGGGCCAGCGAGCATTATTCGCCAGGCATCAGCTGCCCGCACTGCTGGGACAGCCTGAGCGAGAAGACCCGCCGCAGCGCCATCGACCGGCAGAAGCAGATCGAACTGGCCAAGGCGCGCAACCTGCCGCACCCGATCGGGCACAACTACCGCAAGGCCGAGGCCTGATCGATGAGCGCACGCCTGCTCTATGTGATGGACCCGATGTGTTCCTGGTGCTGGGGCTTCGCGCCGGTGGCGCAGGCCCTGATCGAGCAGGCGGCGCAGGCCGGGGTCGATACCTGCCTGGTGGTCGGTGGGCTGCGCCGGGGCAGCAGCGCGCTGGATGCCTCGACCCGGCGCTATATCCTCGACCATTGGCAGGCCGTCGGTGAGGCGACCGGGCAACCGTTCGACTTCGACGGCGCCTTGCCGGACGGCTTCGTCTACGACACCGAGCCGGCGTGCCGGGCGTTGGTCACCGCGCGTGAACTGGACGCTTCGCGCCTGTGGCCGCTGCTGGCGCTGATGCAGCGGGCGTTCTACCAGGCCGGCACGGACATCACCCGGGCGCCGCAGCTGGTGGCGCTGGCCGAGCAGGTCGGGTTCGACCGCGAGCGGTTCCGTGCGCTGTTCGACCACGCCGACACCCGTGCCGCTACCGAGGCCGATTTCGCCTGGACCCAGCGCTTAGGGATCGCCGGTTTCCCGACCTTGCTGGCCGAGCGCAACGGCCAACTGGCCCTGTTGACCAATGGCTTCCAACCGTTGGAGCGCCTGCAACCCTTGCTGGCCCGCTGGTTGGAGCAGGCCGCCTGTGCTTGACCTGCCCGGCTCGCCCGAGCCGCCACCGGAGGCCTCGCCCAAGGCCGCCGATCGCCTGAGCTGGGCGGAGATCCGCCGCCTGGCGCTGCACCACCGCAAGGCCCTCTGGGCCGCCAACCTGATCGCCGTGTTCGGTGCCTTGTGCAGCGTGCCGATTCCGCTGCTGCTGCCGCTGCTGGTCGACGAAGTGCTGCTGGGCAACGGTGATCGGGCCCTGCAGTGGATGAACCGTCTGCTACCGGTCGACTGGCAGGTGCCGGTCGGCTACATCGGCCTGATGCTGGGCGTGACCTTCTGCCTGCGCTTGGCGGCGCTGGCGTTCAACGTGGCCCAGGCGCGCCTGTTCGCCGGGCTGGCCAAGGACATCGTCTACCGCCTGCGCATCCGCCTGATCGAACGGCTCAAGCGGATCTCGCTCAAGGAATACGAAAACCTGGGCAGTGGCACCGTCGCCACCCACCTGGTCACCGACCTGGACACCCTCGACAAGTTCGTCGGCGAGACCCTGAGCCGGTTCCTGGTGGCCATGCTGACCCTCACCGGCACCGCCGCCATCCTGATCTGGATGCACTGGAAACTGGCGCTGCTGATCCTGCTGTTCAACCCGCTGGTGATCTACTGCACCGTGCAGCTGGGCAAGCGGGTCAAGCACCTGAAGAAGCTGGAGAACGACAGCACCGCGCGGTTCACCCAGGCACTGACCGAAACCCTGGACGCCGTGCAGGAGATCCGCGCCAGCAACCGCCAGGGGTATTTCCTCGGTCGCCTGGGCCTGCGTGCCCGCGAAGTGCGTGACCGCGCCGTCGCCTCGCAGTGGAAGAGCGACGCCAGCGGTCGCGCCAGTGGGCTGTTGTTCCAGTTCGGCATCGACCTGTTCCGCGCCGCGGCCATGCTTACCGTGCTGTTTTCCGACCTGTCCATCGGGCAGATGCTGGCGGTGTTCAGCTACCTGTGGTTCATGATCGGGCCGGTGGAGCAGTTGCTCAACCTGCAGTACGCCTACTATGCCGCCGGGGGCGCTCTGGGACGGCTCAACGAGCTGTTGTCGCGCGAGGATGAACCTCATTTCGCCGCCGCCACCGACCCGTTCGCCGGGCGCACCACGGTAGGAATCGAGGTGCGCGACCTGCGCTTCGCCTACGCCGACGAGCCGGTGCTGGACCAGCTGAACCTGTCGATCGCGCCCGGCGAAAAGGTCGCGATCGTCGGTGCCAGCGGGGGCGGCAAGAGCACCCTGGTGCAACTGCTGCTCGGCTTGTACAGCGCCCAGGCCGGGACCATTCGTTTCGGCGGCGCGAGCCTGCAAGAGATCGGCCTGCAGACGCTGCGCGAGCAGGTGGCCGTGGTGCTGCAGCACCCGGCGCTGTTCAACGACAGCGTGCGCGCCAACCTGGCCATGGGCCGCGACTGCACGGACGAGGCCTGCTGGGAGGCCTTGCGCATTGCCCAGCTCGAGCCGGTCATCGCCGCCTTGCCGCAGGGCCTGGACAGCATGGTGGGCCGCTCCGGGGTGCGCCTGTCCGGCGGCCAGCGGCAGCGCCTGGCCATCGCCCGCATGATCCTGGCCGAGCCCAAGGTGGTGATCCTCGACGAAGCGACCTCGGCGCTGGACGCGGCCACCGAATACAACCTGCACCAGGCCCTGGCGCGCTTTCTCAGCGGCCGCACCACCCTGATCATCGCCCACCGGTTGTCGGCGGTGAAACAGGCCGATCGTGTGCTGGTGTTCGACGGCGGGCAGGTGGCCGAGGACGGCGGTCATCAGCAGCTCATCGCCGAAGGTGGGCTGTATGCCAAGTTGTATGGGCATTTGCAGCAGAGTTGAGAGAGAAGAGGGGTGCCTGTGGAGGCAGGCGTCGCGGGTTTACGGGCCTTTCAGGCCCGATCGCGGCACAGGGGCCGCTCCTACAGAGGATCGCAATAACCTGTAGGCCCCTGTGCCGCGATCGGGTCCAAAGGACCCGTAAACCCGCCACCCGGTCTACCAAGCACTCCACATCAGGCACAGAATCATCCACGCGCTCACCCATCACGACCTCCACCCCACGACCCCCATCGGCCCGTCCCTACCCGGGCTTTGCGGACCCTGAAAAAACTGCCACAGTCATGGCACATCGCCTACGCTGTGCTAGGTCAGGCGCTACTCAGGCCGTGAACGTCGCATGACAAGGACCCCATGAAGGCACATCGAACGCTCGATACACCACGCTTGCTCGGCATCATCTGGCCGTTCATCGCCGTGGTCGCGTTTCAGGTGCTGCTCGGCAGCCTGAGCCTGTACGCACTGTCGGCCGTGCGCGCCTACGTGGTCGGCGAGAGTCTGTGGTCGAAAGGCCAGAAAGACGCCATCTATTACCTCAGCCTCTACGCCGATACCCACGACGAACGCATCTTCCAGAGCTACCAGCGCGCCATCGCCATCCCCCTGGGCGGCTACCAGCTGCGCAAGGCCATGGAGAAACCGGAACCCGACCTGGAGGCCGCGCGCGAAGGCATTCTGCTCGGTGGCAACCATCCGGCCGACGTCACCCGGGTGATCTGGTTCTACCGGTATTTCCGCGACGTCAGCTACATGGACCAGGCCATCGACAACTGGGAAGTGGGCGACAGCTACCTCATGGCCCTGAACCAGTTGGCCGGGCAGATGCGGCGGGCGTTCGAGCAAGGTCCGGTCGAGGCCGCACAGGTCGCTGACTGGAAAGCCCGGATCGCTGCCATCAACGACGATGTCACTCCGGCGGCCAAAGCGTTCAGCGATGCCTTGGGCGCCGGCTCGCGCACCTTGCTGAAGATGCTGCTACTGACCAACCTGGCCACGGCCCTGTTTCTCATCGCGCTGGCCTGGCGGCGCTCGGCCAGGCTGCTGACGCAGCGCCAGGCGTTCGCCAATGCCTTGCAGGTGGAAAAGGAGCGCGCGCAGATCACCCTGGCCTCGATCGGCGACGCGGTGATCACCACCGACGTCGAGGGCAGCATCACCTACATGAACCCCGCGGCCGAGCAGCTCACCCATTGGAATGCCGAACATGCCCAGGGCCTGCCCATGGCCGCCTTGTTCAGCCTGCTCGACGAGCAGGCCGAGCAGGAGAGCCACAACCTGGTCGAGCAGGTGCTGTCCGGCAACCTGCGCGGTGGCACCGAGCACACCCGCTACATCCAGCGGCTGGACGGCAGCACCGTGTCGGTCAACCTGGTCGGCTCGCCGATCCTGACCGAGGGTATGACCAGCGGTACCGTGCTGGTGCTGCACGACATGACCCAGGAGCGCCAGTACATCGCCAACCTGTCCTGGCAGGCCACCCACGATGCGCTGACCGGCCTGGCCAACCGCCGCGAGTTCGAGTACCGGCTGGAACAGGCACTGAACGAGCTGGCCCGCCAGCCTGCCCGGCATACCCTGATGTTCCTCGACCTGGACCAGTTCAAGCTGGTCAACGACACCTGTGGCCATGCGGCCGGCGACGAGTTGCTGCGGCACATCTGCGCCGTGCTGCAATCCGGCCTGCGCGAGGGCGACACCCTGGCGCGACTGGGCGGCGACGAGTTCGGCGTACTGCTGAAGAACTGCCCGGCCGACCAGGCCGAGCGCATCGCCGAACACCTGCGCCAGCTGGTGCAGAGCCTGCACTTCGTCTGGAAGGAGCGGCCCTTCGTCACCACCGTGAGCGTCGGCCTGGTGCACGTTGCCCAGGGTCCGACCACCCTGGAAGCCTCGCTGCGCGCCGCCGACATGGCCTGCTACATGGCCAAGGAGAAAGGCCGCAACCGCGTGCAGGTCTACCATGCCGACGTCAGCGAGCTGTCCACGCGCTTCGGCGAGATGGCCTGGATCCAGCGGCTGCACGTCGCCCTCGAGGAAAACCGCTTCTGCCTGTACGCCCAGGCGATCGTGCCGCTGCAGGGTGAGGGCGAGAGCCACATCGAAATCCTGCTGCGCCTGCACGACGAAAGCGGGCGGACCATCCTCCCGGATAACTTCATCCCGGCCGCCGAGCGCTACGGACTGATGAGCGCGCTCGACCGCTGGGTGGTGCGCAGCGTGTTCCAGACCATTCGCCAGTGCCTGGACGACGGGCACGAGGGCCCGCTGGCCATGTGCGCGATCAACCTGTCGGGCACCAGCATCGGCGACGACAAGTTCCTCGAGTACCTCGAGCGCCAGTTCAGCGAGTTCCGCATCCCGGCGCAGATGATCTGTTTCGAGATCACCGAGACCAGCGCCATTGCCAATCTGGGCAGCGCCATCCGCTTCATCAACCAGCTCAAGAGCCTGGGCTGCAGGTTCTCGCTGGACGATTTCTGCGCCGGCATGTCGTCGTTCGCCTACCTGAAGCATTTGCCGGTGGATTACCTGAAGATCGACGGCAGTTTCGTCAAGGACATGCTCGACGACCCGATCAACCGGGCCATGGTCGAGGTCATCAACCACATCGGTCACGTCATGGGCAAACGCACGATCGCCGAGTTCGTCGAAACGCCCGTGATCGAAAGCGTCCTGCGTGACATTGGCGTGGATTACGCCCAAGGCTATCTGGTAGAACGTCCGCAGGCGTTCACGTGTGCGAGCCTGTATCCTCGACGCCCGGCCGCGACGGTGACCCGCCAGTCGGTACCGGGGGCGTTTCGCTGAAAAAACGTTGTACATCACAAGGAATCAAGGAGCTGATCGTGAAAGATGCATTCGTTCGAGTCGGACCTCTCATGGACCCCGCCAGTTACCCCGCCTGGGCCCAGCAGCTGCTGCGCGACTGCCACGAGAGCAAGCGCCGCGTGGTCGAACATGAGTTCTACCAGCGCCTGCGCGACGACCGGATCACCCAGGCGACCATCCAGCAGTACCTGATCGGTGGCTGGCCGGTGGTCGAGCAGTTTTCGCTGTACATGGCGCACAACCTGACCCGTACGCGCTTCGCCCGGCATCCGGGGGAAGACATGGCGCGCCGCTGGCTGATGCGCAACATCCGTGTCGAACTCAACCACGCCGACTACTGGCTGCACTGGGCCCAGGCCCATGGCGTCAGCCTGGCGGACCTGCAGGCGCAGGACGTGCCGCTGGAGCTCAACGCCTTGAACGACTGGTGCTGGCGGGTGTGCACCACCGAGTCGCTGGTGGTCGCGATCGCGGCGACCAACTACGCCATCGAAGGGGCGACGGGCGAGTGGTCGGCCCTGGTGTGCTCGACCGACACCTACGCCAAGGGCTTCCCCGAGGAAGGCCGCAAGCGGGCGATGAAGTGGCTGAAGATGCATGCCCACTACGACGACACCCACCCGTGGGAGGCGCTGGAGATCATCTGCACGCTGGCGGGCGAGCACCCGGACCCGGCGCTGTGCACCGCGCTGCGCAAGGCGATCTGCAAGAGCTATGACTGCATGTTCGTGTTCCTGGAGCGCTGCATGCAGCTGGAGCTGGGCCAGGACGAGCACGCGCGGCCCACCCTGGCGGTCGCCGAGGCTATTGGGCGTTGAACGCCTGACCGTTGACCCCGGCGCTGTCCGGGCCCATCAGGTAGAGGTAGACCGGCATGATGTCTTCTGGTGCCGGGTTGTCCTGGGGGTTCTCGGCCGGGTAGGCCAGCGCACGCATCGCCGTGCGCGTGGCGCCCGGGTTGATGCTGTTGGCGCGTACCGGGGCGACGCCCTCGAGCTCGTCGGCCAGGGTCTGCATCAGGCCTTCGGTGGCGAACTTCGACACGCCATAGGCGCCCCAGTGCGCCCGACCCTTGCGCCCGACGCTGCTGGAGGTGAAGGCGATCGACGCGTCGTTCGACAGCCTGAGCAGCGGCAGCAGGGTGCTGGTGAGCAGGAACGTGGCGTTGACGTTGATGTGCATGACGCGCATGAAGTGCTCGCCAGACAGCTGGTCCAGCGGCGTACGCGGGCCGATGATCGAGGCGTTGTTGAGCAGCCCGTCCAGGCGGCCGAACTGGGTCTCGATCAGCGCCGCGAGTTCATCGTAGTGGTGCGGCTCGGCGGTCTCCAGGTTGAATGGGATCACCACCGGGGTCGGGTGGCCTGCGGCCTCGATCTGGTCATACACCTCGGCGAGGTTGGCTTCGGTCTTGCCCAGCAGCAGGACCGTGGCGCCATGGGCGGCATAGGCCCTGGCCGCCGCGGCGCCGATGCCGCGGCCGGCACCGGTCACCAGGATGATGCGGCCGGCGAGCAGGTCGGGGCGGGCGGTGTAGTCGAACATGGTGGGGTCTCCGGGTCGGGAAGGGTAGAAGGGCCGGGCGCCGTGGGTGTCTATGACACCGCCATCGCCGGCAAGCCGGCTCCCACAGGATCAGCGATGCCTGCGGCTTGTCAGAGGACCACTCTACCAGACAGCCTGGCCGTTTGATGGGATGTGGGTCCTGCGGACCCAATCGCGGCACGGGGGCCGCTCCTACACCCGCCGCAGTGGTACAGGGGATCGCGGTCCATGTGGGAGCGGCCCCTGTGCCGCGATTGGGCCCGCAGGGCCCACAAAACCAGCCACCACGATCAAGACCGCTCTTTCACCACCCGCTCAACACCCACACAACGCCCCATCGATGATCCGACGCAGATCCTGCGGCCTGTCCACCACCACATCCGCCCCCCAATGATCGGGATTGTCCTGCGGATGAATGTACCCATAACGCACCGCTGCCGTGCGCGTCCCCGCCTCGCGCCCCGACTGGATGTCGCGCAGGTCGTCCCCGACGAACAGCACGCTGCCCGGATCCAGGTTCAAGGTCTTGCACGCCAGGGTCACAGGCTCCGGGTCCGGCTTGCTGTGGGCCACATGGTCCGGGCAGATCAGCACCGCCGAGCGCTCGGCCAGCCCCAGTCGCTGCATGATCGGCTCGGCGAAGCGCACCGGCTTGTTGGTCACCACGCCCCACAGCACCTTGCCATGCTCGAGGTCGGCCAGCAGTTGCTCCATGCCGTCGAACAAGCGGGTATGCACCGCGCATTCACGCAGGTAACGCTCGAGGAACTCCAGGCGCAAAGCCTCGAACGCTGGCGCCTCCGGGTCCATGCCGAACGTGGCCGCGACCATCGCCCGCGCACCGCCGGAGATCTCGTCGCGAATGCACGCATCCTCGACCGCTGGCAGGCCGCGGTCGGCGAGCATGCCCTGGCAGATGGCGATGAAGTCCGGCGCCGTGTCGAGCAGGGTGCCGTCCATGTCGAAAAGTACCGCTCGCAAACGCATGCTCATTCCTCGCGCAGGGTCTGGATCATGTAGTTGACGTCGACGTCGCTGCTGAGCTTGTAGTGCTTGGTCAACGGGTTGTAGGTCAGGCCGACGATGTCCTTGACCGTGAGACCGGCCGTGCGGCTCCACACGCCCAGCTCGGACGGGCGGATGAATTTCTTGAAGTCGTGCGTGCCGCGCGGCAGCAGCTTCATGACGTACTCGGCGCCGATGATGGCGAACAGGTAAGCCTTCGGGTTGCGGTTGATGGTCGAGAAGAACACCTGGCCGCCGGGCTTGACCAGGCGGTGGCAGGCGCGGATCACCGAGGACGGGTCCGGCACGTGCTCGAGCATCTCCAGGCAGGTGACCACGTCGAACTGACCCGGCATCTCCTCGGCCATGGCTTCGGCGGTGATCTGCCGGTACTCGACCTCGACACCGGATTCCAGCTGGTGCAGACGGGCGACCGCCAGGGGCGCCTCGCCCATGTCGATGCCGGTGACCGTGGCGCCGCGCAGGGCCATCGCTTCGCTGAGGATGCCGCCGCCGCAGCCGACGTCCAGCACCTTCTTGCCGGCCAGGCCGACGCGCTCGTCGACCCAGTTGACCCGCAGCGGGTTGATGTCGTGCAGGGGCTTGAACTCGCTCTCGCGGTCCCACCAGCGGTGGGCCAGGGCCTCGAACTTGGCGATTTCGGCGTGGTCGACGTTGCTCATGGAACGGTCCTCTGAAACTTCGATGTCAAGGTGTCGGGCGGCGGCAGTCAGCGCTGCCGTCTGCTCAATGAAGGTGTTCGCCGATGCGCTCGCCCCAGGCGCGCGCGGTCTGGATCAGGGCGGCTTCGTCCATGCGCAGCAGGCGCCGGTCGTCGAGCAGCGGGCGGCCGGCGACCCAGACGTGCCGGACGCAGTCGCGGCCGGTGGCGTAGATCAGTTGCGAGACCGGGTCGTGCACCGGTTGCTGCGCCAGCCCGGACAGGTCGAAGGCCGCGAGGTCCGCCGCCTTGCCGACCTCCAGCGAGCCGACGACCGCCTCCAGGCCCAGGGCCCGGGCGCCGTTGAGGGTCGCCATGCGCAGGGCGCGGTGGGCATCCAGGGCGGTCGCCGAGCCGGCCACGGCCTTGGCCAGCAGCGCGGCGGTACGGGTTTCGCCAAGCAGGTCCAGGTCGTTGTTGCTGGCCGCGCCGTCGGTGCCGATGGCCACGTTGACCCCGGCTTGCCAAAGCCGTTCCACTGGGCAGAAGCCGCTGGCCAGCTTGAGGTTGGATTCCGGGCAGTGCACCACGCTGGTGTTGCTCTCCACCAGCAGGGCCAGGTCCTCGTCGCTGACCTGGGTCACGTGCACGGCCTGCAGGCGCGGGCCCAGCAGGCCGAGGCGGGCCAGGCGCGCCAGCGGGCGTTCGCCGTGCTGGGCCAGGGCGCGCTCGACCTCGTCGGCGGTCTCGTGCAGGTGCATCTGGATCGGGGCGTCGAGCTCGTCGGCAATGACCCGGACCTTTTCCAGCGTCTGGTCGCTGACCGTGTACGGGGCGTGCGGGCCCAGGGCGATGCTGATGCGTGGGTGATGACGCAGCTCGCTGTACAGCTCGACCGCCGCGTGCAGGCCCTCGTCGGGCGTCGCCGCGCCAGGGATCGGAAAGTCCAGCAGCGGGGCGGCGATCTGCGCGCGCATGCCGCTGCGGTGCACGCGTTCGCAGGCTTCGCGCGGGAAGAAGTACATGTCGGCGAAGCAGGTGATGCCGCCCTTGAGCTGCTCGGCGATGGCCAGGTCGGTGCCGTCGCGCACGAAGGCTTCGTCGACCCAGCGCGCCTCGGCCGGCCAGATGTGGTCCTGCAACCAGGTCATCAGCGGCAGGTCGTCGGCCAGGCCACGGAACAGGCTCATCGCCGCATGCCCATGGGCGTTGACCAGGCCTGGCGTCAGCACGCAGCCGGGCAGCTCGTGCGTCTCCTGGGCGGCCGGCGCCTGCTCGCGGGGGCCGATCCAGGCGATCAGGCCATCACGAATCCCCAATCCCTGATCCCGCAACACCACCCCGGCCGGTTCGACGGGCACCAGCCAGTCGGGCAACAGCAGCAGGTCGAGGGGCAGGGCGGTCGTGGGCATGCGTGGGGCACCGGGGGCGATTTGACGTGAGCCGCAGTATACCCGAGCGCCCCTCGCCCAGGGTCGCTATAATCGCCGGCTTTTGATGTTCGAACGACGGGGAGAGGCAATGCGCGAGCGACTGTTGGCGGCGGAAAAGGTGCGGGCGCTCGAGTGGCGGGACGGCGCCTTGCACCTGCTCGACCAACGCCTGTTGCCAGCCCGCGAACGCTGGCTGACCTGCACCGACATCGACAGCGTGGCCGAGGCGATCCGCAGCATGGCCGTACGTGGCGCGCCGGCCATCGGCATCAGCGCGGCCTACGGGCTGCTGCTGGGGTTGCGCCAGCGCCTGGCCGAGGGCGGTGACTGGGAAGTCGCGCTGGAGGAAGACTTCCAGCAGCTGGCCGAGTCCCGGCCCACCGCCGCCAACCTGTTCTGGGCCCTGAATCGCATGCGCGAGCGCCTGCTGCGCCTGCGTGACGGCGACGACGTGCTGGCAATCATGGAGGCCGAGGCGGTGGCCATCCACCAGAGCGACCGCGAAGCCAACCTGACCATGGCCCAGCATGGCGTCGACCTGATCCGTCGGCACCAGGGCAACGAGCAGGTGGTGCTGACCCACGGCAACGCCGGCGCCCTGGCCACGGGTGGCTTTGGCACCGCGCTGGGGGTGATCCGCGCGGCCTACCTGGAAGGCATGGTCGAGCGCGTGTTCGCCAGCGAGACCCGGCCCTGGTTGCAGGGCTCGCGGCTGACCGCCTGGGAGCTGGCGGGCGAGCAGGTGCCGGTGGTGGTCAGCGCCGATTCCGCCGCCGCCCACCTGATGAAGACCAAGGGCCTGACCTGGGTGATCGTCGGCGCGGACTGCATCACCGCCAACGGCGACGTGGCCAGCAAGATCGGCACCTACCAGCTGGCGGTCCTGGCCATGCACCACGGAGTGCGCTTCATGGTGGTGGCGTCCAGCTCCACCATCGACCTGAACCTGGAAAGCGGCGAAGACATCGAACTCGAGGAGCGCGCCCAGAGCGAGCTGCTGGATGTGGCCGGTACGCGGGTGGCGGCGCAGGTCGAGGCCTTCAATCCGGTGTTCGACATCACCCCGGCGGACCTGATCGACGTGATCGTGACCGAGAAAGGCATCGTCGAGCGGCCGGACACGGCCAAGCTCGCCCAGCTGATGTGTCGCAAGCGGTTGCATTGAGGGGTGGCTGCAGGGCTGCGCTTCTGCAGGTTGCCTGAAAGGGCGCAGGCGCTGATTTTGCGGGCCCTGCGGGCCCGATCGCGGCACAGGGGCCGCTCCTACAGGAGACCGCGCCGCCTATTTGTCAGCGTACGGGTACTTTGGCAAGAGCTCCATAGCCGCACTCGGGTAAAGCAGGCAGGCGCGGTCCCTGTAAGAGCGGCCCCTGTGCCGCGATTGGGCCTGCAGGGCCCATAAAACCCGCCCCGCCGTGTCTTTTGCCCTGTGCCCTTTCAGCAGCCCAGCCCCTCCCTCGCTTACCCAGAAAGCTTCATCTCGCAGAACACGTCCAGAACCCCTGCCACGCCCCCCGGCAGCCACCTCGACACCCCTACCAAACCTGCCCCGCAACCCTCCCAAGCCCCGTCCTTTTGTGGTACCATCCGACAGTTTCCAAGGCCGCCCCTTGATGCGGCCTTCACTGCGCAGATCCGTGGCTCAATTCATTGATTTGTCGTATGTCGTCGCACCCCATCGTGCGCTGCGACGGCGAGCTTCGTACGCCCCAGGGGGGCGGCGGGGTTTCACCAGAAAAAGGAATCAGGCTTCTCATGGGCGAACTGGCCAAAGAAATCCTCCCGGTCAATATCGAAGACGAACTGAGACAGTCTTACCTCGACTACGCGATGAGCGTCATTGTCGGGCGGGCACTGCCCGATGCGCGTGATGGCTTGAAGCCCGTGCATCGTCGCGTTCTGTTTGCGATGAGCGAGCTGGGCAACGATTGGAACAAGCCGTACAAGAAATCCGCCCGCGTGGTCGGTGACGTGATCGGTAAGTACCACCCTCACGGTGACACCGCGGTCTACGACACCATCGTACGCATGGCGCAGCCGTTCTCGCTGCGCTACCTGCTGGTCGACGGCCAGGGCAACTTCGGCTCGGTCGACGGCGACAACGCCGCGGCCATGCGATACACCGAAGTGCGCATGTCCAAGCTGGCCCACGAACTGCTGGCCGACCTGCACAAGGAAACCGTCGACTGGGTGCCCAACTACGACGGCACCGAGCAGATCCCGGCAGTCATGCCGACGCGTATCCCCAACCTGCTGGTCAACGGCTCCAGCGGCATCGCCGTGGGCATGGCCACCAACATTCCGCCGCACAACCTGGGCGAAGTGATCGACGGCTGCCTGGCGCTGATCGACAACCCCGAGATCACGGTCGATGAGCTGATGCAGTTCATCCCGGGCCCGGACTTCCCCACCGCCGGCCTGATCAACGGCCGCCAGGGCATCATCGAGGCCTACCGCACCGGGCGCGGGCGCATCTACATGCGTGCACGCTCCGAGGTCGAGGACATCGACAAGGTCGGTGGCCGTCAGCAGATCGTCATCACCGAGCTGCCGTACCAGCTGAACAAGGCGCGTCTGATCGAGAAGATCGCCGAACTGGTCAAGGACAAGAAGCTCGAAGGCATCACCGAGCTGCGCGACGAGTCCGACAAGGACGGCATGCGCGTGGTCATCGAGCTGCGCCGTGGCGAAGTGCCGGAAGTGGTGCTCAACAACCTGTATGCTCAGACCCAGCTGCAAAGCGTCTTCGGCATCAACGTGGTGGCCCTGATCGACGGCCGTCCACGCCTGCTCAACCTCAAGGACCTGCTCGAGGCCTTCGTCCGTCACCGCCGCGAAGTGGTGACCCGGCGTACCGTCTTCGAGCTGCGCAAGGCCCGCGAGCGCGGCCACATCCTCGAAGGCCAGGCGGTGGCGCTGTCCAACATCGACCCGGTCATCGCGCTGATCAAGGCCTCGCCGACGCCGTCCGAGGCCAAGGAAGCGCTGATCGGCACGCCGTGGGAATCCAATGCCGTGCAGGTCATGGTCGAGCGCGCCGGCGCCGAATCCTGCCGTCCGGAAAACCTCGACGCGCAATACGGCCTGCGTGACGGTCGCTACTACCTGTCGCCCGAGCAGGCCCAGGCCATCCTCGACCTGCGCCTGCACCGCCTGACCGGCCTGGAGCACGAGAAGCTGCTGGCCGAGTACCAGGAGATCCTCGAGCAGATCGGCGAGCTGATCCGCATCCTCAACAGCGCCGCGCGCCTGATGGAAGTGATCCGCGAAGAGCTCGAAGCCATTCGCGCCGAGTACGGCGATGCGCGCCGCACCGAAATCCTCGATGCCCGTCACGACCTCAGCCTGGGCGACATGATCCCCGAGGAAGAGCGCGTGGTGACCATCTCCCACGGCGGCTACGCCAAGACCCAGCCGCTGTCGTCCTACCAGGCGCAGCGTCGCGGCGGCAAGGGCAAGTCGGCCACCGGCGTCAAGGACGAGGACTTCATCGAGCACCTGCTGGTCGCCAACAGCCACGCCACGCTGCTGCTGTTCTCCAGCAAGGGCAAGGTGTACTGGAAGAAGACCTACGAGATCCCGGAAGCCTCCCGTGCCGCCCGTGGCCGTCCGCTGGTCAACCTGCTGCCGCTGGAGGAGGGTGAGCGCATCACCGCCATGCTGCAGATCGACCTGGAAGCCCTGCAGCAGAGCGCCGACCTCGACGAAGAGCTGGAGGAGACCGACGACACCGTCCTCGAAGGCGAAGTGATCGAGCCCGAGGACGTCGACGAAGAAGACACTCCCGAGCTGGTCGCCGAACCGACCGGTGCCTACATCTTCATGGCCACCGCCGGCGGCACGGTCAAGAAGACCCCGCTGGTGCAGTTCGCCCGTCCGCGCTCCAACGGCCTGATCGCCCTGAAGCTCAAGGAAGGCGACACCCTGATCGCCGCGGCCATCACCGACGGCGCCAAGGAAGTCATGATGTTCTCCAGCGCCGGCAAGGTCATCCGCTTCGCCGAAGGCATGGTCCGCGAGATGGGCCGTACCGCACGCGGTGTGCGCGGCATGAAGCTGGGCAAGGGCCAGGAGGTCATCTCCATGCTGATCCCCGAGTCCGGCGCGCAGATCCTCACCGCCTCCGAACGCGGCTTCGGCAAGCGCACGCCGCTGTCGAAGTTCCCGCGTCGCGGCCGGGGTGGCCAGGGCGTGATCGCCATGGGCACCAAGGGCCGCAACGGCAACCTGGTCGGCGCCATCCAGGTGCACCTGGGCGAAGAGATCATGCTGATCTCCGACCAGGGCACCCTGGTCCGCACGCGGGTCGGCGAGGTGTCCAGCCTGGGCCGTAACACCCAGGGCGTGACGCTGATCAAGCTGGCCAGCGACGAGACCCTGGTGGGCCTGGAGCGTATCCAGGAGCCGGCCGAGGAAGAACTCGACGCGCTGCTCGACGACGAGGCGCTGGACGACGCAGCCGACCGCGTGGCTGGAGACGACGAGGCTGCGGACGCCGAACAGGCCCCGCAGGAGTAACAGGCGACGAACCCGGACGGGGCAACCAAGGTTGCCCCGTTCGATTGATACAGGTGGCATGACCGTTCGAGCGCTGCCTTGCGGGCGCTCAGCGGTCACGGTGTGTTCTCTTTAGGTAGGCAGAGCGAGAGTGGATGTGAGCAAACGAGCCTTTAACTTCTGCGCAGGCCCGGCCGCGCTTCCCGAAGCGGTCCTGCGGCGTGCCCAGAGCGAGTTGCTCGACTGGCGCGGCAAGGGGTTGTCGGTGATGGAGATGAGCCATCGCAGCGACGACTACGTGGCCATCGCCGAGAAGGCCGAGCAGGACCTGCGCGACCTGCTCAGCATCCCGTCCAACTACAAGGTGCTGTTCCTTCAGGGCGGTGCCAGCCAGCAGTTCGCCCAGATTCCGCTGAACCTGCTGCCCGAGGGTGGCACGGCCGACTACATCGACACCGGCATCTGGTCGAAGAAGGCCGTCGACGAGGCCAGCCGCTTCGGCCACGTCAACGTCGCGGCCAGCGCCAAGGCCTACGACTACCTGGCCATCCCCGGCCAGAACGAATGGCAGCTGAGCCAGAACGCCGCCTACGTGCACTACGCCTCCAACGAGACCATCGGCGGCCTGCAGTTCGACTGGGTGCCGCAGACCGGCGACGTGCCGTTGGCGGTCGACATGTCTTCGGACATCCTCTCGCGCAGCATCGACGTCTCGCAGTTCGGCCTGATCTATGCCGGTGCGCAGAAGAACATCGGCCCCAGCGGCCTGGTGGTGGTGATCGTGCGCGAAGACCTGCTCGGCCATGCCCGCAGCAGCTGCCCGACCATGCTCGACTACAAGATCTCGGCCGACAACGGCTCGATGTACAACACCCCGGCGAGCTACTCCTGGTACCTCTCCGGCCTGGTGTTCGAGTGGCTCAAGGAGCAGGGCGGCGTCGAGGCCATGGAAGCGCGCAACCGGGCGAAGAAGGACCGTCTCTACGGTTTCATCGACGCCAGCGCCTTCTACAGCAACCCGATCGGCACCAGCGCTCGCTCGTGGATGAACGTGCCGTTCCGCCTGGCCGACGAGCGCCTGGACAAGGCCTTCCTGGCAGGCGCCGACGCCCGTGGCCTGCTCAACCTCAAGGGTCACCGTTCGGTGGGCGGCATGCGCGCGTCGATCTACAACGCCCTGGGGATGGACGCCGTCGAGGCGCTGATCGCCTACATGAGTGAATTCGAGAAGGAGCACGCCTGATGTCCGAGCAGGAACTCAAGGCGCTGCGGGTCCGCATCGACAGCCTCGACGAGAAGATCCTCGAGTTGATCAGCGAGCGCGCCCGCTGCGCCCAGGAAGTGGCGCGGGTCAAGACCGCGACCCTGGCCGAAGGCGAGAAGCCGGTGTTCTACCGGCCCGAGCGCGAGGCCCAGGTGCTCAAGCGGGTCATGGAGCGCAACCGTGGTCCGCTGGGCAACGAAGAGATGGCCCGACTGTTCCGCGAGATCATGTCGTCGTGCCTGGCCCTGGAAGAGCCGCTCAAGGTCGCCTACCTGGGCCCGGAGGGGACCTTCACCCAGGCCGCGGCCATGAAGCACTTCGGGCATGCCGTGGTCAGCCGGCCCATGGCGGCCATCGACGAAGTGTTCCGCGAGGTGGCGGCCGGTGCCGTCAACTTCGGCGTGGTGCCGGTGGAGAACTCCACCGAAGGCGCCGTGAGCCACACCCTGGACAGCTTCCTCGAGCACGACATGGTCATCTGCGGCGAAGTCGAGCTGCGCATCCACCACCACCTGCTGGTGGGCGAGAACACCAAGACCAACAGCATCACCCGCATCTACTCCCACGCCCAGTCCCTGGCCCAGTGCCGCAAGTGGCTGGACGCGCATTACCCGAACGTCGAGCGCATCGCCGTGTCGAGCAATGCCGAGGCGGCCAAGCGGGTCAAGGGCGAGTGGAACTCGGCGGCGATCGCCGGCGACATGGCGGCCAATCTGTACGGGCTGGAGCGCCTGGCCGAGAAGATCGAGGACCGTCCGGACAACTCCACGCGGTTCCTGATGATCGGCAACCAGGAAGTGCCACCAACCGGCGACGACAAGACTTCGATCATCGTCTCGATGAGCAACAAGCCTGGGGCCTTGCACGAGCTGCTGGTGCCGTTCCACCAGAACGACATCGACCTGACCCGCATCGAGACCCGGCCTTCGCGCAGTGGCAAGTGGACCTACGTGTTCTTCATCGACTTCGTCGGCCACCACCGCGACCCGCTGATCAAGGCCGTGCTCGAGCAGATCAGCCAGGAGGCCGTAGGGCTGAAGGTGCTGGGGTCGTATCCGAAGGCGGTGCTTTGAGCCGTTGACACTCAGAGGCTGTGGGGCCGCTGTGCGGGCCATCGCGGCACAGGGGCCGCTCCTACATCCGTCAGGCACACACGCTTCCCCTGTAGGAGCGGCCCCTGCCGGAGCGCCGGACCGGCCGCGATGGGCCGCAACGCGGCCCCCACAAACTCCGCAAAAACCGCCGTACTACACAGGGCCCACACTTGTGGTTGATGCAGTCACGAACAAACCTACCCCGCCCATCGGCCGCCTGGTGGTCATCGGCCTCGGCCTGATCGGCGGCTCTTTCGCCAAGGGCATCCGCCAGAGCGGCCTGTGCCGCGAAGTGGTCGGTGTCGACCTCGATCCACGCTCGCGGCAGCTGGCCGTCGAACTGGGCGTGGTCGATCGCTGCGAGGACGACCTGGCCGCGGCCTGCGTCGGCGCCGACGTGATCCAGCTCGCCGTGCCGATCCTGGCCATGGAAACCCTCCTGGCCAGGCTCGCCGCCCTCGATCTGGGCACGGCCGTGCTCACCGACGCCGGCAGCGCCAAGGGCAACGTCGTGCGTGCCGCACGCGCTGTGCTGGGTGATCACCTGCCACGTTTCGTGCCGGGACACCCGATCGCCGGGTCCGAACAGAGTGGCGTGGAGGCCTCCAACGCCGAGCTGTACCGCCGTCACAAGGTGATCCTCACGCCGCTGCCGGAGACCGACCCCGATGCCCTGGCCGTCGTGGACCGCCTCTGGCGCGCCCTCGACGCCGACGTCGAGCACATGGACGTGGAGCGCCACGACGACGTCCTGGCCGCGACCAGTCACCTGCCGCACCTGCTGGCCTTCGGCCTGGTCGATTCCTTGGCCAAGCGCGACGAAAACCTGGAGATCTTCCGCTACGCTGCGGGAGGTTTCCGCGACTTCACCCGGATCGCGGGCAGCGATCCGACCATGTGGCACGACATCTTCCTCGCCAACCGCGAGGCCGTGCTGCGCACGCTGGACACGTATCGCAGTGACCTCGACGCCTTGCGCGACGCGGTCGATTCAGGGGACGGGCACCAGTTGCTGGGGGTATTCACCCGCGCACAGGTGGCCCGCGAGCACTTCAGCACAATCCTGGCCCGCCGGGCCTATGTGGACGCTATGAACGCCAACGACTTGATTTTCCTGGCCCAACCAGGTGGCCGCCTGTCCGGACGGATCCGCGTACCGGGCGACAAATCGATTTCTCACCGCTCGATCATGCTGGGCTCGCTGGCCGAAGGCACGACCGAGGTCGAAGGGTTCCTCGAGGGCGAGGATGCCCTGGCCACGTTGCAGGCCTTCCGCGACATGGGCGTGGTCATCGAAGGCCCCAGCCAGGGGCGCGTGACCATTCACGGCGTCGGCCTGCACGGCCTGAAGCCGCCGCCCGGGCCGATCTACCTGGGCAACTCGGGCACCTCGATGCGCCTGCTGTCCGGCCTGCTGGCCGCGCAGCCGTTCGACGTGACCATGACCGGCGATGCGTCGCTGTCCAAGCGTCCGATGAACCGCGTCGCCAACCCGCTGCGTGAAATGGGCGCGGTGATCGAGACCGGTCCGGACGGGCGTCCGCCGCTGACCATCCGTGGCGGGCAGCCGCTCAAGGCACTCGACTACACGCTGCCGATGGCCAGCGCCCAGGTCAAATCCTGCCTGCTGCTGGCCGGGCTGTACGCCGAAGGCGTCACCACCGTGACCGAGCCGGCACCGACCCGCGACCACACCGAGCGCATGCTGCGCGGCTTCGGCTACACCGTGGACTCCAATGGTCCGGTGGCCTCGCTGCGCGCTGGCGGCGCGCTGACCGCCACCCGCATCGAAGTGCCGGCCGACATCTCGTCGGCAGCGTTCTTCCTGGTCGCGGCCTCGATCGCCGAAGGCTCGGAGCTGGTCCTGGAGCACGTCGGCATCAACCCGACCCGCACCGGCGTCATCGACATCCTGCGCCTGATGGGCGGCGACATCACCCTGGAAAACCAGCGTGAAGTCGGCGGCGAGCCGGTGGCCGACCTGCGCGTGCGCGGTTCTCGCCTCAAAGGCATCGACATCCCGGAAGACCTCGTGCCCCTGGCCATCGACGAATTCCCGGTGCTGTTCGTGGCCGCCGCCTGCGCCGAGGGCCGCACCGTGCTGCGCGGTGCCGAAGAGCTGCGGGTCAAGGAATCCGACCGCATCCAGGTCATGGCCGACGGCCTCAAGGTGCTGGGCGTGCAGTGCGAGCCGACGCCCGATGGCATCGTCATCGACGGTGGCCAGATCGGCGGTGGCGAAGTGCACGGTTACGGCGACCACCGCATCGCCATGGCCTTCAGCGTCGCTTCGCTGCGCGCCAGCGCGCCGATCCGCATCCATGACTGCGCCAACGTCGCGACCTCGTTCCCCAACTTCCTCGCCCTGTGCGCGCAGGTCGGCATCCGTGTAGCAGAAGAGGGCAAGTCGTGAGCGCCCTGGCACCGGTCATCACCATCGACGGGCCAAGCGGCTCGGGCAAGGGCACCGTCGCGGGCCTGCTGGCACGCGAGCTGGGCTGGCGCCTGCTGGATTCCGGCGCGCTGTACCGTCTGCTGGCGTTCAATGCCAGCAACCATGGCGTGGACCTGACCAACGAAGAGCTGCTCAAGGCGCTGGCCGCTCATCTGGACGTGCAGTTCATCGCTGCCGAACCCGGTAAACTCCAGCAGATCATTCTCGAGGGCGAGGACGTCAGCAACGTCATCCGCACCGAAACGGTCGGCGCCGGCGCCTCCATGGTCGCCTCGCTGCCGGCGGTACGCGACGCCTTGCTGCAGCGTCAGCGTGCATTCCGTGAAGCCCCCGGGCTGATCGCCGATGGCCGCGACATGGGCACCGTGGTGTTCCCCGACGCGCCGCTGAAGGTCTTCCTGACCGCCAGCGCCGAGGAACGCGCACGTCGCCGCTTCCTGCAGTTGAAGGGGAAGGGCGAAGCTGTTAGTCTGTCGAGTCTGCTAGAAGAGATACAGGCACGCGATGAGCGTGATACCCAGCGTGCAGTGGCCCCGCTCAAGCCGGCGGCCGATGCCATCCAGCTGGACTCGACCGAGTTGTCCATCGAGCAGGTGTTGCAACGGATCAGAAGCGAGCTCGCCCAGCGCGACCTGCTCTGATCATCAGGAATGGCAGGCAGGGGCTCCAGTCACTGTCCTGTCGGCCTTCCTTTACATGAACGAAACCCACATTGTCTGGAATGTGGCTGATGGGCGTCTGTCTCGCCCTAATCTACAGGAATTAAAATGAGCGAAAGCTTTGCAGAACTCTTTGAAGAAAGCCTGAAAACCCTCAATCTTCAGCCGGGTGCGATCATCACCGGTATCGTTGTCGACATCGACGGCGACTGGGTTACCGTACACGCTGGCCTGAAGTCCGAGGGCGTCATCCCGCTCGAGCAGTTCTACAACGAAGCTGGCGAGCTGACCATCAAGGTCGGTGACGAAGTTCACGTTGCGCTGGACGCGGTCGAAGACGGCTTTGGCGAAACCAAGCTGTCCCGTGAAAAAGCCAAGCGCGCCGAGTGCTGGATCGTTCTGGAAGCTGCTTTCGCTGCCGAAGAAGTCGTCAAGGGCGTTATCAACGGTAAGGTTAAGGGCGGCTTCACGGTCGACGTTAACGGCATCCGTGCGTTCCTGCCGGGCTCCCTGGTTGATGTCCGCCCAGTGCGCGACACCACCCACCTCGAAGGCAAAGAGCTGGAATTCAAGGTCATCAAGCTGGACCAGAAGCGCAACAACGTTGTCGTTTCCCGTCGCAGCGTCCTGGAAGCCGAGAACAGTGCAGAGCGCGAAGCGCTGCTGGAATCGCTGCAGGAAGGCCAGCAGGTCAAGGGTATCGTCAAGAACCTCACCGACTACGGCGCCTTCGTGGACCTGGGCGGCGTGGACGGCCTGCTGCACATCACCGACATGGCCTGGAAGCGTATCAAGCACCCGTCCGAGATCGTCAACGTTGGCGACGAGATCGACGTCAAGGTCCTGAAGTACGATCGCGAGCGTAACCGTGTTTCCCTGGGCCTGAAGCAACTGGGCGAAGACCCATGGGTTGCTATCAAGGCACGTTACCCAGAAGGCACCCGCGTCACCGCACGCGTCACCAACCTGACCGACTACGGCTGCTTCGCTGAGCTGGAAGAAGGCGTCGAAGGCCTGGTGCACGTGTCCGAAATGGACTGGACCAACAAGAACATCCACCCGTCGAAAGTCGTTCAGGTTGGCGACGAAGTGGAAGTCATGGTTCTGGACATCGACGAAGAGCGTCGTCGTATCTCCCTGGGCATCAAGCAGTGCAAGTCGAACCCATGGGAAGACTTCTCTGGCCAGTTCAACAAGGGCGACAAGATCTCCGGCACCATCAAGTCGATCACCGATTTCGGTATCTTCATTGGTCTGGAAGGCGGCATCGACGGCCTGGTCCACCTGTCCGACATCTCCTGGAACGAAGCCGGCGAAGAAGCCGTGCGTCGCTTCAAGAAGGGCGACGAGCTGGAAACCGTCATCCTGTCGGTTGACCCGGAGCGCGAGCGCATCTCCCTGGGCATCAAGCAGCTGGAAGACGATCCGTTCTCCAACTTCGTGTCCCTGAACGACAAGGGTGCCATCGTCAAGGGCATCGTCAAGGAAGTTGACGCCAAAGGCGCCATCGTGACCTTGGCCGACGACATCGAAGCGACCCTCAAAGCCTCCGAAATCAGCCGCGACCGCGTCGAAGACGCCCGCAACGTGCTGAAAGAAGGCGAAGAGATCGAAGCCAAGATCATCAGCGTCGACCGCAAGAGCCGCGTCATCAGCCTGTCCATCAAGTCGAAGGACGATGCTGACGAGCGCGAAGCGATCCAGAGCCTGAAAACCAACGCTCCGGAAAGCACTGGCGACACCACCATGGCTGCGCTGCTGCGCGAAGCGATGGCCAAGCAGAACTAAGTTCGGCTTGCGAAAGAAAAGGGCGACTTCGGTCGCCCTTTTTTTCGTCCATCGATTATCACCATGACCGTAGCTGGGTGTCGTGGCCCTGTGCTGCACGATGCCCCGAGGGCCTACAAGGGACGAGACGTGAAAGACTTCAAAGAACTGCGCGCCTACCTCACCGAGGAAATCGCCACCAAGGAAGACGGCAGCGCCAAGCTCAGCACCCTGGTCAACCGAGTAATGGCCAAGGAGCGCTATCACTACGTGTTCTGGTTCAGGATCGCGCAGTACCTGTACAACAAGCCGCGTGGGCTGATCAATTACCGCAAGTGGGCCAAGCGCATCAATCGACGCCTGATCCGCGAGCACAACATCGACATCGGGCTGCCTGCCCAGATCGGTCCCGGCATCTGCTTCTCGCACCGTATCGGCATCGTGATCACCCATCGGGCAATCATCGGCCGCAACCTGCGCCTGCGCCAGAACACCACCATCGGCTCCAAGGACATCAACGGCCACATCCGCATCGGCGATGACGTGACCATTGGTGCCAACGCCTGCATCGTCGGTGAAATCACCATCGGCAACAACGTCATGATCGGCGCCCAGGCCTACGTAGACAAGGACGTGCCGGACGACACCGTGGTCTATACCGAGCACCGAGCCATCTACAAGACCCGCCCCAGGCGCGAGGGCGAGCAGGGCATGGCCTGATGCAGCGGCCACCTGGCCAGCGGTTGAAATCTGTTCAGACTCGAATTGTCCTTCGAAGTCAAGCGCCGCCCTGTTCAAATCCTGCGCGACGTGCTACAACCAATTGAGCAATGATCTAGCTGCTTGATAACGAAGGGAAAAACATGACGAAGTCGGAGCTGATCGATCGGATTGTCAACCACCAGGGTCTGCTGTCCCCCAAGGACGTGGAACTGGCCATCAAGACCATGCTTGAACAGATGTCACAATGCTTGGCCACGGGCGATCGCATCGAGATCCGGGGGTTCGGCAGCTTTTCCCTCCATTATCGTGCCCCCCGCGTGGGGCGCAACCCCAAGACTGGCCAGTCGGTCAGCCTGGATGGCAAGTTCGTGCCGCACTTCAAGCCCGGCAAGGAACTGCGCGACCGGGTCAACGAAGATGAGCACGAGGCGCAGGCCTGATGTGCCCCAAGGAATTGTCTGATGCGTAATCTCAAACGTGCCCTGGTGGCGCTGCTGGTGCTGTTGTTGGCTGCCGTGGTCCTGTTCTTCGTGCTGGAAAACCAGCAGGACGTGTCCCTGGTGCTGTTCGGCTGGGCCGCGCCGGCCATGCCGGTGGCACTGCCGGTGCTCGCCGCGCTGATCGTGGGCCTGGCCGTCGGGCCCGTGCTGGGCAGCTATGCCGTGCTGCGCTCGCGCCGCCGTATCCGCCTCAAGGCCCGTGAAGCGGCTTTGGCCGAGCGCTAGGACAATTCCTACACGATGAACGCCGAGGTCTGATTTCCCTGGCGTTCACGCTCTGCCGTAATACCGCGCCCTGTCGCCACAGAGCGCGTACCCATGCCCTATCCCAGCCTTACTCACCACGGTGGCGCCCAGACCGTCACCGGCTCGTGCCACCAGCTGCACCTCGATGCCGACACCAGCGTGCTGATCGACTGTGGCCTGGAGCAGAGCGCCGATAAGGCGCTCGGGCAGCCCGCGCTCGACATCGCCCTCGAAGGCCTTGAAGCGCTCATCGTCACCCATGTGCACCTGGACCACGTCGGTCGCCTACCGGCCCTGTTCGCGGCCGGTTACCGTGGCCCGATCCTGTGCAGCGAACCCTCGGCCAAGCTGTTGCCGCTGGTCCTCGAAGACGCCTACAAGCTGACCATCAGCAACGACCCTGCCGAGGTGGCCCGCTACCTGGCCTTCGTCCAGGCCCGCGTTCGCCCGTTGCCCTTCGCTAAGTGGCACACGCTGGTCGAACGCCAGGGCCTGACCTGCCGCGTGCGCCTGCAACGCGCCGGGCATGTGCTCGGCTCGGCCTACGTCGAATGCGATGTCCACCACCCTACGACCGATCGGTGCACGCGGGTCGTGTTCTCGGGTGACCTGGGCGCGTCGGCCCGTGGCCTGTTGCGGGCGGTGGAGCCGCCTGAGCACGCCGACCTGCTGGTGCTCGAAAGCACCTATGGCGACCGCCTGCACGCCGCCGGCGATCGACAGCAGGCGCTCGAGGCGGTGGTGGAGCGCGCGCTCGCCGACCAGGGTACGGTGCTGATTCCGGCGTTCAGCCTGGGGCGCACCCAGGAAGTGCTGTTCGACCTGGAGGCCATCCTGCATCGCAAGGCCCTGTGCCCGTCGAGCCAGAGCGGTGCGCCCGACGATCCCCTGTCCCGGCTGGACTGGTCGCAACTGCCGGTCATCCTCGACTCGCCGCTGGCCCAGCGCATCACCCAGGTCTACCGCGAGCTGCATGCCCATTGGAACGACGACGCCAGCCAGCGCCTGCGCGAAGGGCGCGCGCCGCTGGGGTTCGGGCAGCTGATTTCCATCGAGCGGCATGCCGATCATGCGCGGGTAGTGAATTACCTCAAGAGCACGGGCAAGCCGGCCATCGTCATCGCGGGTAACGGCATGTGTTCTGGCGGGCGCATCGTTGCGTACCTGAAGGCGATGCTGGGCGATCCGCGCCATGAGGTCGTGTTCGTCGGGCATCAGGTGCCCGGCACGCCAGGTGCCGTGATCCAGGCGAGTGCTGGCGCGGCAGGCTTCGTCAAGATCGACCTGGATGGGCAGCTGTACGACGTGCGTGCCAAGGTGTTCAGCGTGCCGGGGTATTCGGCCCATACCGATCAGGCAGGGTTGGTCGAGTTCGTGACGGGCATGGGGCGGTGGCCTTCGCGCATTCGGCTGGTGCATGGAGAGGCGCCAGCCCGCCGAGCCTTGGCAAAGCGTCTGCGGGAGGCCTACTCAAAAAAAGGCCTGCCCGTGGAGATCGAATGAATCTCATTGTTGTCCAAGGGGGCGGCAACGGATGGCCCAGTACTGCGCCTGTAGGCGAGCCTCGTAGAATGTTCTCTGATATTCTTGGGCGCTCGGATTTAGGGGTAAGCCTGCCTTCACGTGTCGTTGAAGCCAAGCAGCTGGATCAGCAAGGAATTTGACCGTTAAAGGTGCGAAGTGGCACATCGTTGCTGAAGTACTTTGCGTTTCGTCTACGTGCCATGCGAGTGGCTAGCAGGATTATAAGATATGGACTTGATACCCGTAATTTTGTCAGGCGGCGTCGGCAGCCGGCTGTGGCCCGTGTCCCGCGAGGCCCACCCCAAGCCGTTCATGACCTTGCCTGACGGCCAGAATCTGATTCAAAAGACCTTCCTGCGCGCCTCGAACCTGGCCGGTGTCTCGGAAGTGCTCACCGTGACCAACCGGGAGCTGCTGTTCAAGACCGAAGACGAATACCGCGCCGTCCAGCAGGCCGGCCCTGCCCAGGCCTTCATCCTCGAGCCCTTCGGCCGCAACACGGCCGCAGCCGTGGCCTTGGCAGCCCTGCAGCTGCGCGACAGCCATGGTGACGACGCGCACATGCTGGTCCTGGCAGCCGACCACCTGATCCAGGACGAGCAGGCCTTCGCCGAGGCCGTGAGCAAGGCCGTCGAGCTGTCTGGCCAAGGCTGGCTGGTGACCTTCGGCATCAAGCCCCAGTACCCGGAGACCGGTTTCGGCTACATCGAGGCCGGTCAGGCCGGCGAGCTGCAGCATGGCCTGAAGGTCGCACGGTTCGTCGAGAAGCCGACCCTGCAAGTGGCCGAGTCCTACGTGGCTGCTGGCAACTACTTCTGGAACTCCGGCATGTTCTGCTTCCGTGTCGGTACGGTGCTGGAAGAATTCGAAAAACATTCGCCGGACGTGCTGCAGGCCGCAGCCCATGCCAAGCGTCAGTCGCGCCTGGCCGAAGGCAAAGGCTACAGCTGCCTGAGCATCGACCCCGACAGCTTTGCCCAGGTCCCGGACATTTCCATCGACTACGCCCTGATGGAACGCTCCGAGCGCGTCGCCACCGTCCCGTGCGACATCGGCTGGAGTGACATCGGCTCGTGGAACGCCGTCAGCGAACTCACCCCGGCGGACGCCGATGGCAACCGCTTCGAAGGCGAAGTGCTGGCGCATGCCTCGCGCAACAACTACGTCAACAGTGAAGACCGTCTCACCGCCCTGGTCGGCGTCGAGGACCTGCTGGTGATCGACACCCCCGATGCGGTGATGATCGCCCACAAGGACCACGCCCAGGACGTCAAGCACATCGTCGGCCAGCTCAAGAGCAAGGGCCACACCGTGCACCAGCTGCACCGTACCGTGCACCGCCCATGGGGCACCTACACCACCCTGGAAAACGGCGAGCGCTTCAAGATCAAGCGCATCGTGGTCAAGCCCAAGGCGTCGCTGTCGTTGCAGATGCACCATCACCGCAGCGAGCACTGGATCGTGGTCAGCGGCACCGCCGTGGTGGTCAACGACGACAAGGAAATGATGCTGCACACCAATGAATCCACCTTCATTCGTGCAGGCCACACGCACCGACTGGAAAACCCAGGCGTCATCGACCTGGTCCTGATCGAAGTGCAGAGCGGCGATTACCTCGGCGAAGACGACATCGTCCGCTTCGAGGACAAGTACGGTCGCTGCACCGGTTGATCCCCGGCATTCCCTGCGCGGCCCGTGGTGCTCCTTCCGAGTACCATGGGCCGTTTGCCATCGGCTGCCCATGAGTGGCCTGCGTACACATCGATCTCTGCCTGCGGGCGGCTCGTCAAAGTGAGAACCATGTACCCATCTATCCAGACCCGTTGCTTCAAGGCCTACGACATCCGTGGGCAAGTACCTGCCGACCTCAACGAAGACGTCGCCTACCGAATCGGCCGTGCGCTGGTCGCCGAACTGGGCGGCAAGCGCTATGTGGTCGGCCGTGACATGCGTCTGGAAAGCCCCATGCTGGCCCAGGCCCTGACCCGTGGCCTGACCGAGGCGGGCGCCGACGTGCTGGACATCGGCCTGTGCGGCACCGAGGAAGTCTACTTCGCCACCAGCCACCTGCAGGCCGATGGCGGCATCATGATCACCGCCAGCCACAACCCCAAGGGCTACAACGGCATGAAGCTGGTGCGCGAGCACTCCAAGCCGATCAGCGGTGATTCGGGGCTGTTCGCCATTCGCGACCGCGTCGAGGCCGGCCAGCTGGGTGAACTGGCTGCCACTCCAGGCCAGGTGCAGGAAGCCTTCGACAAGACCGCCTACATCGACCACCTGCTGACCTACGTCGACGTCTCGGCGCTCAAGCCGCTCAAGGTGCTGGCCGACCCTGGCAATGGCGCCGTGGGCCCGGTGATCGAGCTGCTCAAGGCCCGTCTGCCGCTGCACATCGACGTCATCAACGGCGAGCCGGATGGCGAATTCCCCAATGGCGTACCCAACCCGCTACTGCCGGAAAACCGCGAGCTGACCCGCAACGCCGTGCTCGAACGCCAGGCCGACCTGGGCCTGGCCTGGGACGGCGACTTCGACCGCTGCTTCTTCTTCGACGGCCAAGGCCGCTTCATCGAGGGCTACTACCTGGTCGGCCTGCTCGCCGAGATGCTGCTGCGCAAGCACCCCGGCAGCAAGATCATCCACGACCCGCGCCTGACCTGGAACACCATCGAACAGGTGCAGGCCGCCGGCGGTGAAGCCATCCAGAGCAAGACCGGCCATGCCTTCATCAAGGAGCGCATGCGCGCCGAAGATGCGGTCTACGGCGGCGAGATGAGCGCCCATCACTACTTCCGCGACTTCGCCTACTGCGACAGCGGCAACATCCCGTGGCTGCTGGTGGCCGAGCTGATGAGCGTCAGCGGCAAGACTCTGGCGCAACTGGTGGACGAGCGCATTGCGGCGTTCCCGTGCAGTGGCGAGATCAACTACCAGGTCGACGACGTCAAGGCGTCGGTGGAAAAGGTCTTGGCGTTCTACCTGCCTCAGGCCCCCGAGGTCGACCGCACCGATGGCATCAGCGTGGCCTTCGCCGACTGGCGCTTCAGCCTGCGCGGTTCGAACACCGAGCCGTTGCTGCGCCTGAACGTCGAAAGCCGTGGTGACGAGGCCCTGGTGGCCCAGCGTGTCGCTGAAATCGAACGTCTGATCCAAGGTTAAGCCCTTCTTCGAAGACGCACGAGGTCGAGGTTCACCACGGCCTCAGGTGCGCTCCAGGTCACCCTGCGTCGGCCGTCAGTTGGCCGACGCTTCCAAAGTGCGTATAAAGATCACCGCCTGAGTGTTGACGGTCATGTGTCAAAAAATGGCCATGGGCAGGTATCTTTAAGGGTTTCCGATGGAGAAGAAATGTGATTGCTGACAAGAGAAATGGCTTTACTATGGTGAGGCTCATTGCCGCATCGTTGGTAATCATTACTCATACGTACGTCGTGCTCGGCCTGGACCACGGCGACGTCTTTGAACGAAATGGATTGATCGGTTTCAGCAAGATTGGCGTCGATGCCTTCTTCGTGATTTCCGGGTACCTGGTGACGCTGTCGATGCTCAGAGGGCAGAGCCTCGTCACCTTCTTCACCAATCGCGTGACGCGCATCTTCCCCGGCCTGATCGTTTCGGTGCTGGTGACGATGTTGGTACTCGGTCTGTTTGCGCCCAGTTACTCGCAGTACCTGGCGCAAGGGGAAACCTGGCAATACCTGCGCAACGCGACCCTGTTCGACCTGCATCCCTTCATACCTGGCGTGTTCACTGAAAACCCCGTGCAGGTGATCAATGGGTGCCTGTGGACGCTGCCCCTGGAAGTGCTGTGCTATCTCGGTATCTTGATGCTCGCCTGGTCGAAGGCGTTCAACTGGCGGTTCGTGCTGTTGGCCATGCTGGTGATGCTGACCTTGCACCTGCATGACACCTTCATGCGCGACAGCTACGTCTTCACCGTTTCCAAACTGTTCCTGAACGAGCTGGGCTACCTGTTCCTGTACGGCGCGCTGCTGGCGCACCTGAAGGACAAGGTCTACATGTCGTGGTTCATCACGGTACCGGCCGTGGCCCTCATCATCTGGGCCTTCTTCAACAACGGCGGTGATTGGCACTTCTCCGCAGGCTTCTATCTGGTGCTGTGGCCTTACTGCCTGATCTCGATCTGCGTGCTGGCGAAGAAGATGAGCTTCCTGAACCGGTTCGACTATTCGTACGGGATCTACGTGTACGGCTTCGTTATCCAGCAGATGCTGGTCAGCCTGTTCCCCGACCTGACCGACGTGTACGCCTTCACATTCCTGTCGCTGGCGCTCTCCGCGCTGGTCGGTGCCGCGTCGTGGCACTTCGTCGAGAAGCCTGCGCTGGACATGAAAAAGCGCTACTTTTCTGTCGCTAGCGCCAAGGTAACGGCGTAAGGAACCCGGTGTCTCCTTCCTGGAGCAGGAGGAGACACCGGTTACGGCGCTACTTGGCCGTTGCCTCGATTGCGGCAAACAGCTGCTGTGCACTCTGCTCCCAAGTGATCCATGGCATCGCCGTGGACAAGGGGTGACCGCCAGCCTTGTGCAGGTCCAGCCAGGTGACGAGGGACGCGTACAGCGCCTCTGGCTGTTCGCCTTCAAAGTAGAAGGCATGATCGCCCGCCACCTCGCGGAACACAGGGATGTCTCTCACGATCAACGGCAGGTTGGCTTGCGCGGCTTCGATGAGTGGCAAACCGAACCCTTCTCCCAACGAAGCGGCAATCAGGGCATCGGCCTGTGCGTACAGGTTGCACAGGTAGTCGTCTTCGATCCCCTCGAACCAGAAGAGCCGTTTGCCCTGCTCAGGGTGACCCTTCAAGCGCTGCACGAGGGATTCGACCATCCACCCTTGCTTGCCGACGATGAGCAGGTTCGCGTCCTTCTGGTCGGCCCAGAGCAGTTCGAACGCATCCAGTACCTGGGTGTGGCCTTTCCTGGGCTCGAGGGTGCCTACCATCAACAGAGAAGGGCGCGCCTGCAGCTGCGAGAGCACCTGCTTTGGAATGACGTTGACAGGCTTGGTCTGGGCAGGCGCAGCGATGTCGGCGCCCAGGTGGAACCAGGAAATGGAAAATGGACGCTTGCTGGGTGGCCGGTGCTCGGCCACCCATTCCTCCATCTCATCGGCCACGGCCTTGGAGATGCAGACGACGCCATCCGATTGCGAGACGACGTCCAGCCAACGGTCGAGTGCGTCGGCTGCACCTTCGACGAAGCAATGCGAGAGCTTCTTCAGCAGCAGGTCGTACACCACGAACTGCACATTCACACCCCGGCGCCTCATGTCGGCGAGGGCCTGTCGCTGTTTCGGCACGATGGAAGGCTGCAGATCCAGGCCGATGAAACGGTCACCCTGGCGCACCACCACGGGCTCGTCCTGCAGCAGATGCTGAGGGCAGTTCAAAAAGCCCAGCGTGAAGTGCCGCGCGTACCGGTAACCTGCGCTGTCGTCGGTCGCGTAGACAGGCTCCACACGGTAGCCGGCAGGGGGCGTCGAGAGCCAGATGCTCAGGATGTTCCGAACGACCCGCTGAATGCCGCTCTTGGCATCCCGGTTGACCAGTTCGGAAATATCGATCAGCAGTTGTGGCTTCGTCATCGGCGGCGTGAGGCTCTCGTCGATGGACTGGGCAAGGGCCACGGAATGTTCGAACGTGAAGTGGGCCTTGTCCAGCTCTGCGATCGCCTCGATCGTCCCGGCGATGGAATGGGTGGCGTCTTCGTGGAACGCTTCAATCGCATCGCGGTACAGGGCTGCACAGGCGCGAGGTGCGTGGTCGGTATGAATCAGGCGTTGGGCCTGTGCACTCAACCGTTCGCGCGTGGAGACGTCATTGCGTAACAGGTTCAGCGCCTCGGACAGCGCGCCATCCTCGAACGTGTCGGGCAGCATGATGAGGCTGGCTTCGGGAATGTCCGCCATGCTGCCGTTGGCGTTGACGATCGTGGGAATGCCGTAGTTCAGGCAGTCCAACACGGCGGCCGACGTCTCGCCTCGCGACAAGGTGCGCAGTTGAACGGCGGCGTCCGCGATGTCCAGATAGGCCTTGAACAGCTCCGTGTCGGTCCAGCCCGTGATCGTGACGCGGTCGCGGCAGTGGCTGCCATTGATGCGCTTGAGCAGGCGTTCGCCGTACAGGCCTTCATTGTTCTGGCCGACGTAGATCAAGTGGCAGCGCTCGTCCTTCGACAACTCGGACGCGAGCCAGGCCTCGAGCAGGCGGTCGTTCAGTTTGGACGGGCCGAGCAAGCCGAAGCTGCAGACGATGAAGTCATGCTCGCCAAACCCGAGCATGTCCCGGGCGGCAGCCCGTTTGCGCGCGTTGGGGAACCGCGGCGTGCGCAGCAGCGGGATCTCCTTCCAGTCGCGGCCGATCTGCTCGCCATACCAGGCATGGGTCAGGCGGATCGAATAGTTCGAGTGAACGATGACGCCCTCGGCCTGTTGGAGCACGCGCAGGTTGCACGGGTACTTCCAGACCGCATCGGCGCTATCCAGCCCGTTGATACGTTCCTCGATGGCCTTGTAGCCGTGGCTATGGTACAGGGCGTCTGTCCAGAAGCCTGATTGCCCCTTGTTGACGTCGATGTCTGCCACGACACCTGACAGGAAGAAGTCGTGCAGCACCACCGTGCCCGGAATCTTCTCCAGCAACCGGAACATGTGCTCATGGAAGGAGGAGTTGCCGAAGTGGTAGATGACGCGGTCGAACCGGTGCGCATTCTCCTCGAACCACGCCACCGAACGAACGGCATAGTTGATGCCGGCATCCGAGCTGGAAACCGACTCCTGGGCCACGATGGCATCGATCTCGTAGTACTGCGCAAGCTCGGGCAGCAGCTCTGCGCTGTAGTCGCTGATGCCGCTGCGGGCTGGCGGAAGAGGGGATACGTACGCCAGACGAGGGCGTCTCGTCGACCGCAGGGTATGGGAGCGGCGGGTGAGTTCGTTCAGGAGCGTGTGAACGGCCTCCACGGCGGTGACCGCTGTCTGGTCCCAGCTGAAGAGACGTGCCTGCTCGAGCGCGAGCGATGCCATCTGGGTTCTCAAGGCTTCGTCGCCGAGCACCGCTTCCAGCTTCGCCGTGATGGACGTGACCTGGTAAGGGTCGAAGAGTGCCTCGGCATTGCCGATGACTTCGGGCAGGCTGGAGGTGTTCGAGCCGATCACAGGCTTGCCACAGGCCATCGCCTCCAGTGCAGGCAGGCCGAAGCCTTCGTGCAAGGACGGGAAGACGAACAGCGTGCACAGGTTGTAGAGCGCGAGCAGGTCTTCTTCACTGACGAAACCGGTGAAGCAGACATCGCCTTTCTTCAAACCGTTGGCCAGGGCCAGGCCTTCGAGCCGTGAGCGATCCTCAGGGCGAATGTTGCAGACGATGACCAACTGATGTGCGCGGCGCAGCGGTGCCTCGAGTGCTGCATAGGCGCTGATCAACCCTTCGATGTTCTTCCGGGGGTCGATACCGCCCGTGTACATCACGAAGGGGCGGTCGATACCCAGACGGGCCTTGAGCGCTGCACCGTGCAGGTCGTCGGGCGTGGGCTTGAAGTGGTCGGTGTCGATCGCCGTCGAAATGTTGACCACGCGCTCGGGCAGGAAGCCCAAGTGATCGATCACCTCGGAGCGAGACGAATTCGAAATGGCCAAGACCAGATCGGCACGGCGCAGGTGCTTGAGCTTCGCTTCGTACCACTGCCGGACCGGCGCTGAACTCAGGTAGGTCTCAGGGTTGATGTGCGGAATCAGGTCATAGACGATGGCTGCCGTGGGCACGGTCGAGTCCAGCGCCTTGATGCTGGTCACGGCGTCGTCCACCAGGCCTTCGAACAGGCTGGTGACCAGTACCAGATCCGGGTGCAGCTCGCCGATGAAGGCCTCCCGCACCCGCTCCGATGCCTGTGTGCTCCAGCGGTGCTCGGGCGGCAAGGCGCTGACTTTGCTGCACGGTGTCCATACCCTGATCCGACATTCAGGCAGCACACCGTGCAGCTCGTCGCGGATCGCATCGATCGACTCGCCGAACAGGCCATTGAGCACGACGAACACTTCGATGTCACCGGCGTTCTGGATGAAGGCCTTGGTGAAGGAAAGCGCGTAACGCCCGATGCCCCGATTTCTGTTCTCGGCCTGGGCGCCCTGCAGGTCAATGACTACGCGCATCACTTCACATCCTTACGTGGTTCGTTTCTGTTCAACCGCAAGTAGATCGCTTTGGCATTTTCGGAGAGGTGGGCAGGCGCTGCTGGCGCGTGACCCGCCTCGGTTGCTGTGAAGGCCTGGGGCGCCGTGGAAGGCACGCCCTGGAAGGGCGCGGCCGGTGCAGCGCGCAAACGCGCCGCCAGCTTTTGCAGCCGGGCGTAGGTCGGCGGGTGACGCACCAGGATCTTCTTGATGAGCGTGCGAAGCCTTGGCTGATCCAGGATCTTTTTCACCGCTGTACGAGCGAGGTGCCTGGACGTCTGTCTCGGTGAGGAAACCAACTTCCTAGTGACGATGACACCCTGCCGCATCGGAGCTGTCACTCGCCACGAGGTGCTCTTCCTGAGCTGCTGGATCTGGTCCGTCAGCGCGCTGACCGTCTGATGCTGATGGGCGTGGGCGTCGCCGAGTGCCGCGATATGCTGCTGATGAGCAACCGCTTCGGTGTACCAGTGGTGGGCATTCTTCAGGGACTCGTCCAGCGAGCGCTGGAGCGCTTCGTTGGCCAGCTTGAGTTCATCGAATCGCAGGTCCGACACCGAGACCTTCAGGTCATGCATCTGGGTGAGCAGCGTCGCATGTTCATGCTCGACGAAATCCACACGGTTATGAAGCACCGTGTTCTCGTGTTCGACGAAATCCGCCCGCTTATGGAGGGCTGCATTGTCGTACTCCAGCGCGTCCAGGCGCTGGCTGAGTGTTGCATTGTCGGTATCCCAACGCTGTCGCTGCTCTTCGGTCTTGGTTGCCAGACTCGCTTCATAGCGTTGCGCCAGGTCCGCCAGGCTCACACCATAGCTGCCCTCGAACACGGCATCGAACGCGGAGAGGTCGACGTGATCAGGCGCTTTCTGGGCGACGATCGCATAGTCGGGGCTGGCGCCGCCGAGCACCTCCATCAAGGTCGGCGAGGGCGAGTCGACCAGCCTTGGGCTTTCTTGCAGACGCATCAGCTTGGAGCGTTGGAAGCCACAGAACTTCACCAAGAATTCCAGCAACATGTGCGGAATCGGCCGCTCGTGCGTGGGGTCCAGGTAGAAATTCTGGGTCCCGACGATCAGGTTTTCGGCATTCGGCGTTTCCAGGATCAACAAGCCGCCGGGTTTCAGTACCCGGTTCGCTTCGCTGACCAATGCCTTCAGGGCCTCGAACGGAATGTGCTCGACGATGTGGAAGCCGCTCAGAACGGTCAGGCTTTCACTGGGCAGGGATTGCAGGTAGGCGACGGCTTCTGCTTTCTGGGCGGGCAGCGAGCGTGTCTGGCAGGCTTCCAGCATGCCTTCGTCCAGGTCCACGCCGGTGGCGTCGAAACCGTTCTCGATCAATGTCTCCAGCCATTCACCACGTCCACAGCCGACGTCGACCGCCCGGCATTCGGGGTAGAGCTTCAGCAGCGGTGTAATGAACGGCAGGTAGACCTGCAGGCGCTGCTTGATGGTGTCGTGGGAACCACGGTGTTCATCTTCGAAAGCGCGATAGAACTGGCTCATTGGGCGCACTCCACGGTGGGCTGGATCCATGCCGAACCCACGAAGGGCACCTTGTCAGCATTGATGACGTTGAACACGAGCGCGAGATCCCGCCATTCGTAATTGGCACTGAGGTGGGTATCGGCGGTATGAAGCGCTACTGCGATGGAATAGGAGCCCACACCGATGTTGGCCTCGAACGTGAAGGTGTATTCCATCTCGGCGCCGGCAGCCAGGTGCTCCATCTTCTTGCCCAGATGGTAGGTGTTGGTCCCGTAGATGGGCTGACCCAGGCGATCCTTGATCATGTAGCCCACTACCAGCTCAGGGATCGACTGGTTCACCTTGACCTTGATCTTCAGGTTCACCAATTGCCCCACGCTGACGAACTCGATGGGCGCATCCAGTTCGTTGTAGAGGGCCAGGCTTTCGATCGTCGCTTCACCCGAGCCGGACCGGGTCTGCACGGTCCCGTCGGCCAGCGTATGGACCTGGACGGTGGCGTTTTCCTTTTCGGCGATGATGGCGTTGTAGAAATCCATCACCTCTTCAGGCGCACCGTCCTTGATCACGGTGCCGCCTTCGATCAGCAACACGCGATCGCACAATGCCTGGATCGAGCTGCGGTCGTGGGACACGATCAGCAGCGTGGTGCCTTGCTCCTGGAATTCACGAATGCGGTCGAAGCTTTTGTGCTGGAAGTAGCTGTCGCCCACCGAGAGCGCTTCGTCGACGATCAGGATCTCCGGACGTCGTGCCGTGGCCACGGCGAACGCGACGCGCATCTGCATGCCGCTGGAATAGGTCCGCACCGCCTGGTCGAAATACTCACCAACCTCGGCGAACGCCTCGACCTCCGGCATGAATGCCTCGATCTCCTGGGCATTGAAGCCCATCAGGCCGGCGGCATGGCGGACGTTCTGGCGCCCGGTCAGCTCCGGGTTGAAGCCCATGCCAAGTTCCAGAATGGCCGCGATCCGGCCATTCACCTTCACCTCACCCGTGGTGGGTTGCAGCGTGCCGGTCAGCATCTTGAGCAAGGTCGATTTGCCGGCACCGTTCTGACCGACGATGCCGATCGCTTCCCCAGCGTTGATCACGAAATTGATGTGCCGGAGCACCCAGTGCTCTTCACGTGGGGCGATCTTGATCCCCAGCCAGCGTGCGATACGCTGCCATTCGCTTCGGTAGGTACGGTAGGCTTTGCCTAGGTCTTTGGCGCTCAACAGGGTCATAGGGCATCCACCATTTCAGGCGCCGCGCGGCGGAAAATGTAAAGACCCAATGCCAGCAGCACGAGGGTCAGCGCAATCGTGCTGGTCAACGCCATGAAGTCGGGGGACAGGCCGTAGACGAACACGTCATGGTAGGCGGTGACCAGGGGCAGCATGGGGTTGTAGCCGATCAACGACTGCAGGTCTTCAGGAATGATGTTGATCGGGTACACGATCGGGGTGAACCAGAACAGGATCTGCAACACGATGGGAACGACCTGGCCAATGTCCCTGACGAAGACGTTCAGCACACCCAGTACCAGGCCCACGCCCATCGCCAGCGCGGCGACGGTCAGGATCAAGGGCACCGCCCACAGCATCTGCCACGTCGGCAGATGACCAAGGCAGATGAACACGCCCAGGACGGACAGCAGCAGCAGGAAATTGTTGAGCAACGCCGAACCCAGGACGATGAAGGGCAGGGTGATCCTGGGAAACTTCATCTTCTTCATCAGGTTGCCGTTCTCGATGAACAGCGTCAGGCAGCGGTTGACGATCTCGGAAAACAGGCTCCAGGCCAGGGTACCGGCCATCAGGTACAGGGCATACGCATACTTGTTGTCGATGCCCGGCAGCTTCGCCGCCAGCACGTTCGACAGGATCAGGGCGTAGATCAGCACGTTCGCCAAGGGGTTGATGATCATCCACAGCCCGCCAAGGCTACTCCGCGAGAATCGAGAAACGAACTCGTTGCGGATCGAGGTGGCGATAAAGCTGCGATAGCTGAATAGCCCTCTCAATAATCCAAACATGTGATCTCCTTTCTTAAGGTACTGGAGCGCCATGAGACGCTGTTTCAGTGCGTTGGTTCTTCGCTCAGCCCGAGGTGGCCCAGCACCTGCTGAACGGCTGCCGAGTCCAATCCGGCAGCTTGACAGTTTTCTTCACGGGTGGCTGTAGCCGTCGTCCTCACCGATTCAGGGTCGGGAGGGGGCGATGTGCCGACAGACAGGGGATGAGATCGATGACTCACCAGGCGAAGGCCTTGTCGAAGCCTTCGGGTACGACAACGGGCATCACGCGCATGCCACCGGGCCATGCGCATGCATGCCCAGCCCGGTGCAGACCCGCCTGCCATCGGGGTGCAGCCTGCCGAAAAAATCGCCTGAGGATACCAGAGAACGCCAGGCGCCACAGGGCTACACCGCGACCCGTCCGCCAGGTTGTCGAACGCCCGCCAGGCGACTGTTGCGCAACCAGCGTTGCGCCGGACGCTCGACCCATCGATGACAGGCCAGGCTCATGGGGAGCAGCACCATGAAGAACGACAGCATCACCCAGGGCTGATAGAAGACCGCGCGATCGAAGCCCAGACGGTCGAAGGCCAGCGCAAACACGATCTGCAACGGAAAGTGCAGCAGGTAGGAGGAGTAGCTGATATCACCGATCCAGCCAGTACGGCGCCACAGCCCAGGCCAGTGCAGCCCGGCCGCTGCCAACGTGGCCAGCGTGGCCGGAAAACACAAACCCATCACCAGGTAGACATTGAGCGTCTCGCACAACCAGAGTTGCGCAGCCCATGCACCTGACGCGATGCAGCCACACACCAGCAACGCAAGGCCCGACCCACACCCGCGTCGCAGTTGCCAGAGGACGCCATAGGCCAGCCCACCGGCGAAGAAGCACAGCAACCCACTGCCGATCTTGTAACTGCCCGGATACAGCACGAACCCCGCACCACAGGCGATGGCCGCCAGCAACCAACGCCAGCGACCAGTCAGGCAAAGGATGAAGAACAAGGCATACAGCAGAACCTCGACCGAGACCGACCAGATGGGCGCGTTGTACGACCATCCCCGCTCGAGGCCCCAGGCGGGCGCGAGCAGCAGGTTGAGCACGGCATGGTAGGCGTCGTTGAAAGGGTAGACGAAATAAGTGCCATGGCCTGTGGCGTAGAGGGCCTGGAGCACGGCAACCCCACCTAGCGTAAGCAGGTGCAACGGATAAAGGCGGCTCAAGCGGTCCACGACAAAACTGCGCACGCCCAGGCTCCCAGCCGCCACGCGCTGGCCGAACAGCCAGAAGAACACGAACCCTGAAATGGAGAAGAACAGCTGCACTGCCAACCCACCGTATTGGTAGAGCGGTGTGAGCAGGCTGAAAAAAGGCTGGCGTGCGACCTCGAAGGCGGCCGGGCTGTCACCGACATAGAAGAAGTGTTGCCAGTGCCAGAACACCACACTGAGCGCAGCGAGGCCGCGCAGGGTGTCCAAGGTATACAGCCGTTCGAGCGAAGGGGATGCAGCGGGCATGTGCGGGGTCACTGGCGGGGACAAAGGGGGAAATGCTGGACCCTGCGCAAGACCCTGTCAATGCGCCTTATCCCGGTCGAAAGGCGTGAAAACGGAGCATCGTCGATGACGCAGGGCTGCGGCAGATGCCACAGCCCCGCTTCCCGTCACTCGAAGACGTCGGCGTCGTTCAACGCCACGCCCAGCTGGTCCTTGCCGGACAAGCTGGGTGCGTAATCGATGGGCCAATCGATGGCGAGGGTCGGGTCATCCCAGGCGATGCAGCGCTCGCACTCGGGTGAATAGACATCCGTCGTCTTGTAGAGGAACTCGGCAGTGTCGCTCAGGGTGACGAAACCGTGCGCGAACCCTGGCGGGATCCACAGCTGGTTCTTGTTCTCGTCGGACAGCACGGCGCCGACCCACTGACCGAAGGTCGGCGAGGCGCGACGGATGTCCACCGCCACGTCGAAGACCTCGCCCTGGACCACACGCACGAGCTTGCCCTGGGCGTGGGGTGCCAGCTGGTAGTGCAGGCCACGCAGCACGCCCTTGACCGAGCGGGAGTGGTTGTCTTGCACGAAGTCCGGGTTCAGGCCGGTGGCGGCTTCGAAGGCACGGGCGTTGAAGCTTTCGTAGAAGAAGCCGCGGTCGTCGCCGAAGACTTTCGGGGTGAGCAGCACGACATCGGGGATTGCTAGACGGACGGCCTGCATCAGAACACCTTTTCTTTCAAGACGCTTTGCAGGTACTGCCCGTAGCCGTTCTTGATCAACGGCTGAGCCAGGCGCTCCAGCTGTTCGGCATCGATCCAGCCCGCGCGATAGCAGATCTCTTCAGGGCAGGCGACCTTGAGGCCTTGGCGGCGCTCGAGGGTCGCGATGTATTGGCCAGCTTCCAGGAGGCTGTCGTGCGTGCCCGTGTCCAGCCAGGCGTAACCACGGCCCATGATCTCGACGTGGAGCTTCTGCTGTTGCAGGTACAACATGTTCAGATCAGTGATTTCCAGCTCACCCCGTGCCGAGGGCCGCAGGCTGCGTGCCAGTTCGACGACCTGGTTGTCGTAGAAGTACAGACCGGTCACGGCATAGTTTGACTTTGGCGTGGTGGGCTTTTCTTCCAGGGACAAGACGCGCCCGTGCTGGTCGAAGTCGGCAACGCCATACCGCTCAGGATCGTGAACGTGATAGGCAAATACCGAAGCGCCTTGCTCACGCGCGTTGGCATTGCGGAGCAGGGACTGGAAGTCATGGCCGTAGAAGATGTTGTCACCGAGGACCAGCGCCGAAGGGTCGTTACCGATGAAATCAGCACCGATCGTGAAGGCCTGAGCAAGGCCGTCTGGACTAGGCTGTACGGCATAGGCGAGGTTGAGACCCCAATGGCTGCCGTCTCCCAGAAGCTGCTGGAAGCGAGGGGTGTCTTGGGGCGTGGAGATGATCAGGATGTCGCGGATACCAGCGAGCAGCAGGGTGCTGAGCGGGTAGTAGATCATCGGCTTGTCGTAGACAGGCAGCAGCTGTTTGGAGACGGAGAGGGTAGCGGGGTGGAGGCGGGTGCCGGAGCCACCCGCGAGTATGAGGCCTTTACGAGTCATGGGAGCCCTTAGCGGGATATACAACGAACAATGATGAATTTATTGTGAATGTATCACTTTTAACCTGGTTTAGCACATGCTGTATGAGAGCGTATCATGAATGCAATTGATATGGGGGGTTAAGAGGTCGGGGTAAGTGTTACGATTGAAATCATGTCATCGAGAGTTTTAGCGATTTTGCATAGTAGAAAAATCTAGTATTGCCTTGAACCACCCAGAATAAGGGTTCAAGGAAGGTCTTGCTCCTGATGTGTCACGAGACTGGCTACTTCCCCAAATAATACAGCCGTCTGCCCCTAAAGACTCTAACGCCTTCAAGCGCATAAGCATTTCATCGTAAGAAAGCCAGCTTGTAATGCCGTTGTTGGAAACCTCAGGTGTAATATAAGGAAGCACTTTTTTTGTGAGAGAGTATTTTTTTGCGGCTGCTATGTTGTACTTTGCGCCTTCTAGCCAACTAGAAAAGTCTCTTCCCGAGTAGTTGTATAAGGAGGGGCTAAAGTAGTCAACTTCTTGGGCGACATCGATATATTGCCTGTTCATTTTTTCGTAAAATTCAATCTTGCTAGAATCCCATTTATAAGTGTTCTGTGGAACAGTTGCGTATAACCCTAATGTAGTATTGGGGCTTGAATTTCGGTAGGTTTTTAATATATTTAAAATCTTAGTGGGTGTCTCTGTATCAAATCGGTTCCAGCTTTCTATATCAAGAGAAACTAGAGAGTCATTTTGGTAGGCGTCTTTTGAAGCTACAGAATGAATTTTTTGAGGTGCTGCTAGAGCGTACTTTCTATTGGCTGGATCTGCGGGTAATGCGAGAAGATTTTCATCATAAACAAGCTTTATTTTTTTTATGTTATGTGCACTGTAGATTTTATCTAGGGCGTTCCCATGATGCTCTACGAAAGACGATGTGCTGTAGGGAAGATAAGTATATATTTCAAAAGCATAGCAAGTGTTGTTTAAAAATAAAAAGGCTAACATAGGCCAATGGTTGGAAATTTTGAAAGCTTTCAGAGGCCACATTTATAAATCCTATTTCTTGAATTCTGTAAATTAATTATTTTATGAGGCTGGCTTGAATGTCCAGCCTCTTGTTATGCCTATGCTACAATGTTAACTAGCGTTTTTTCTTTCGGGCAGTTGTTTTGGGGGCGGATTTTTTTCTTTGCGACAATACAGTCTTATTGTTTTCGGAGGAAGATTTTTGAGCGGTATTAATGTTTGTTTTTAGTGCGCGTGCGATTTGAAGCTGCATTGACTCTGGGCTGTGATGGCGCACGACATGCATGCGGCCATGCTCTCCGAAAGAAAGAATTTTCTCTGGATTGCAAGCCAGTTCTTTAATGTATTTTGCTGAGGTCATTATATCTAAGGGCGGTACAAGATACCCATTGCATTCATGTTCAATCAGCTCTGGAAGCGCCCCCCATCCGTATGCGACTACAGGCCGGCGAGCCGCCATCCCCTCCAGTACAGTGCGTGCAAATGTCTCTTGACAATGAGACAGGCTAAGAATCACATTCGTAAGCTTTATGGCATCAAGGCTGCTTTCCAAATAATCAATAAAGCGGACATTTTCTCCAATTTCTCCTGCGTTTTTAAGCGTTTTTAGTTCTCGAATGAAATCATTGTCTGGGCCTATGATCAAAAACTCAGCGTTTGGCGTACTTATATTTAAAAGTTTAGCTATTTCTACTACATCACGCACTCCCTTCTTGGGGGTGTTGCTGCTAATAATGGCAAACTTTATTTTATTTCGTTCGATAATATTTGGGATGTCAAATTCTTCAGGATTTAAAATATTACCTACTATATGGATGTTTTTATGGTCTTTGAAGGTTGAAGAAGAATATTTTGAAGTGACCCAGATGTTATCAGCCAAGCTTCCAATTGTATGAGTGATTGAGCGTGCATCCAAAGCCATTTGTCTACAAAGCTCAGCATCATGCTGAGGCGCTTCGTGCGCATAGAGCACTGATTTTTTATATTTGTATTTGGCAGCTATTAATGGCTCTCTTTGAGTTAATGTATTAGCTAAAACTATATCGACATTTTCGGTTTCTATGATTTGGCAGAATTTATTTATTGCCCACTTATCCGGCTCGTTTTCGCCCTTCCAAGTTGAACAAGGGACAATGTGGAGTTTGACTGAAAATGCTCTCAGTTCTTCAAGGTAAAAATCATTGCCTGATTGAGGTACGGTGATGATTATGTTGAACTTTAAACGATTGAGCGAGACTACGACATCTTGTAAGCATCTTTCTGCGCCGAACAAAAGCTTTCCGGCAGCATGGGCCGCGACTAAAACCGTTGGACGGTCAGCGTGATATGGAACCTTGCCTTTAAATTCATTCGTGTTGCCAGGAATGTTATGAGGCTTTCCAATTTTTAGATAATGAATAAAGGGAGGCCAGCAGACATCCAGAATTCTAGGAACTTTTTTCGTATAGTCGGCGCTATTGAATTCGGGGTTTGGAAGACGGCCCTCTTGCAAGCCATGTGTGAGAAAATGATGAAGTGGGTCGATTCTCAGCGCCCTCACATCCTCATTGTTAAAAAGATACCAGTCAGGCCAGAACTCTCCGGAATTACTAACGATTTCAGACTCATCGTGGATAAATTTTTCATTTAGAAAGCTGATTAATTTATCTGGGCTTTTTATTGCATAATTCTGGAATTTAACTTTTGGAATAAAATTTGTAGGCTTGGATAGTAGAGAAGGGTTCAGAACAACAAGATGCTTAGCTGTGCATTTTGTATCGCATGTTAAAGTTTTAAGCAAATAGTCAATTTCAAGATTTATAAAATAGTCGGCGATATCTGATTTGCCATGACTGTCGTAGTCAGGCCAATGACAAAGACCTACGAGTTGACTTTTAGAAATCATGGTATCTACAAGCTCAATCATAATTTTGAGATTGGGCGAGTTAGAAAAATCGGCGATAAGTAAAAAGTCAAAGTTAAGTTTATATGGTGTTATAAGATTCGCTGCTGGCGCTGGAAACATTCTATGCGTACCTGTCGATACAAATGGTTCTTTAGAGGTTATAAGCCTTTCATGAAAAGCTGAATACAGCGTCCTATACTGCTTGCGCATTCCATAGAAATCGCTTTTCCAGTGGGAGGCTGCAGAGTTTGTCAAAGAAGTTTCAATTGATCTTGCTATAACCAGCGGAACATTTGGGTATACGTTGATTACCGTATCTGATCCATATACTGCTTTTATTCGATCTAGAAGCTCGCTATCTGCTGCTACCTTAACTTCATCCCAGCCGCCAATTTTAATAAGCACATCACGGTTAACTATAAAAGTCGAAACGCTGGGTTCAATTAGCCCATTTTGAATTTTAGATATCCCAAAAATCAAAGAAGGAGTGGCTCGTACCCAGTCGGCCAAACCTACGATTGCGTCTGGTTTTCGTTGCAAGCTATCTACCATGAGCTCTAAACGCTGAGGGTGTGACCAATCATCAGCGTCATGGTTAGTTACATAAAATCCAGTAGAATTATATAAGGCAGTATTCCTGGCCGCATATGCGCCAAGAGTTTGCTCATGTCGCAGTAACTTTATTCTTTTGTCTGATCTTGCCAACTGTTCTAAGATAGAAAAAGTATTGTCGGTGCTTCCGTCATCTACTACCAGCAGCTCGAAATTTTTAAAGGTTTGAGAAAGAATGCCGCAAATAGCTGTGCGTATATATAAAGCTGCATTGTATGCGGGCATGATTATCGAAACTTTTAATTTGGATTCAATAGTCACGCCCGCGGTAGAAGTATGAATGTTGTCGATAGATAGAGGTTTGCTTGGGTCCTGCAGCGTCAGGCTTGAAAGATTTGATCTTAAAAACAGCTGATTGATCTTATTCAAGCGAATGCATGGGGTGGCTTTTTTTAATGTGCAATGCGGGCAAGTGAGAATATTGGAAACTGCTAAATCTATGTCGTTGCAAGCTTTATAGGTTTCTCGAAAATGTAAATTCAGCTCAGAAAGCTGTTGAGCATCACCAATCTCCCAAGCTACTCTAGACTTTAAAATATCATAACTAAGGTGGGGGAATATTTTATTGCGCTTGTCTAAAATCAAGATAAAAGAGCTGGCTTTTTGCCATTCAAAATGGCTGACATACCACCTAAGGCATGCCCATGCTGCATAGGACTTTTCAATGCATGAGCCAGTATTAGCCAAAGCAATATTTTCTAGCTCTTGAAGAGCCAGTTTGGAAAAGCCTGACCAAAGCTTCTCCTCTAGATTTCTTGAGTGTAAAAAATAAGGATGACGTCCCTCATTGTGGCCGTGATTTACGTAGTGCTCAATAGGGTCGACCCCGGCATCAAGAATATCTGGGTACTCTTTTAAATACCATGAAGGGTCAACTAATGATGCGAGGTCGGATGTTTTCAATTGGTGTGATCTACCTTGTTCGAGATATGCATTCTCACTTCATTTAAAAAAGAAGTCGATTCCTTTAGAGTCTTTTCTAAAGTGATCTTGTCAACGTAGTAGGATTCAAGTTCCTCTTGAACTTGATAAAGTTTAGAGATTAATAATTCCTGCTCATCACGTAGAGTGTCGTTAATCTTCGCTTTGAGAATGCTCTCTTTTTGTGCATCGTAAAGCTCCTGAGCAAATCGGCGGTTTTCATCGGTCAAGCTAATAATTTCAGATTGCATCTGAAGATTTTTTTCTTCCAATTCCGAAATTTTGGTTATTAGATTGTCGCAATCTGTTTTCGTAAGAGTATACGTATTCCGATTGTTTAGGCCTGTATCCTGAGGAATATTCAAGGAAGCGCTGTTAGTTGTTAGGTCGGTACTTGATGCCGCAAGACGACGCTCAGCTGCTTGAAGATCAGCGATGATCTGCTGTAGTTTGCTAACTGATTCCATATTGATTCCTTACTTATTCATTAAGCAGCTGATTGTCATTGAACTTCAATCTTTTCCGAATAAGTCACGGGTATATACCTTAGAGGCGACATCTCGAATTTCGTCTTCCCATCTGTTGGCTACGATGACATCGGACAGTGACTTGAATTCGGAGAGATCTCTGACAACGCGTGAACCAAAATACGTTTCGTCTCCAAGAACTGGTTCGTATACAATAATCTCAACACCCTTAGCTTTTAATCGTTTCATTACACCTTGGATTGAGGCGGTTCTGAAGTTGTCTGATCCCTTTTTCATAGTAAGGCGGTATATTCCGACAACGTTTGGCGAGCGGCCAAGTATGCTCTCAGCGATAAAATCTTTTCTGGTTCTATTAGCCTCTACAATAGCACCTATAAGATTGTTAGGCACTTCACTGTAGTTGGCGAGTAACTGTTTGGAATCTTTCGGTAAACAATAGCCGCCATAGCCAAATGAGGGATTGTGATAATGGCTGCCTATACGAGGGTCTAAACCTACGCCTTCGATAATTTGACGAGAGTTAAGATTATGTACTTCGGCATACGTGTCTAGCTCATTAATATAAGCAACACGCATAGCCAAGAATGTGTTGGCAAACAACTTGATTGCTTCAGCTTCACTAGGATCGGTGTGCAAAACTTCAATGTCTTGTTTGATTGCCCCCTCTTTAAGGAGACTTGCAAATGTTATCGCATCTGGAGAACGTGATCCGATCACGATTCTGGAAGGATAAAGGTTATCGTGTAATGCTTTACCTTCACGCAAGAATTCAGGTGAGAAAATAATTTTGTCGTGATTTAAGGATTTTGAAAGCTTTTGTGTATACCCTACCGGCACGGTAGACTTGATGACGATGGTTGCGTCTGGATTAATTTGAATAGCATCTTTGATGACCGCTTCAACCGAGGAGGTATCAAAAAAATTAGTGGTGGGATCATAATCAGTAGGAGTTGCTACTATAATGAATTGCGCACCATCATAGGCCTCTTCTTTGCAAAGAGTTGCACGAAGATTAAGCTGTTTGGTTTGGAGGTAATCTTTCAGACATGCATCGTCCAGATGAGAAGTGCGCGCGTTGATCGCGTGAACACGTTCGGAAAGTAAATCTAGCGCGATTACTTCATTATTCTGAGCCAGTAGTACGGCATTTGACATGCCCACATAACCTGTTCCAGCAACTGCTATTTTCATTTTTGGCTTTTCTCAAGACGGTCAGTGAGTTCGCGAATCTGTTTTTCTCGAAGCTGGATTCTATTATTCAAATGAGTAATCAGAGCCATCCACGGGCTGCTTGTCTTGCAAACTTCTAGAGCAGTTAAATCTTCACTATCAGGAATTGAGTCTCCGCGGTAAAGCTCAGCTAAGTAGCCAAAGTTTTCCAGAGTATTCATACCTTGAACAGAAGGCATGTGCTTATGATAAGGCGATCCAACAGAGTCATTCGTAGTGCTTAGCGTTCTGAAATACATCGGTGCTGTTGCGTCTACTATCGTAGGAAAGCGTTCATCAATCTTCATGTGGTTGCCAAGATTGTAAACATGAATTGTTTTATTCTCGCGCATGCCCCCCTGAGCGTCGTACTCATTGAGATAAGCGAGTGCTTGGGCGCATTTGGGGAAATAACTATGCTTTAAGTCTTTAACATAATTTCCGCTATCCTCCCAATACCCCTCAATGCCATGAGCAAATGAAACAGCGTAGCCGGCAAGCCCTGGGCGCATGTGTGTGCTGAGCTTGCTTATGAAATTATTACTAACGCCATCGTCATCATCCAAACGCACCGTTGCAACAAGAGTGCTCATCGCACCTTCCATTCTCTTTTGCAAAGTTGCCTTGATGGCATCGTTGATGTTTCTATAGTCAAAATCTAGCCCGGTGCCCGATTCGATTTTGACAATGTCGAAAGAAGCTTGAGATCTAGCGGATGCCTTGACTAATTTTTGCAAATTGGCAATTCGTTGAGCAGGTAGCATGTCTGCTACCATGATCAATACAGAATAGCTGACGTCTGGATCGACCCTCTCCTGATCAAAAAGCGAGCGCAGTGTGATCTTTTCGAAGGTGTTCTCGCGAATATTCAAGCGCTCATCTTTTAGAACCTTCGCGACATAGTCTTCAAAATTTGAGTTCGTAGCACGCCACGCACTGCTGTTTTTCTGTACGATAGAGTATCGTATAGCTATCAAAATATGTTTTTTCATAGCCTCAATCCTTCGAGTTCTTGACAGTTGATTGATATACCATGCGCGCAGCGTTTTCACTCTCTAAGCACGCTTCTAGTTCAAGTCCGAGTCTTTTCATAGAAGCGTTTACTACAACTGCTGTGTTTTTCATCTGCTCTCCAAAGTTAAGAAGAGATGTATTTAATCCATGCAGTCTACGGCGATAGCCAACAATGTTAAGGTGCTCAGCTTCAGCTGTTTCACACAGCTTTAAATACATATCGTAATCTACAGCATTTTTGATGCGCTCGTTAAAACCAGCAGTGCGATGCCAATAAAGCTTTTTGAAGATTCTGAAATGATGAGCAATCATGGCTGTTAGCATCTTTTCACGAGTGAATACAGGATAGTTGTAACCCTGTTCAATTCGACCGTCTGGGTATTCATTTTCATAAGAAGTGTAAACTAGCCCAAGATTTGGGTTTTTATCCAAAGCCGCCACGCATTTTTCTACAACATCTGTGGCTAAGTAGTCGTCACTGTCAAGTTGGCCTACATAGATACCCCTGCATAGGCTGAGGGCAGTATTAGATGCTTTGCCAATGCCACCATTTTCCTGTCTAACCCACCTTACCCTCGGGTTGTTAGAGAAGTAACGCTTGAGGATGTTGGGTGTTTCATCTGTGGATCCATCATCACAAATGCAAACTTCAAGGTCTGTAAATGTTTGGTTCAGCGCGCTGTCAATTGCGTCACATATAGTGTCAGCACAGTTGTAGGCGGGTATATATATAGAGACTTTGGGAACTTCGTAAAAGTCTTTCTTGGCTTTGAGGATGTGTCGATAGTATGGGCATATATTCCCAAAGATTTCACCGCTTAATTCCTTACCAGCGCTACGGTCTGTCTCATTTTCCCCGCCTTCAGGCTCTTGGTGATAAGCCCAGGCATCCATTACAGGAACCATATAAAGGCCGTTATTGTAGAAACGATAACCTAATTCAGTGTCCTCGAAACCCCATGATCTAAATCGCTCATTGAAACCGCCAATGGACTCAAATTGCTTCTTGGAAAAAGCCACATTGCCGCTCGCAAAGGTACGGAAGGGTACTTTTTCAGTTTTAAGGTTTTTAGTTCTTTCGAATATTTCTAGCCGCCAATCGACAGAATGTTTTCCCTGAATTTTGCCGGCTACATCATTATTGGTGATGATTTCTTTAAATTCATCTTCAAGATTTTTATTTTGCATGATGTGCTGCACATCGAAATTTTGCATTTCAATATACTTGCGAGGTCCGATCAGTACAGCCTTGTCGAGAACTTTATGCCACTTTGCGTAGTTCATCAACAGGTCTTGCGATGGGAACATGTCTACATCAAGCAAGATAATTAAGTCATTACGAGCAACATGTACGCCGTTGTTTCTTGAAGCGGCAGCGGTAAACCCTACGTCCTTATGCCACGTATATTTAATGTCGAGAAATTCTGAAAATTCTTTAATGACCTTTATCGTGTCTTCGCTACTTCCATCATCTGCCACAATAACTTCGAAAAGATCTAGTGGGTAGCTTTGGCGTGCCAAGCCAGCCAAGGTTCGTCGAAGAGGTTCAATGCGATTGTAGGTTAATATCACAACTGAGATTTTTATCTGATTCAAGTGGGGTGCTTGATCCAAGTTTTTCATTAGCTCAGAGTAATCGTTGCCTAAGCCTTTGAGAGGTGGCAGCGATTCAGTAATTGGGAAATTGCTTGGTATTTTTTTGAATCTGGTCAAGTCGCTATCGACCGGTATAGGTTTAGTCGAAAAAGGGATATAGTTTACGGGGTATGAAATCCCGCTACGTTGTTTACGCTGATAATCGATAAGGAAATCTAAGGCACCGATAGCACCCAAACGCGCCCTGCGTTCTTCAAGAGATTTTGCTTGATTTTCAGTTGACATTTTCAATAGCTCACAAATTTTATGCTTAAAGGGATCTTGGATTTTGAAGGGTTAGCGCCATTTTCAGAAGTTCAAGCGATATACTGTGTGATACGAGTAATTCCTTCGTTTCACTGCTACCCTGATAAGAGAGATTGTCAGCCAGAATCAAAGCAAGTTTCTCTTGAGCATATTTATGATCGAAATTCTCAGCTAACTTTCTATATAAGACATCTGTAGCCTGTTTGGTGTTGCCCTCAGAGATTAAGCCTTCGATCAAGACTGGCAATATAAATGATTCTTCCAATGCAATATATTCAAGCGCTGCTTGATGATGTGTAACCGTATGGGTTGCAAAGTCGAACGCTTCTTTTGCGTTTTCAAAATCATTCAGCTTTCTATGGCAGGCGCTTATACCCAAGTGTGCCCAGGTAAACAAAAGATTTTGTTCGGCAGCTTTTTTGTAGAATATGATTGCCTGTGCTGGATTATTGTTTAGTAAGTAACCTTCTGCAATCTTAGTGTCGAGCAAGGCGTTTTCGCCTAGTACTTTAATTAAAGACTCCCAGACGTACCTGGCATCATTAATTTGTCCAGTTTCCTGAAGTAGACATCCAATTTGAAAAGCCTGTGCGATTCGAGTGGCGTTGCCTTCTTGGATAAGCGTTTGAGAGCTTTCAATGATTTCGTCTAGATAAATTTTCCCAGTGTCTCTGGGGAGAGATGAAAAATCTAGATTCCCCTGTGTTGGACCATAGGGGATTTTAGCGCCTGACAAAATTGCACCGGTGCTGCTGTTGCGGGCCAGAAGGCTGTGGGGTCGCCCATCAGAAAGTTCATAGGATAATTTTATTGAAAACGCATGATTGCCTTCGCCTATTCCAGCGTCTTTTAGATCCTGTCTATGCCCATTAGCTAAACCCTGACCTACAATCCTACCATCACACAATATATCTACTCTGACAGGCTCAAGCGGTTTAGTTGGATCAAATGCCCAGCCGTAAGCGAAGTCTTCATCCACATAGTCAAAGTGTCCAGCTATTGTATTAACAGTGCTTGATGCAGGCGTTAAGGATGATTCGAGCATGAGTATGTCCAATGATAGTGCGATTTATCTGCAGTGATAGGCTACTAAGGTTATTCGGTTGCTAAATTAAGCCGTGTCCCTGATTAGTTCGAGCCTTAGGTATTGGGGTAGGCAGAGCAAGCCCTCCGTAAGGTCCTGTTACGTAATCGAGACTCAGAGCTGGATGGTAGAAAGGATCATCACAGAGAGAAAGTGTCCACTTTTGTATGAAACCCATTTGCTCACGCATTGCTCTTGCCTGTTTTTCTCTAGTAAGATCCTTTCCACGGCTTGCTGATTCAGCATGGATAAGCTTGGCCGATGCACATACAAGAATTGAGAAGCCGGCCGCTCTTATCTTCATGCACAAGTCAACATCATTGAATGCGACTGGAAACATTTTTTCATCTAGCCCACCAACGCTTTCATAGAGCGATTTGTGAGTAATTAGACAGGCTGCGGTCACTGCTGACTGCTGACGAGTTAGTTGATTTAACCCAAGATACCCAGGGTCATTATCTTGTAGATTGTTGCCTGTGTGAGCTGCAAGGCTATTAATTCCTACAACCACGCCATTGTGTTGCACCATCTGATTTGGCCATAATAGCTTTGCTCCTACCGCACCGACACCTGGACGAATAAGTTGGGCAACCATCTCTTTGAGCCACCCGCTTTCAATAATTTCGATGTCGTTGTTTACTAATCCAATTATTTCGCCGCTGGCAATCTTGGCGGCTCGATTATTGATGGATGAATAATTGAATGGGTATGGGTGTTCTAAGATGACCACCCCCCGGTGCTTTATATCCTCAAAATAAGCTAGCGTATTGGGATCGCTTGATTGGTTGTCGATGACAATAATTTCTAAATTAGGATAATCAGTGCGATTCAGTAGCCCTTCGACACACGTTTTCAATAGCTTGTACTGGTCGCGCGTAGGGACAAGTAGTGTTACGGTTGGAAGTTTTTCTGGCAGGGGCCAATGGACTTCAAGCAAAGACGGATAGTTAGTAACTGGATTGACGGTTGCTTTAGGTTCTAATGTTTTGCACAGCCACTCTATTGCCTGGAATCTTAGTGTTGACGTTGTTTGCTGCTCGGGGCTAATTGGTGCTTCGTTGCTTTGATGGTAGAGTACACGAGGCAGATGTACAACGATCGCTTTGTTTTTATGAGTTGCAAGAGCGATACCAGCAGTTAAGTCGTGCCAGTTAATTGTCGATCGTTTGTAGTGAGTGCTAATCAACTCTAGAGCTTTAGTTATGATTTCTGAACCAAAAATTGCTCCGGGCATGAATACGTCTGCGCCAATGAACAGGTCCAAATCCCAAACTGGCTTTAGCCAAGGTGAGCCTCGATCACCTTCAGGTCCGTCCCGGTCACAGTCAGCGTATGCCCAAGCAGCATCATTATTAAGCAGCTCACTAAAGTGCGGCAGAGCTCCTAAAGCAAGGTGATCTCCAGCCATTAATGGTAGAATACGATCGCAGCCTTGCATCAACAAACTTTCAATACCAGGCAAAACATTTTCAAACGGCGCAATAGCTAGGGCATGTACATGTTCACGCTCCTTTCCAAGGCTCGCTAAGCTAATATTTTCCTGATCTTGATTGCCGTTACTAATCAGCAAGAGTCCTAGCTTGCCTTGTAATACTGGACTGCTTAGCTTTTCCAAGCGCTGAAAGGTTTCAAACCATTTCGGGTAGTGCTGCCATCCAACACTTCTCGGCAATCGCAGTGTGTATTCTTTAGCTAATCCTATGAGCAATCCCATTGCCGCTGCATCATGCTTAACATCGGCCGTCTTTAATAACCCTTCAATGCCCTCTGGGTAGCACCTCAGACGAATGGGGCTCCCATTAAGCGGTTGACCAAGATCATTTAAGATCTCCAATTCATGTGTTTCGCCGTCAGCTAATTCCCAAGGTAGATCGATGCTGAAGCCATGATCGCTGGTCGCACGATATGCCAATGCCTGGTTATGCGCGTTGCAGACTGCCTTGGCAATGACATGGTCACCTTTACGTATTATGATCTGCACATGCCGATGAGGCGCTTTTGGATCCCAACACCACCCTCCGACTCGTAAGCCCCCTGTGTGCCAGATTTGCGAAGTAATTTCTGCCGTATCTTGACTTAGTGAAGCAGGTAGTAAGATCTGGCCTTCTAGCGCGATCGGTTGGTTGGCAATGCGTGCGGTAATCAGTCTTGCGTCATTGAGCCAATTCTGACTGAGCTGTACAACGAAGCCATGATATTGGTCGCCGCCTTGTGCTCCTGGTTCATATCGATCAGCACGAGCCACGGCAACACTTACGCCATCGATATAAACCTCGATTATCAGACGTTCTTCTTGATGCACATTGTCCATAGCCCAACCATGCAGTACGTCTCCTTGCAAACCGAGAATGGCACCGCTGAATGTAGGTGGACTGTCAGGTTGTTGATTCGTTAATGATTGATCCGAAAGGAAGTGGTTCATTGATCCAGGCCCGGCATGAAAGACAAAGAGGTGAGTATGATCGCGCCGGCTTCGCTCGCCAATAGGCTAGGATAGGCGAATAGTGGCAGATTCAATCGCTCCGCCAAGGTAGGTGCGTGCCAATCGCTACCTGGATTTTCAGCCAGGCTCAGTATGCCTGTGCAACCAGCGGCCTTAACACGCTCTACAAGACTGAGGTCGTGCAGTCTTGGCAAAATAATAACCGCGCCTGTGTTTGTTAACTGCTCTAGTAAAGGTCCATCGTTTTGAGCTAGCAAGCGAATTGTTTTTTGCTCACGTCTAATATGCTGAGCGAACTCGAGCCAGCGCTGGGCGATGTGGGTTTGGCGCAGGTTATCGCCAATCAATAGTGTTTCAGGGGCATCCATGGCCTTCCTACTATGCTTCAGATTTTCGCTTTTCGAAATGCGGGCGCCTGGTAGTGCGCTGATATAATGCGGCCTCAACGTTTCCCAAGGCACTTGTACGGTAGTGGCCTCGCGAGCGAAGCGCTGCCAGTCATAGCCACACTGTTGGCTGAGAAGACAATCATCAGCACATAGGATCTGGTAAGGTAGATCGAGTACGACTGGCAGATTGCACAAGACAGTCGGACACCGCCTCAGTTGCCGGAATACCAGTCCTTCTAATGGTAGCTTGCGCAACGATTCTACTAGACGTGTAACATCATTTGGCAATTCGAATTCAAGGTTTAGCGATAAGGGATGTAAGGGAGCTCTCAGTAATGCCCAAGTACGGTGATTATCATAATGATAACTAAGACTGAAATCTAAATCTGCGCCTGAGCCATCGTGAACGTGAAGCTGCTTGTCAACATTGCTTGGCCAAAGTTTTTTCTGTTCGCTCGCTGGTTTGTTAGTCAGGTGTTCAAAGCGTGCCTGTTGCAAAGCCTGTCGTGCGGGCTTGATAGGATCCCGAAGGCAAAATGCTTTGTAGTCAGCCGACGCCTTAGGGTAACGCTGACGCAAAATGGCATTATTTTGCGCTACCCTTAGAGCTTTTTCGGTGCCAAAAGAAATACCGCCCTGATGCGCCACGAAAACGTTAGGCGCGCCCATATGGCGCCAGCCCTGTCTACGTGCGCGTAAACACCAATCCGTTTCTTCACCATAGCCTCGCGCCAAGTGCACTTCGTCCAAGTAACCGACTTCGTTCAGTGCATCTCGCTTGATGTACAAGCAGAAGCCACAGCCCGTTTCGATTTCCATCGGCACACTGCCCACCTGTTGAGCCAGCTCGTCCAGCTCAGCTTGTGCTTCGGCGTCGGGCATGTCGTGGCAGATTTGGCTGCGTGGAAAGCTCATCAGCTCGCCGTTGTTAGTGAAAGGCGTGACCGAGGCGATGTCGTCGGCGCTATAGGCCACTGCGTGTAGACGATCCAGCCAAGCACCATGAACCCGAGTGTCAGCATTGAGCCAGACCACGTCTTTGTTCGGACTTAAGGCCATGGCGCGGTTCATGCTGCGGATGAAGCCCAGGTTCACCTTGTTCTGCATAAGAGTGATCTTACCCTTGGCCGCAAGCACTTTTAGAGCTTTTGCCAGCGCAGGTACGGGCGTTTTGTCTTCGATCACAACCAACCGATGTGGGGTACGGTTGAGCTTGCGGGCTTCCAATGCGCTGTCTATGCACTCAAGCGTTTCCTTAAGACCGTCGTACACAGGAATCAATACATCGACAGGGTTTTTCTTGTTTTCACCTGTGGCGGCGGGGGAGGGCGGTACGAATGCCGGCATTGCGTAGAGTGGGCTCCCAAGCAGAGGGGTACCATCGACGGAGACTACGTGCACCGCTGGAGTAGGATTGGGCACGCGTATCCTTACCCCACCATGTGTGTCTGGCAGACCTGCTGCCTTCAGCAGGGGATGGATGGCGCTGGCCACCATGTTGACTCGGGTGCCCCCGGCGTCAATTTGCAAGGCGACCGGCGTTTGCAGGTTACGCAGATCGATCGCCCAACCTTGTATCTCCTTATGCTCTGGCACGTAGCGCACCACGCCGATGGTACTTGGAACATCGGCCTGTGCAGCTAATAGCTTCAGGACCAATCCAAGCTCCTTACCCACATGGATATCGGGCAGATGCGCAAGAATCATGTGGCGCAATTCAGCAGGCGTCTCAGACTTGCTCCTGGCCTCCCAAAGAGTCAGGCGCAGCGCAAGATCATTGGGCTGAGTTTTCCATGCATGCGTAAGATAACGCGTTGCCAGCGCTGGACTGCCTTGAGCCAGAAGGCTTCGGCCGACCAAGGCATGGACGTCGGCCCGCTCCGGAAGAGCCTGGGCAGCTTCTGCAAAAAATAAAAAGGCCAGCTTGGGGTTTTGCGGCAGTGCCGCGATGCCTTTCCACACCAGTGCTTCTGGCCGATAGGCGGGAACCTGCAGCGCACGTTCCAATATGGCTGCTGCTGCTTCGTGCTCATTGGCTTGCTGGTGGCGGTGGAAAATGTCCATGAGCGTTTCTCGCCCATGGTCGAGTTGTCTGGACATAAGCTTGGCTTAACGGCAGGGAATAAAAAGAGGGGCAACTCGAAAGTCGCCCCTTTTCGCATACGTCCCGGCCTTGCGGCCGGGCGTATCCTTCACTACGACAGTGCTAGTTACACGTTACCGTGCAGGACTACCACGTTGTCGATGTGTTCAGCAGCTTCAGGCGAACCGATGATGCTGATAGCTACGTCGGCTTTGTTCAGACCGCCGTCCAGCTGGGCAGTCCAGAACTCCTTACCAGCGGCGTCAGCTTCGCGACCCAGAGCGGAACCGTACAGCGCGTCGATGAACTCGCTGGTGGATTTCTGAGCAGCTTCTTCCGAACCGACGATGTACTTGGCAACGTCTGCACGGCTGGTGCCGTTGAACAGTGCCGAGACATAGGTCTCCAGACCGCTTTCGTCAGCGTCACGGCCCAGTGCGCTGGTGTACAGCTCACGGACGAAGTCGCCGTTGGACTGGTCACGGTTCTGCGCTTCCTCGGAAACCGAGATGAACGCAGCAACGTCGGCCAGCGAACCACCGGTGGCCAGGTAGTTCTGGAACAGCGCAGTGCCGTCTTCGTCAGCGTCACGACCCAGCAGTGCGTTGTACAGGTCGTTGATGTTCTCGCCGTTGGCAACGCCAGCGAACTCGGCAGAGTTCAGGAACTGGTTGGCGATCACGTCCAGGGTGGTGCCTTGGTTGACTTGGTCAACGAAGAACTTGGCGCCGTCCTGGTCAGCGTCGCGACCCAGGATGCCTTCGAACAGGCGCAGGGCGGAAGCTTCAGCTTCGCTGTGAGCCAGTGCGACGGTCTCGACTTCATCACCGTTCACGAACGACAGGAATTCAGCGTTGCTGATGGCGGCAGTCTGGTTGCCGGTCAGGTTGACGTTGAAGCTGTTGCCAGTGGTCAGGGTGTAGTCGTCGCGCGAGCCGTCCAGCTGAACGACGTCGTAGCCTTCGCCAGCGTTGACGATGTCAGCGTGGTCGCTGCCGCTCAGGATGATGGTGTCATTGCCCGAACCGGTGGTGACGTTGTTGTTGCCCAGGCCAGCGATCACGGTGTTGTTGCCGTTGCCGGTGATGATGGTGTCGTTGCCGTCGCCAGCATCGATCAGGGTGTTCTGGTCGCCGCCAACGGTGATCACGTCGTCGCCGTTACCGGTAGCAACTACCAGTTCGATGGCCGAGGTGTCGACTGCAGCTGGAGCGATGGCAGCAGCGAAGGTCTGGACGTCGCCAGCCGGAGCAGCTGCTTGACCTTGCAGGTCAACAACCAAGTTGGCGTCGCTCTGCAGCACGTATGCGCTAACGCCAGCAACTTCGGCAGCAGCCAGGTCAACGACGACTTGGTCGCCTTGAGCGCCTTCGACTTCACCGAAGACGATGTCAGCGGTGCCGGAGGTTGGCAGCTGAACGGCATTGCCTTCGAGGCCGGCGATGCCGACGTTCTCGATGGTGTCCAGGTTCAGCAGGCTGTTGATGGCTGCCAGGGTTGCGTCGGACAGGTTAGCGCTGGTGGCGCTCAGGTCGTTTTGCAGAGCGCTGCTCGATACGGGGCTATCGTATTGCATGGTGTATTCCTGTTACTTCAAGCCATGTGGCCTGCTGCAATAATGTTCTGCTGTGACGCAGAGTTTTCCCACGGAGACTTAAGGCGGGCAGCGTTCATCTTCGTAACGGGGGTAACGGCGAGATGCAGCGCCACCAACGGCTCGTTGCCGGTAGGGCCATGCATCATCTGATTGGCAACCAGGCGTTGTGGTTCAGCAGTGCCGAACACCACAACGCCCGTCAAATCGTAATGTTTACGCATCGGGCCCACGAGGCTGAAGCCTGCGCTGATCAAGGGCAAGCCCTGAGCGCGTGCACCGATGACGGTGCCTGTGGAAACGTTGCGGCAGGGGCCGGATCCGGCCACCGTGCAGGTGTAGACAAGGTCGATGCCGATTGGTTTCTCGGCCCAGTCAATTGAGAACGATTCGATGAATTCGTCAGCGCCCGGTTCACCCACGTAGCCATCATGGGACACGACTTCGCCGCTCGCGTTCAGGTGAGCGGTGATCGTGAGGGGCAGGGGGGTGTCGGCCGCGAGGGCTTCGTTCGAGTCGGTGCTGGCGACCACGGCGAAGGTGCGCATGATGGCGGGCGAGGTGTCGATGCGGTCAATGCGCAGGTCCACTGGCTCGATCACTTCGTCGAACATGTGGTACTCGGTGATCAGCACCGTGGTGACACCGGCCTTGACGCGGGCGATGATGGTATCGCCTAGCTTGGTCAGCATGTTCTTGCTGACACCTTCAGCGGGGAAGAAGTCGATGGAGCCTTTGCCCAGCGGAGCTTGCTGGAGGGCAATGCAGACGGGCTTTTCAGCGGGGGGCTGGGAGGCGTATCTGAAGATGTACATGCCCGGCTCGAGCAGCGTGACCCGAGAGCTGATTTTCAGGCCGTCGAGGGTCTGTGAAGGCATAGACATGGCGTTGTTAAGCTCCTTTTAAGCACTAACACTGGTAGCTAACTTGCTCAGACCCGTGCATACACTAAGCGGCCATTGAAGGCTTCCTGCGAGTGGCGAAGATGCCGTCAGAGGGAAAGGATGTCAACCAAGAAATCCAAAAAAATTTCCCATTTCGCCGGAACTTAGCTGCAAGCGTTGCGATCCGCAGTGACGGCCTGAGATTTCCTGAGTTCGTTACTAGGAATATATTTTCGTAAGAAAATTCCTTAAAAATCATAGGAATGCGCGTTTAAGGTTGCGAGCATGCGGAGCAGGTGGTTTTTTTGACAGGGGTTCTTGAGCGCGAAAATCAGGTACGCCGCCTGTCGCATCGAAAATGCCCTGAAATAGAGCAGCTTCTGGTTTCATGTTCGGCGACACATTTCATGAAACACTGGGCGCCCTGTGTGAACAAAATCACGCCTAACGCAGTCCGATACGCCGCCCTCTTTGGTCGGTGTTACACTGCCCGCCGCTTTCGCCATTCCTCAGTACGGATGCCATGAGTTACCAAGCCGACAACAACCTGCAAGCCGCCCTCAGAGCCTGCAAGAGCAGCTTCCTTTCGGTAGGCTTCTTCAGTTTCTTCGTCAACGCACTCATGCTGGTGCCCACCTTCTACATGATCCAGGTGTCGGGTCGGGTCGTGCCATCCAGCAGCACCTCTACTCTGCTCATGCTGACGCTGATCATGACTGTGCTGGTCGTGACGATGGGCGCCTTGGAGTGGGTGCGTTCTCGCATCATGGTGCGCATCAGCAATCGTCTGGACGTCCTGCTCAGTCGAGACGTCTACCGAGCCAGCTTCAAGCGTGCGCTTTCCAGTGGCGGAGCCGATGCGACAGCGCAGTCACTCAGCGACCTGACTTCTCTTCGGCAGTTCTTCACAGGCTCGGGACTGTTCGCATTCTTCGACGCCCCCTGGTTCCCCATCTACACGATCGTGATGTTCCTGTTCCATCCCTGGTTCGGCTGGATAACCTTGGCCTGTGGCGCAATCCTCGCGATACTCGCAGTCGTCAACCACAGGGTGACGGGCCAGGCACTAGCCAATGCCAACAAGGAAAACGTCGCGTCCAATGTGGTGACCACCAAGACCTTGCGCAACGCCGAAGTCATCGAGTCGATGGGCATGCTGGAAACACTGATGAACCGCTGGGCCAAGCGCCAGCGCAACGTCATGTTGCTGCAGTCGAACGCTAGCGATAAAGGCGGCGTGGTCAGTTCGACGTCCAAGACGTTCCGTACCTGGTCCCAGTCAATCATGCTCGCTACGGGCGCTTACCTGGTGATCACCCACGAAATCAACCCCGGCCTGCTCATGGCGGGGTCTCTGCTGTTAGGTCGTGCACTGGCGCCCATCGATCAGATGATCGGCAACTGGAAAGGCTTCGTCGCCGCCAAGGTCCAGTACGAGCGCCTGAACAAAGTAATGGACGACCTGAAAAAAGAGCCTGAGCGCATGCCGCTACCAGCGCCTGAAGGCCATATCCAGGTCGAGAACCTCATCGTGGCCCCGCCTGGCGCCAAGGCGCCGGTCCTGCGCAGCATCAGCTTCGTCGCTCCAGCTGGCTCCATCGTCGGCATCGTAGGCCCCAGTGCCGCTGGCAAGTCCACGTTGGTACGTGCCTTGATGGGTATCTGGCCTCCTCAGCACGGCGTCGTGCGCCTTGATGGCGCCGATATCGCCAGTTGGGACAAGCAGGCGCTTGGCCCTCACGTGGGCTACCTGCCTCAGGACATCGAGCTGTTCGAAGGCACCATCAGCGAAAACATCGCACGCTTCGACACGGTCGACCCAGAGAAAGTGGTCGAGGCCGCACAGATGGCGGGTGTGCACGAGATGATCCTCATGCAGCCCGATGGCTACGACACGGTCATCGGCAGCGAGGGCGTCAACCTGTCGGGTGGTCAGCGTCAGCGCATCGGCCTAGCCCGCGCCCTGTATGGCAAGCCGCGGTTGATCGTGCTCGACGAGCCCAACTCCAACCTCGACGATGTAGGCGAGAAGGCCCTGGGCGTCGCGCTCCAGAAGGTCAAGGAAAGCGGGGCGACGGTCTTCATCGTGTCGCACCGTCCGAACATTCTTTCGCGCCTCGACCGTGTGCTGGTCATGGCCGGCGGTACCATCTCCCTGTATGGCGAGCGGGACAAGGTCATCGCCCAGCTCGCGCAGCAGCAGGCGGGTAACCAGCCACGGGTCGCCAAGGGCGCTCCTCCCGCTGGGCCTGCCGGCCCTGCCGCACCGGCGGCACCTGCTGCCCCCACGGCGCCCACACCACCTGTAGCACCTGCGGGGGGCAACCCCGCCGCGCCATCGCCAGCCACCCCCAACGGCGTGTGAAAGGACCTCATCGATGACCAGCAAAGCCATAACGCAGTTCGACCACAACTTCGATGACATGCCTACTTCCGATCGCGGCATCCGCCGCATCGGCCTGACCATCGTTCTGGTGACCTTCGGCATTTTCGGTACCTGGGCCGCCTTCGCGCCGTTGAGCAACGCGGTGCACGGCTCCGGCTTCGTGACCGTGCAGAGCTACCGCAAGACCGTGCAGCACCTGGAAGGCGGGATCGTCAAGGAACTGCTCGTGCGGGACGGTGATTCGGTGAAGAAGGGTGACCCTGTCATCGTTCTGGACGAATCCCAGCTCAGCGCCGAGTACGAGTCCACCCGCAACCAGTTGATCGTGGCGCGCTATAAAGAGGCCCGCTTGCGTGCCGAGCGTGACCAGCTCGATGCCATCCCACCGGTCGAGCTCAAGGGGACCGACTCCGACCGTGCCAAGGAGGCCCTTGCCGGCGAGCAGCAGGTCTTCGTCTCCCGCAAGGCGTCGCGACTGGGCGAGATCTCGGTGCACCGTGAGCAGATCAGTCAGCTCAAGGCGCAGATTGGTGGTCTGGAAGAGATGATCCGCACCAAGCAGGGGCTCGAGAAGTCCTACAGCGGTGAAATCAAGCAGCTCAAGGACCTGCTGGCCCAGGGCTTCGTCGACAACCAGCGCCTGCTGGAATCGCAGCGTAAGCTCGACATGCTGCGCACGGAAATGGCCGACCATAAATCGACCATCGCCAAGACCAAGTTGCAGATCAGCGAGACCGAGCTGCAGATCGTTCAGCTGGACAAGAAATTCAGCGCCGATGTGGCCGATGAGCTGGCGCAGGTTCAGGCGCAGGTCTTCGACTTGCAAGAGAAGGAAGCTGCGCTGCAGGATCGCCTGTCGCGCATCGTGATCCGTGCGCCGGAAAGCGGCATGGTGCTGGACATGAAGGTGCACACCATCGGCGGTGTCGTGCAGGCGGCCACCCCCCTGATGGACATCGTGCCCATCACGTCCGACCTGGTCGTCGAGGCCAAGGTGGCGCCGAACGATATCGATCGGCTGGAACTGGGCAAGACCGCCGACATTCGCTTCAGCGCCTTCAACAACGCGACCACCCCGGTCATCGAAGGCAAGCTGACCCGCATCTCTGCTGACCGCCTGACCGATGAACGCTCGGGCGACCCTTACTACCTGGTACGGGTCAAGGTCACCGACGACGGCATGAAGAAGCTTGCCAATCGCAAGCTGCAACCCGGCATGCCAGCCGAAGTGCTGATCAATGCGGGCGATCGCACCATGCTCGAGTACCTGCTCAAGCCGGCGCGCAACATGTTCGCCACATCGATGATCGAGGAATGAGTGTGCTGCGTTTCTTACCCGGTGTACTGCTGAGCCTGGCCGTGGCGCAGGCCATGGCCGCTGAACCTGTCGTGCCCAAGGACGTGCCGCCCAAGCAGGTGTCGGCCTCGACCTATGCGTTGGATCTGGGTGCGTTGTACCGCGAGGCGCGTCTTGAGGACCCACGTGTCCTGGCCGCCTACCTGCGTGCGCAATCGGCATCCGAGCAGCAGCGTGCTTCGTTGGGTGGCCTGCTTCCGCAGCTGTCTGCCAACACCAGCGCCAACCGTATCCTGCGCAAGGACGAAGCGTCGCGTGAGATCTACAACAACAAAAGCAACTCGCTGACCCTCACCCAGTACCTGTACAACAAGACCGCCTGGGAAACCTGGCAGAAGTCCAAGAGCGTGACGCGCCAGCGGGGCGAGCAGGCCGAAGATGCCCATGCCGAAGCCACCGTCGAGCTGGCCAAGCGCTACTTCGTGGCCCTGGCGGCCGACGATGAACTCGAGCTGGTGCAGGCCGAGCGACGGGCGACGCAGAAGAACCTTGATCGCGTGACGATGATGTTCGCGCAGCAGATGGCCAAGATCACCGACAAGCTCGACCTCCAGGCGCGCGTGGATTTCCTCGCCGCTCAGGAAGTCGAGGCGCGCAACCAGGTGCAGGTCAGCCGTGAGGCCTTGTCCGAGCTGGTCGGGCGACCGATCACCGAGCGCCTGAGCCGTGTGCGTAACGATGTAGCCCTGGAGGCACCACCGCGTCCCCTGACCAATTACGTGGCCCAGGCGATCGATTCCAACCCCTTGCTCAAGTCGTACGAGTACGGCGCCGAAGCCGCCAATGCGGCCGTGCGTGAAGGGAAGGGTGGGCATTATCCTCAAGTGTCCCTGAACCTGAGCGCCCAGCGCAGTGACGTCGGTTACGACAACACCCAGGCGCCGCGCAGCGACAGCTACGTGGCGAGTGTCGGGATTTCACTGCCGTTGTACAGCGGTGGCTCGACCTCGGCGCGGGTGCGCGGCCTGTACAACGACCAGTTGGCGGCCGAGCAGGACCTGGAGGGTGTACGTCGCCAGGTGGTCAAGGAGACCACGACGTCGTACCTGACCGCCCAGGCGGCGGTGGAAAAGATCCGCGCCAACCGCAATGCGCTGTCGTCGGCGCAGCAGTCGAGCATCGCGGCGCAGAAGGCGTTCGCCTATGGCGTGGTCAACGCGGTGGACGTGCTGACCAGCGTGCAGAACGAGTTCAAGGCCCGTCGGGATCTGCTCAAGTCGCAGTATGACTTCATCACCAACCTGTTCATGCTGAACCGCTGGAGCGGTCAGTTGAATCAGGAGAGCGTCGATAGCGTGAACGTGTGGCTCAGTCCAGAGCCGGACAAGGGGTTGCCGGGTGGGGATCTGGCCCGGGTGGATACCAGGTCCGAGCCCAAGCGCTGAGCCGAGAGGGCGGGGCAGGTATTGCCTGGCCTAGCTCTGTAGCAAGCAGGGCGGCTTGTGCGTCCGTGGGTACAGTCTGAGCATGCAGGTTGTTGCGGCTTCATGGAGGAAGTGGCTGTCGTTGCTTTGTTTCATGTGCCGGCGCGATGGCTGTCTTGTGGGCCCTGACGGGCCCAATCGCGGCACAGGGGCCGCTCCTATGTATGGACTCGCCTACATTGTCTACCCGCTTTTCCTGCTGTTTTGAACAAAGGGACCCGGTTGCATCTATGTATTAGGCCTATTCGAGGAGGCG
>NZ_JAAMQJ010000020.1 GCF_013523125.1 Pseudomonas entomophila | reverse complement strand
CTCGCAGCGAGGCGCCTTGCATACGCATGATCATTAGCGTTACGCGCTCTTCGATGGTCAAGTGGGTGTAGTGAGTAGTCATGCAGCACCTTACCTCGGGTGTTGCACTTGGTCACTGAGACCGCCAACCGTACCGGGTTGACATGAACTACCGTGGCACCAGCCCCTAGGGCACGCAGGGGCAGTTCCGCGGCTGGATAAACGACCCCGGACGTACCGATCGAGAAAAACAGGTCACAGTCACCTGTAGCCGCAAGGCCAGCGCTCCAGGCTGCTTCCGGAAGCATTTCTCCGAACCAAACGACTCCAGGTCTGACGTACCCATTGCATGCATCGCACCGCGGTGGCTCAAGACGGCAACCATCCACGGGTAATTCATCAGAAGGAAGGGGTGTCATGTGAGCATTGCCACAGTCAATGCACCTGGGGGAGTGAAGGCTGCCGTGAAGGTGGATCACGTCTTGGCTGCCAGCTCGCTCGTGCAGCTCATCCACATTCTGAGTTACGACTGTCAGCTTAGGAACGTATTTAGCGAGCTCTGCTATCGCGAGATGAGCTGCATTTGGCTGTGCTTGGAGCACTTTCAGCCTTCGAGACTCATACCACCCCCAGCAGAGACTAGGATCCTCTCGGAATGCTTCGGCAGTTGCCAGTTTGGCAGGGTCGAATCGAGACCAGAGACCGGTCAATGCATCTCTGAACGTTGGGATTCCACTCTCGGCGGAAACACCGGCGCCGGTGAAAACGACAACATGCGTCGCCTCCTGCAGCAGCCTGGCGATGGTAGTGAGCGGCATTGAGATGTCTCGGAAATTCGTTCCCTTGAGGTTACCCGAGCCTACCTGTTTGGTCATTGTGCAATGCTGAAGGATCGAGCAGCAGCGTTTGTGTAAATCGTATGAGTGTCTAGAAAATCAAGCTGGCGCTAAGACACAGGTAAGACCATGTAAGGGCAATCCACATAAAAATAACTGTATATATATACAGTGTGCCTATCGGTTACGGAAGAACGCATACCGATTGAGCTGTTTTTGCATCGCTGGCGCTGGTAGCACGGCATGGAACCGGACATGCCGTCCAAGCCCCATAATTTCTCGTAAACCCCAAAACACGGGCCTTTCAAGCTATCTATACTGCCTTTTCTGGACAGTTATGAGACGGCAGAGTGCTCTGAGGTATCAAATTTACGGGCAGGAAAAATACACTGTATGCATATACAGTTTTTCCGTACCAGGACAAATCATTGTGTCTGATGGGATAGGCGCGTCGTTTGCCAAAATGCTAGGGTCAAGCTCGCGAGACGCTATCCACCCCATCTCGAGGCATGAATGAAAAGGACAGGAAGTCGGCAGCGCGCAAGGGAAGGCATCGTCAGAATGATCACAAAGATCCAGAAACTCGAGGCAGCTCGTCACTCAGGGCAACCAGGAGTCATTGAGCGACTGAAGGGTATATTTGGATATGAGTTCAGGGCACTCAATCGCTGGCGCCTATAGCCTAGTCGCCACTGAATGATCTACGAAAATACTCGACCTGAATCTGGTACGGGTGCCGCGTGCAAGCGGGGCGCGAGGGCGTGAGGATGAAGCGCGGAGGGCCAAGCCGAAAGCGAAGCGGCCGGCTTGGTTCACGAGAGCCGACCTAATGGGCACGTCCTGGAAAGCTCTGTATGCCTACTCGTCGAGCTCCAACCGACATACTGGCTTACCACATCGAGTCAAAATGAACGTATGACCTTTCTCTGCGAGCTTGATCACGCGACGAAACCGTCGACGTGCCTGGCTGATGCTCATCACGTATTCCATAAAACATTCTTAATCTAACAATCGTCGAAGAAGCCCTTCGACCTGTGTGTTCTCATACCTGGCGCATAGCTCGTCGATCTTGGCCCCCCGACGCTCACCAGTCGTAAGACTCAGACCATGCAGTGCGTTGACTAGCCGTTGCTGCTCCTCAACGCCTTCGCGAACGTCTTGCCACATTGAATTGACCAGCTTCACCACCGACTCCAGCTCCGCGGCCATTACCTGTGTCTCGATGAGCTTGTTACTGTTCACCGTAGTCTTGAGATCCCCTGCACGCAGCTCAAGCTCCTGAAGCTGCTCGCTCAAGTATTCAACCTGGTCGACCGACGTAGCAACACCATCAATGAAGATTTTGTCTTCCTGAATGCTGTAGATGGCCAGCGAACCGTCGGAGCCGCCGGTGACATCCAGCGCCAGCACGTTGCCCAACCTCAGAGGTCGCGGAATCCACGTATGCCCGGTGCAGACCCGCCATACGCCCGGGACGCCTTCACGATGGTGCTTAACAATGCGATCTCGCCCCCACAGAGCGATCTCCTCAATCGCGGTGTTGTCGAGCTGGGTGACAAAGGTCGACCAGGTCATACCGAAGGGCACATCAGCATGAACGACACCGACTACCCCTCGCACGGACTCAATCTCAATGCAGATCGGCAGGTCTCGAAGCTTGTCGACGATCATCCCTTTGGACTCATCAGCGATGGTCATCCACCAGCCCGCGCCATGCGCCGAATAGCGAGCTTCAGGCTTAGCCTGATAGGTGTCGATCAGCATCCGTTCGTGGTTGCCCTGAACACTAAAAAACCAAGGTTCACCCAGCAGCTTCAGGCCGTCCATCACGCCGGGCCCGCGGTCTATGACATCACCCACCGCGACCAAGCGATCCTTCGTCCTGTCGAACCCCACAGCATGCAATCCGCGATGTAGATCCGTGGTTTTGAAGTGAATGTCTCCGACAACAAAGTCGCGGCCATTGAGGTTTCGGGGAAGCTGGAGAACCTTAGGAATCATAGGGTAGGGTACGTCTCCGGTGGTATGCCGGTCTGTCGGGAAGCTGCCTATTTTCCGCTTCTCGGGAGCACCCGTCGAGGGGAAATGCCCTCTCAGCAACGTCTCGCGTGCCGCCCCCATATGGGAACATTAGGCGCGCTTTTGAGGCTAATGCTCCCATTCGGGGGCATTATGTAAAGCGTTGATTTGGCGTTACGTTGAGAAATTTGCAGGGAATCCAAGCTCAGGCGGAGGGGCGACTCGCCTAGGCTCGTCATCACGTTCTAGTATCGCATCCAGCCTGTGATGCATTGAGGAGCACTTTATGAAGCGAACAATCCAGGGCATGGCGGAGGCTGGAGCCCCGCTATTGAAGCAAGCTTATGGTGTGCCGTTCAGAGCGATCATGGCCATCACTGGCGAATCCGTTACGTGACAGCTGGCTGCGAGCCGATTTGAGGTCAACCAATGCTGGTATTTCTGCGAGTGCAGACAGTGACGCCCACCACGCTGGATTAATGCTGATCTAGGTTTTTGAGTTTGCAATCTCAACGGCCCGTGCAAGCTTGACTGCCTTGATGATCGATTCCGCGTCCATCGCAGGATCATGTCTTGGAGACGGGTAGCCGGCTGCTGCATGGGCCGCTGCTCGGCGCTCAACCTCAACTCGTTCAGGGTCTCTGGTTTTTTGAAACTGCATGCTTCCTCCCGCAAATGGTCACGTAGGTAATTCAGCGTTCCTTACTTTTTGCGCCTACCTCTTTGAGGTATCGCGAGTGATCATGCGCGATCTGATCAAGCATGGACTGGTTGAGGAAGTTAGGTCGCTTTCGGTTTTGCTTCTGCTCGTATGCGGCAGTGGCCTCCTTGTTCTTCGTGTTTTTTTCGTCTGAGGTCACCGGTGCGGCCTTGGGTGGATTTACGGTCAGTTTATGTACTGCAACCTGGCAGTCTATCTCTTGAGCAAGATAAGCATCAGGCATTGTTCGGCACGTTTTCCATTATTCACATCCGGAACCAAACAGCCGTGTGAGCAATTCCCCTGTGGGCGTGCCGGCGTACCTTGTCTGCAGCTCCTCCTGCTTAACCACACGGCGTTCTCCGGACAGCAGGCTCAATCCGTGCAGGGTATTCATCAGCTGCTGTATGCTGGTGATATCGTCAGCCAGTGTAAGCCAGGTAGAAGTAATCTGCTGCGCACGCGCTTCCGCATCGCGACTAGCGATCTGCGATTCGACAAGCTTGTTCACGCTCAGCAGTGTCTTGAATGAAGTCAGCGACTGCTCTAGTTCGTTCAGTTGCTCACCGAGGCGCTCTGCCTGATCGAGCCCAGAGGCTTTACCATCCACGTAAACGACGTCGTCCTGCAGTGAGTAGATCGCCAAGGGGCCATGCCCACCGCCAGTGACATCTAGAGCAAGGACATTCCCAAGACGCAGAGAATGCGGAATCCAGGTGTGCCCGACACAGACACGCCAAGCACCCGGAACACCACCGCGATGATGCTTCTTGATCCGCTCACGACCCCACAGCGCGGTATCCTGAATCTGTGTGCTATCGAGGCTCTGGGTAAAATCATTCCAGGCCAGCCTCACAGGCACGTCAGCGTGCACTACACCGACCAAGCCCTGTGCCGTCTCCACCTCAATAACAAGCGGCAAGCTATCCAGCTTGTCGATGATCATGGGCTTAGACTCGTCATCAATCGTGAGCCACCACCGGGCGTCATGAGCGGAGTAGGGCAAGCGTGGGTTAGCTCGATAGGCGTCGATGAGCATCTGCTCATGGTTTCCCTTCACGGTGAAGAACCACGGTTCGCCTAATAGCTTCAAGCCATCTAGCATGTCTGGCCCACGGTCGATGAGATCCCCGACGGCGATTAGCCGGTCGACAGACTTATCGAAATCGAGCGCTTGCAGGCCCCTGTGGAGTTCTCGGGTCTTGAAGTGGATATCGCCCACAATGAAGTCGCGGCCAGCATGATTTTGCGGGAGTTTAAGCAGATGAGGCATGAGCTACGAACGCTCCAAAATCAGCCTAGAAGACCGCAATATTTTACCTGATGGTGATACGCATATGGGCTGTTGATGTAGACGCCGATGATGAGGAAGCGACCTCAAACGAGCTGATTCATGACCCCTAAGCGGCAAGCGGAGCGCGCAGACCAGGAGGGTCGGAGACGCGAGGATGGAAGCCCGAAGGGCCAAGCCACGCAGTGGCTTGGTGTACGACAGCCGTCCCCCAAAGGGGGCGCGCCAGAAAGCTTTTAGAACGCTGTTAACGTTCGTTTTAAGCTCTGAGGCTTCTAGGTCGATAGCAGCGCAATCGGATGTGTACGAGCATCGTGGTCGAAATCCACAAGGCTATACCTCACGCGTCTACGGATCAACAGCATCACTGTTTTCAGCTAGATGGATATATTGATGTGCGGCTGACGTGGAGGCAACGGCGCGCGATCTGCTATCACCACGCTCTGGCAACGGTGGATTTCGATAGCGCTAGTTCAGCAGCCGTTTGTCGTTGAGTGAGACCCTTGGCTTTGCACGCTTGGATCGCGGCGTTTCGATCCTCTACAGCAGCGTTTCTGGATTGCTCTCCACCCAGTTCGACCTGTCTAGCCAATTCTGCAGGCCCGCCCAGGCGTCCAAAATCCACCAGCTCAGACCTTACTCTGTCGATGATCGAATCGGGCGTGGATGACTGATCGATTGCCTGAAATAGAACAACAAGCGTGGCCGGAGCTACATCCAGCGATTGAGCCAGTTGAACGAGCATTTCAAGACTGATGTTAGAAAGACCGGCTTCGAGCTTGTAGAGGTGCTTGCGGTCTGCAGGCAACTCCGCCTGGCTCACACCCTTGATCGCTCGGAGAGCGCGGATGACAGCTGCGAGTGCATGGCGGGGCAGCATAAAACGCTCCAGCAAATAGAGCATGAAGTCAGATTGCCATGCCCCATTCGACGGTTTATAGTCCCCTTTATGGGGCGATCAGGCTTACGCAAGCTGCCTGGATAGGTGCTCCCAGCCTCACTGACCAGGCTGGGTGGGTGCCTAGCCACATCTCGATTGGCTGAATTCAAAGGATATATAGTGATCAAATTTGACTGCGCTAAGGTCTCTGGGAAGCTCGACTACGTCGACGTGACCTATAGGATGAGCAAGGGACTTAAAGCGACTGTGAGTCTGGATGGACATAAGATACCGAACATCCAGATGGAAACTGAATTCTACGAGGATCTTAACGCAGGCGATAACGTCACGCTGTATACGATTGTCAAAAACTCCAAGAAGAAAGAGAAAAACTTCGGAGTTCTATATGGGTTCGAAAACAGTAAGGGTGTGAGAAGTTTTGCTACTAAATATCGGTGGCAAGTTCCGTCCTATCTGGCTATCTACGCGATGATCGCTTTTGCCGTGGTTTTTGTCTTGGGGTGGCCCGCCAATATTTATCTAGGGTACTTCCTCGGTATCACTGGTGTGGGGATCTCGGACATAACTAATTGTGCAATTGTGGAAGGTGGCCTGGCGGCTGCATTTTTCCTTCACGCTGCTTGGAGGATGGTAAAATGTACGGCTGATCCACAGAGCTGGATGGTGATGGAACCTGCAACGTTAGCGTCTCGCTTCAGTAAGCTTCACAAGTAAGAGAGGAGGGCGGCTTGATTATCGCCGTCTTCCTTGTGCTCCGCTGCCGCGCCTTGGGTCATCAGCATCTAGGCAAGCGGAGCGCGCAGGCGCGAGGATGGACGCCCGCAGGGCCGAGACGCCGCCATGGCGAGCGGCTCGGTTTACGACAGCCGGCCCGCAAGGGCGCGCCCGAGCACGAGAGTTTTTTGGGGATCCCATGGCCAGAGACGACAAGGACACCGTGTACTGCAGCATCCAGATGCCCATGGCTCAGGGCCGAGAGCTGCTGGAGCTGCTTGCAAAGCTCCGGGCCTCCGGTGATCACACATCACTCGAGTCAGTCTTCAAGGAAGCTGAGGGCGAACTGGAGATGTCCATCGAGTTCGTCGAACGGATGCTTGATGGTGAAGGCGGGCTCGGTCGCAAGCACTACTAAGGCGGTTTCGTTAGCGCGTCTAAGGATGAGCTTGTTAGGCAGGGCGCGCGGTACATTATGATGGATGTTTTAAGCATCGTGAAACCGCCTCGCTGGGAGGCAATGATTGCACATTGTATAGCTGGGTCGAGCAAGCTGGCCCCCTCGGATTACTGAGTCAAATTCCCGCGGTGGGCGCCGATGCTGGCGCCAATTCAGGTAGGATAGCTGAGCCTCTGCGGCCCGATTCGGGACTGTACCTGACCTGCTTGAGACTCGCTATGACGTGGCATTTGGACGACTTTATTGACCTTGATCGTACCTTCTCTAAAATCCCCTTCGATTCAGACGCGACTGACGATGTTGACTTGAGCGGTCGCCATAACAGGACTGGAGATCTTCGCTGGGCAGACTTGCTTCAGCATCAACGAGTCATACTGCTCTCAGAGGCTGGATCGGGTAAGACCGCTGAAATCCGGAACGTCACCCGCCAGCTCCGTAGCCAAGGGAAAACGGCCTTCTTTCTGCGGATCGAAAACGTCTACCCAGATTTGGAAGACGCTATCGAAGAAGGCAGCTTCAAGGAATTCGAAAGCTGGCTGGACTCCGGTGCGGAAGGCTGGCTGTTCATGGATTCAGTAGACGAGGCGCGGTTAAAGGATCCGAGAGATTTTGAGCGCGCAATCCGTAAAATTGGCCGGTTGACCCAACACCTTGGCGCCCAGGCGCACCTACTCATTACCGGGCGTAGCACAGCGTGGCGCGCTAGGACAGATCTAGCGATCTGTGAGTCGACGTTTGCCTTTGCGCCCATAGCTAAGCAAGCGCCTGCAAATGCTGCTGATGTACCTGAAGGTGTAGCGCACACGATTCCAGCAGAGACAGAGTCAGGTGGGTCGTTCGTTGTAGTGACTCTGGATGATATTCATGGAGAGCAGGTCGACCGGTTCCTGGCAACCACCGGTGTCACAGATGGTAAGAGCTTCCGCGCTGAACTTGACCGGAGGGATGCGTGGTCGTTGACGACGCGCCCACTGGATTTCCTGGAGCTCGTCGACTATTGGCACGCTCATCACCGTATAGGTTCGCGCCTTGAGCTGATGAGAAGCAGCATCGACCGTCGCCTAGAAGAACATGACCAAAATCGCGCTGAGATCAAACCTATCGCCCCAGAGAGACTGCGCGAAGGTGTCTGCCTCATAGCCGCCGCGACAACACTGGGTCAGATGTCTGCTGTCCGCGTACCGGATGGTGATGCCAATAAGAAGGGCATCCCGGTTCGTTCTGTCCTCAAGAATTGGAATGACGCGGACGCAGGGACACTGCTAAGCCGGCCGATTTTCGAGCCTGGCATATATGGAACGGTTCGTTTTCACCATCGCACCGTTCGAGAATACCTAACGGCTGAGTGGCTTCACGAGCTGATCCGCGGTTCGGCCTCTCGGGTCAAGATCGAGAATCTGTTCTTCCGCACTCAATACGGACTGCAGGTAATCAATCCCTCGCTGCGTCCAGTCCTGCCTTGGCTAGCGCTTTTGGATGATCGCATTTGTGCACGGTTGGAGGAGGTTGCTCCAGAGGTATTCTTCGAGGGTGGTGATCCAGGCCAACTCCCATTAACGACTCGCCGGAACGTATTGCGTAAAACTTGCGAGCACTTGGCGCAGCCGGCCCATAGCTGGTCGATGACTGACTATTCAGCTGTACAGAGATTCGCTCACCATGACCTCACAGGGGATATCAAAGACCTGCTGGCGCTCTACAGTACAAACGACGATATCACCTGGTTCCTGCTACGCATGGTTTGGCAAGGGGAGGTGATGGGTGCGCTCGCAGAAACGAAGCTATTCGCTCTCACTGCACAGCACAAGCACATGCGTTTGGCAGCCATACGTGCCGTCATCGATTTGGGTACACCCCAGGACGTCGCTGACCTACGCCAAGGGTTGCTGAATGGTGACGAGGACATTAATCGGGAGTGGTTGGCAGAGCTTGTCGATATCCTGCCGCCGAACGATGACTCAATTCGCTGGTTGCTAGATGCGATCCAGCGAGCGGCCAAGAAGGAGCGTTACAGTGGCAGGGACAGCCTGACGATTAACCTTTCGAACTTGGCAGCAGATTTGCCGCTGGAGTATCTACCCACCTTTATCCGTGGGCTAGGAGAGCTTCTGGCCAAGCCGCCTACCAAAGATCATGGTTTCAGCACCATCTCGAAAAGGTATATTTGGCTTGCCGAAATTGCTGGCCAAGGTGTGCTCCGACTGATCCAAGATCGTCATCCATTTGCACTCGATGAGGCCGCTCTAGACATCATGAGCAAACTCGCGCTGGCACATGTCTATGATGAGCGAGACAGTCAAGAGGTCGGTGAGAATCTCAGAATAGCGGTGCCTGCTTGGGCTGAGCTCGATTACAAACTGTTCTGGCACGACGTCGAGGTTGCCCGAAAGGGGCGTGTGCACCGTAACGAGCCAGTCATTAATGTCTGGCAATTGATCGGTTTCCGACCATTCTGGACGCTGAATAAACAGAATTTTGATCGCGCCTGCGACCAAATTCTCAGTCTCACCGAGTTGCAGGATCGCCACATGGCGATGAGTATGGCCTTTGAAATTTATCAGCAGCATGGCACGCCGATTGAGTGGCAGGTGCAGCTTCGAAAGGCCACTGAGTCCGACGCTGAGCTTGGCGATAAGCTGGAGCTCATGCTGAATCCGCCGCCGCGACAAGTCGAGGAATGGCAGATCCAGCAAGCTCAGTGGAAAGAAGAGGCGGCCCAATGGAAGGCTGAGGAAGAAAACCGACGTCGCGGCTGGCGAGAAGGGCTCGCTGCCGAGGTAGCACTGATCAACAGCCCAAAGCCTGGGATGATGACACGTAATCAAGTGTACCTCTTGGACATGATGCGCGACGGGACGTCATCCTCAAGCTCATGGAACAACGGCAACTGGCAATCACTCGTTCCTGAGTTCGGGATGCCGGTCGCTCAAGCGTTTCGCGGGGGTGTGATTACTTTCTGGAGAAACTACTGCCCCAAGCTTCCATCTGAAGGCGCGCCGGCGAATGACGTGCCCTATCAGGTAATCCTGGGCTTGACGGGGCTTGCTATCGAAGCCAGAGAAGAGCCCTCCAGCCTCCTCCAAATGTCTCGTAGAGATGCAGAGTATGCCGTTCGTTACGCCCTGCTTGAACTGAATGGCTTCCCAGAGTGGCTGCCTAACCTGTTCGAACGCTGGCCGCAACTCCTTCAAGAAATAGTAATGCGTGAGATCTGTTACGAGTTGGGTGAGTCGCACGCGGACTCTGGTGGCAATCATGTCCTACGTAGACTGCGGTACAGTGGCGAATGGCTGTATGACGCGCTATCAACTCAGCTCATGGCCCGTCTAGCCCAACCTGTAAAAACACTGGAATCTCTTCAACTCGTGCTGAGCGTTGTAGTAGAGTCCTCAGTCAGCAATCAGGCACTGGCTGATCTAGCCAGCGAGCGTGCCATGGTAGAGAACGATCTGGATATCGCGCCTTCTTGGTTTGCTATGTGGATTGGATCAGACCCAGCTAAGGGTATCCCGGCACTGGCAACTCGCATTGACTCGCTGCCTTCAGACGAGGCAAAAGCGCAATTCGCAATGCTCTGCCTGATTGGCATCGTTGGTGGCCACAATGCACGCCGTTGCCGGCAGAATTACAAAACTGTCGAACATGCCAAGGCGCTTTACCTGCTTGTCAACGAATACGTGCGTATCGCAGATGACATTCAACGCGCAGGAACAGGGGTCTACTCGCCTGGCCTGAGGGACGATGCCCAGTATGCTCGTGACGGACTTCTAGCGTTCATTCGAGAAACACCTGGGAAAGAAGCATTCCTGGCCTTGGAAGAAATTGCCTGTGCTCATCCTGCTGAGAGCCTTCGCCCTTGGAGTGCTTTCTACGCGCAACAGAAAGCCACGGCAGATTCTCAAACGCCGCCTTGGCCACCAGAGAAAGTCATTGACTTCCATAACTCGCTGGAAAGCACTCCTACCACGCACCGAGAGCTTTGGAATTTGGCTATCGATCGCCTAATGGATTTGAAGCATGTGCTGGAAGAGAGTGACTCAAGCTGGGCAGAGCTTCTTTTGCCTTCAAGCCAGGAGACCTCGGTTCGAAAATTTATCGGGGACTGGTGTAGAGACCGGGCTGCTAGCCGCTACGGGGTAGTCCAGGAGGAACAGCTAGCAGACGATAAGCGACCGGACTACAGGTTCCTGAACACCCAGTTCGATGCCCCCGTACCGGTTGAACTGAAGCTCTCGCAGAACTGGACTGGGCCGCAGCATTTCGAGCGCCTTGAGAATCAGCTATGCGGGGATTACCTTCGTGATGACAGGTCGAGTTGTGGAATCTTTTTGCTTGTCAGCCGAGATGATCAAACCAGGTGGGAGACCCCAAAGGGTGCTCGAGTCGGGTTTGACGGCTTGGTAGCAGCCTTGCAGGAACACTGGTTGACTATCGCCTCTAAATATCCTGGCGCTGAGGACATAAAGGTCATCGGCATCGACCTTACTAAGCGGGGAGGACAGGCAGCAGCCAAAGCCATCAAGGCCAACCAGGTGGAAGCCGGCCTGAGCGAGGAGGGGTAAAACCTTGGCCGATTTAATTGAAGGCGAGCGTCGGCTACGAAGGCTGCTTTGGGCTCTGTCCGCACTCCAGCCTGGCGATCCAAAAGCGATAGTTCTCCTCCAGGAACTGCAAGTAGTTCAGCAAGATTTGGATGATGTCGCTCGTTCCTGCAAGCATCTCCTCGATCGAGTCAGTTCGTCGGCTCATCCCTCAGGCCGTAAGATCGTCGATGAGCTGACCATTCCGGCGCCGTGGCGCGAGCGATTTGCCCAAGCGAGCATCGGCTCAACGAGGTTAGCCGAAGGCCCATATCTGCATGACCTAGAAAAATTCGTCGATGAGTGGGAGAAAGAGATGAGGCATCTCGAGGCCCATTGGCAAGCTCTCCACGGAGACTGAGCTAAGGTTGATTCAGTAGGCGTGGTGGGTTAGCTTGAATCCGTACCCATGGAACCTCTGGTGACGAGCATGCAAGCATACATTGAAGAAGACTGGATTTAGCCGGAAGAAGGCGCCCTTACACTGTTATGTCAAGGCATCCGCGGAGGCAAGCGGAGCGCGCAGGCCATCGGCCGGAGGCGTGGGGATGGAAGCCCAGCGGGCCGCGACGCCGGCTAAAGCCGGGGGCGTGGTTTACGACAGCCGGCCCCGGGAGGGGCACGCCAACCCCCTCGCTGTGCATTAGCCCGTTAAGCGGATGCCCGCTGATCCTCGGTATGTGCCGTACCACCAAATGCACGAAGATCGTAAACCTTACGCAAGGCAACCTCATCGCTCGAGTGCACCCGGGCTTGAGCGAAGGGTATCCCGAGGAAGCGCTTCCGCTCCTTATCACCGACTTCAGACCAGAACCTTAAGCATCCATCCGAATCGGGCACGCCAAACTTGCCAAGCAGATAGCCTTCCAGAGCTGTGAGCCGCTGCTGGCCATCGAGCAAAACCTCGCTGTTAAGCGCATAGGCATCACCATCGGCAAACTCATACCACCCGTTCACCAGGTACGACCCAAGGTCTGAACCCATCCAGATCGACGTGATAAACCTAACCTGTTGTTCCTCCGTCCAGGCTGCAGGCCGTTGCCAGGGAGCCAGTGGATGCCCCATAGCAAAGCGGGTTGCCCAAGGATACTTCCCCCGAGCCCGTTCGGGATTGATCGAATACGACTCCAGATTAGAGGCGAGCACGTCGACCTGAAACATCTGCAGCGTTGCGTTGAGCTCCTTCTGAGGCATACGGATACTGCCCGATTCATCTGCGCCGCTGAGGCGCTGAAATACTGAGTTTGATGTGGCCATTTAACGTCTTTACTGAAGAAAGGGATGTGCAGACCGCGGTGGCATTTCTAATGAAATATTTCCGGGGGAGGGCTGAATCTATTATGGGAAGATAACACAATAGTGGAGGGCGTGACATATGCACATATGTACAGCTACAGAGCCGAGCATATACAGGATATGAAGATCTTTAGCATCGGTTTCGAATGGCCCCACTGACGATCGGGCTGCGCATCAGACCTGAGGTTTACGGTTTACAGGCCCGAGATACATAGGAGTGATGGCGTCGCATAAAGGGCAAGAAAATTTTTCCAATACAACTCAAGTTCTCAAAAATTCTTCCGTTTATGGTTGGAGAAACACAATCTCAACCGAGGATTTAATGAGTCTTGATACAGCCACCGCTCCAACCACCTCACATTTTCAACGTAAATTGCTCTGCTGGCGCGAGAGAGAATGTGAGGACTACTATGACTGCTCGATCAAAGCTGTAGGCGAGGGCGCCGTAATGGTCGAGTTCGACTCCGAATGGATTGAGTTCAGCGCAGCTGTCGCCTATGAGTTGGCATTCTATTTGGCGGAAGCAGTTGCGATTGTGGAGCAGCCGAGCGCGGAAACGGCCAGAGCTGTAGCCAGAGAATGTGAGCCACTCCTGACGCGCAAATACAGGCTGTTGATGGACTGGCATTTGGACGCAACTGGTGAGATTCCTTTCAATAAAATTAGCCCTGAAATCATGCCCGATCGCGAGAGCTATACAGCGATCTCTATCCGGACTGTCAGACCTGGCGGTGTTGAAATGGAGTTCGAAGGGTTTGGCTACGCATTTTCGAAGGACGACGCAGCTTGGATTTCGGAGAAGCTGCTGGAGGCTAGCGGGCAAAGGTTTGAGCTTTACGATTATCACTGCCTTTTTGAAACGCTGCGGCGTCAAGGGCACAAGGTGCGCGGCTGAAGCCGCCTAAAGGGAGTCAACGCTCACAGTGACTTTCGGCGTGCGGGATCGACTAGGTGCTTGAAAGCCTCATGGCGCACCAAAATCTGGTCGCGAATTTCTTCGGGATCGATTGAAATCCCGCCACGCGGAGTTGACCGTAAAGTCTCCAAGCTGCTCAGCGCTAGGATAAATAGCTGCTCATGCTCAATCTTTGCTGCAAGCCGCCGATCGAAGCGTGCGTCATTCACTCAACAAATTGGCGGCAGTTTTCCTAGTGCGAAGCTGCGAGCGGGGAACTGATCAAGTGGCTTGAGGGGAGCATCTGGCCGAGTCCAGCCGCAGGCACCAGTGCGATAGCTGAAGGCCAAGATGCCAGGCTTCGATTCTGACGCGCAGTGCCCCAAGGCCTTTTTCCAGATGTGCGCATAATCTATCTTATGTTAAATTGGGTATGCCAAACACCCTCCCTCGTACCGTTTGAGATAACAAAAGGATAGCTACATCAAAGAACTATTTAGTGTAGTTATCCTTGTAAATCAATGGCTTAGGTGGAGGATCCGTCTTCACTACTACTCATCAGCATTTCACTAAGTGTCCTATCCAGAGCTCTAGATCGACGCAGCGCTACCAGCACTCGCGGAAATTGCGAGCCCTGCGTCTTGTGGATGGTTATCGCATACGCGTAATCCAGCAGGTCTAAGTCAGGAGCAAAAAGCTCGATGTCTCTATTTTCAAAGGCTACGGCTCCCAGCGCTTGCCGATTGAGATCGGTACCAGGCTCTTCTCCCATTCTGCAGCCCGATACGCTCGTGACTACCCCAAGACTGCCGTTATGAAGGTTACGTGACCATTCATTGCGGATGTACATAACTCGATCGCCAACGCACAGCTCTTCGCCGCTCCAATTAGCCGGTGCGGCCACACGAGATTGCGCGTTACCGCACCTACCGCGCAGCATCCGATTGATCGCATGCGTCCCAGCAAATGAGCAATGTTTGGTAGCGGAAAGGATTTGGGTTTCCGTGCCGCTCTGCAGGTAAAGCTCTGCGATGATCGGCAAGATCTCATCATCCTCACACTTTATGAAAGCAGCTTCACCGACAGCTGTATCACTGAAGGTTGGCCACTGACCCTCACGGACTGATGCAGCTGCACGTGGAATATTTGAATGAGCTGCTTGACGCTTCACCGTGGTGAGCTTCGTCTGGGGAATCAATGAGAGCTCAGTGAGGACATGAAGGATTAAGCCTGCCCAATGGGTGGTAGCTGATGCGGATCGCCCATCAGCACTAACGAAGCACCAGGTGGCAAACCATGAGTGATCTGATAAAAAGTCAATACGTCCACCATGGACGCTTCACCTATAATAAGGACAAGATTTTGATCTGCCGCTGAGTTATTTCGACGATGCAAATACGCCGCAATTGTCATCGCTGGCCGACCACTTGATTCAGCCATTTGGGACGCAGCGCGTGCACTTAATGCCAGTTGGTAAACAGTTTTACCGTCATTTTCTAGGAGCGTTACAAGAGCTCTTAGGGCGATAGTCTTGCCAACACCAGCACCACCAGTTATCAAGGAGAATCGATGGCTTAAGGCCATTAGTACGGCTTTTCGTTGAGCTGACGCGAGCTGAAAACTGCCGTCAGCCAAGCGTCGGCGCTCATCAAATTCAAATTGATTGAATTCGTCTACAAATCGTTGATCGGACGCCAGATTGCTGTTGTCCTTCATCATCGAGAGGATGGTGGCAGCACATGATTTTTCCATGAGGTAAATACCGGGAGCTGAATGATAGCCAACACCCCTCCTCTCTATCCTTGCGGCATTTCCCGTGCAATATCAGTTCTTTTTAACTTGCCTCGGTGCGAATGTGCTGCCAAATCGTGATCTGTCTCTGACGAAGACCATGCCAGAAAGGACTTGTAGTTTTCTTGGGAGGACTACTTTCCATTTGGCAAGTAAGTCACCCCACTTCATCAAGTATTTTTTTTATTGCTGTGGCATAGCCATGCTTGAATACCTCACCTGACTCGTCCTTGACCTGACCGGCGGGTGTGACCCGCCACCCTTGTGAAGAGATAAAGTGTGGGTCAATCGCAGCCCTTAACGCCTCAACCTCCATGACATTGAGCAGGTCAGATAAAGCCGGCAATACTTGGACTGGTGATATATTTTTTTTGAGTGGTGGACGTAGGTCTATCACCATCCTAGTCTGCGATTTGAGCAGATTGAGCTCGGACTCGAAGCGATTGCGTTCAGCTATTATTTGGCTGAAGCAAGCCCGAACTGCCACATCAGGAATTAGAAGTAGAAGCTCATAGTCACGAGGAGGCTTCGCACTTCGTCCTTGGACGGGCATCCTACGAGTGGTGCCAGCGCTCGCTGCCCATGCCTCGATAAGTAACCTGAACCTCAAGCCTGTCTTATTTCGAATGCTGGATTCAGATGGCCCACCGGCTGCCACAGAGAGCTTCGCTATATGGGCAATAGAAAAATTCATGTCTTTCTTTTTGACACGCTCCGCTAATACTTTGCTCAGAGCAATGAGCGACCTTTGCTGCTGCGGTCGTGCCTCGCTGAGCAAGTCTTGTAACACAAGATCGGGGTCAATTTGATTAGCCATGGGCAAGCATCCCTTGGCCTGCACCGCCAACTATCAGATCTTTCAGCCGATAAGCTGTTTGTCCCGAGAGGTGCTCCATTGCCTGTATACCTTGGGCAAGTTGAGGAATTACCTCACCAGCTTCGATCAACCCGCTGACATAGCGAACCCCCTCTAGTCGATCATCGGGAGAGGCAGCATGAGCCATCGCACGCATCATCGCGTTCCCAGCCACAAGCTGCATCTCATCGGACATATTCATAAAGATGGGAGTATAATTATTTCGCATCAGTAGTCGATTGAGATGCTGAGAGCGTTTTTGAACAGCTGGCGTTTTTAAAACGTTGTCTGCTTCTTCTGTATAAAACTCAGCATCTTGCAGAATCATAGACAACTGCCAGAGTTCTGAATTTGTCTCGATGAAAGCGATTGGCGGTGCAATGTCCACTTTTGAACCAGTGGCGACAAATTTTTGGCTTTGATCTCCATCTTCCCTCGCCTGCTCAATTTCAATGAGTCTGGAAATTATTTTGTAACAAGACTGTAAGTCAATAGCGAAGTCATTAACTTCCATCTGCTGCTGAGCATGGCGGCGTTCGGCCTGCTGAAGTTCAGCATGTTTGGTGAATGGCAAATTTTCCTTCAACGCATAGAATTGCGCATCTAGTAGCTGATCCCTTTCATGCTCCGCAGTGATAGCCGCTTTTGCAGCTAGTGACGCCCGATAACTAATGATGTTGAAGTGGGCCACCCAAGCTGGAAGATAGCTCGCATCTGTCACCAAAAAGCGACAACATGTGCAGTTGCCATCGCCGTGATGTACACGCTCATATCGTACCGGCTTCGTTCCTGGCACTGCCTTGCCTCCATTCCAACAACCGTTGTTCAGGCTTGTATCGTCGAGGTAAACGTTGTTCCCCCCAACTAGGCACATCCCTAAGTGTCTATAATCCCATCCAACAGGGTTGCGCATGGCTAATGCCGGACGAACACTCGACTCATCGTGGAATGCAGTCTTCTCAGAGATTTCAGTAAGCGAGGCATCTCTCAGGAAAATTTGAAGACTTTCATGCCCGCCTTTTTCGATCCTAGCCGATGCTTCATTCATCAATGACGTCATTTTGCTAATTGGGATCTTGTTATATCGTAGCGTCATCAAAAGTTTTGAGTGGCCGGCTATTAATTTACCCATCGCCGGAATTGGCACGCCTCCTTCCATTATGTAGCTACTTATGAGTGATACCCTCAGGCTATGCAATGGAAAGTAAGTATTAGTATTGAGAACTCCTTTGACAGGCGGTTCAACAAAAGTGATACGACTCCCATCATCTAAAGTCTGCCCACGCTCTGCAATCCGCTTCTCCAACTCGGCTAGCAATTTGCACCAATGACCCTCAAGTGCTGTTTTGATGATAGGCTTATGGCGATCATCGAACGATTTAGATGTCGGATCCCTGAACAAAAAGCACATGAAACCCATAGCCTTTTTTTGTTCATCTGTTTTAACAGAGCCAAAATGCTTTTGGGCCAAATCAGTACAATGTGTGGGAGCCGTAATTGGATTATGTTTTTCCTGCCAATTGCGGAGCTTTTGCAACCAATACAGAACATTTTCGTGCTGCCAGGGAATTTCATAGCCCCTTTCACGTGATTCCCGGTTGATGTCCGCCGTTTTATTCGTACTGATGAACAATCCAGTCATGCTTTGGCTTGAATACGGATCATAAATTTTCCGAAAGACGCCGCGCGAGTAGGGATTAGAGTTTCGACCTAATTTGAGAAGAGTCTCATTTTCCACCCATGTACCATTTTCATAGCGGAAAGTATCGGCCTCACCTGAATCAAGCATCCTTACTTGATATGTCCGCAGCGGCAACTCCAGCTTCAGATAGAGCGCAACTGCACGGACGGGAGACCATAATTCAGTAATTTTAGTTGATTTTCCTTTCCTGAGAATCGTCCTTGTTCTATACACGGAGTCAGGATTACCAAGAATTACTTCATCCTCTTGAACCTCAATCCAGTCACTCCATGCCGAGGAAGATCGCCCATCAGAGGTCGGTTGCCCGCTCAGCGCTTGTGCAAATTTCCAATCGGAGAAGTGCCCTTTCTCCACAGGACAAATGATCGACCGCAGCTCACGAATGAACGTGTACGGCATCGCGTTGTAGGGGCTCTCGGCCAAAACCGGCGTATTTACCTTTACTTTCTTGAATGGGTTTTCACAGAGATACAGGCTTTGGCCATCATCATCTATTTCAGTCAAATACTCATCCAAACACCAGTCAATCATCGCGCTAATAATATTGAAGTTCTTGGCACTGATGACATCGCTCATTGTTTCCCTGAGGGCATCATGCAGGTCGGGCAGCAAATTATTGGCGCTGGCTTGGAAAAAAGAAGTTACTACCGCAGGTTCTGGCGTCCTCGGCAAATATTTGTCGACAAACCAGTTCAATGCATTGATTTTGAGCGAGATCGCCGCTTCTTGGGTTGCAAGCCAACCAGCGACGCATACTCGCCAGCCTTCCCAAGCCCAGCCATTGTCACGAGTAATCCAACTGAATGTCACGTCCGAAGAACGGCCGTCTCTTTTACTTCGCTTTGCCATCAATCTCTCCTAAGTTTTGGATTAGGCCCTGAAAGGAGGCCGTCTGGGTCGATGTCTTCAAAGCCTGAACAGAGGATCTCATCCCAGTTGTGATCTTGTTGAGTACATAGATCAACCTCAGACTCATTTTCCATCCGATCACGCGCTTTGTTGAAAGCATCTGTCACCTGATCGCTCGTAACCTTTGTATAGGCCTCTTGGGAACTAAGGCTCGCATGATGAAGTGCCTTTTTTATAATTACGGGTGGCAAGCCCGCTCTTCTCATGCGTTGTGAGTAGCTGTGCCGATGCCCATGAGTTGACCGGCCTTCAGGCTTTGATGGGGTCTGATCTATCCGAGACAGCGCGGCTTCATAGTTGCTATTCAGGGCATTCAGCGAGTAAGGCTCGCCAAAATTATTCGACTCATATGAAATAAATGCATACGGATGATGGCGTTCAATGGGCGCAAGGTACCGCACGTGAATATTCCAGAGCTTTAGAAAAACCTCTCCAGCCAAAGGAGCGAACCAAAACACTTGTATATAGTTATCTGGATGATCCACCACCTTGCATTTCCAGCCAACGCGTTGGCTACCGTGAATACGGTTTCGAGCAGTCAATCCATATTTTCGTTTGAGGTACGCAGCACGTTTTTCTTTGCGAGTCCTCTTGCGAACATCTTGAGGGGCGACGCCTTCCTCAGGATGATAAATCTTAACCAACGCAGCCTTTGGATTTCTGGGATCGGGTTTCACATCACCTACCCAAATGTGCAATGGTTCACTTGCCCTGCACCCACCAGCGTCTAAAAGCAGTAAGATTAAGCGATCCCGAATGATGCAGCGTACATCGCGCGTTCCACCGAAACCATCCAGATACATCTGTTGAAAAAGGCTGCGCGGAAATTCTGGCACAACTGAGCTACTCATGACCAATCGACCTTGTGGTCGCATTGCTCTGACTTCCTGCAGCATCACGGATGGGAATTGCCTACCGATATGGCCGAGAAAATTTTGATTATTCTTTTTAAGCCAGGCAGCAAATTTGAGTTTTTCGTCATGCGAGGAGGCTTTTACCATAGGGTTTGGTGTTTGCTTGCCCAGCTTCCTCGATGCGAAATCGAAGAAGTCATTCAGTGCGTCTATGATCCTCGCGTTTACGTCTGCACTGCTCGGCACCCATCCCAGACCAGAAGGATCTAGCCCATCATCCCCTATCGTTCCGGAATATAGATGCGATTTGAAACCCGCAAAAACTAATTCGGGGTCTTTACACCTGTATGGATTTGCCTCGATATACTCAATCATAACTTTGGCGGCCCTAACGACGCGTAACTTCCACGCGTCGCTCATGCCGGCATTTTCAACCAAGTACTCAGTCAAAAGTCGCACGTCGCCATTTGCGCCTAATAGTATAGGCATTTCATAAGCGACTCCCGTCTCATCTATTACGATCTTGGCTTTTATTTTTACCACTGTCATACCAAAAACCATTGTAAGGTGAGCAAGGCGTAATGTATTGGCCAATCGACCAGTAAGTATTTCCGAAAGAAGCTATCTCAAACTGATCCCTCTTGCAACCCAGAATCCTGCGAAGCGTCGCACAACTACCAAATTATTAGGAAGCTAATCTGTCAATATATAGATAATTATTTTGAAAAATTGCAAAATTTCAGAAACTGTACCTGTTGGAAATAGAGGGCTGGCTTCGAAACTGTACTGGTTGCCTTCGTTCTCGTGTAACTGACGAGACCCGGCGACTACGCGGAAATATTTTTCGTTCCCAATTGGGTGGCCCTAGAGATTCAGGCTGATTTTTGAAGGCCTCGCCTCCAAGCGCGCTGTTGGATAGGCACCTGCCGACCTTGCCAACAAGCAAGCCTGGTACCGCCGCGCAGGACAGTCAGCTCCGAGCTTAGCAAGAATCAACAACCGAACCGGGCTTGTAGGGGTGTACTAACTTAGTTGGTGCTCATAGTAGCTATACTAAGTCTCCTCATCGGCCCAAAGCCACGTCACTCAGTCGCTCGCCGGGACTTAGTAGGCTTTGTGCCCCCAACCCAGGACATTTCGTTGAGTTAAGCCGAAGATGGGCGAAAATGACTGAAATTTAGGTCGTGGAGGGTGGTTGTCGTACAGCTCAGAAGCTATGCGAAGACCCGTCAGTAGTGTGCTGCATTTTTCTGCGAAACCTTTCAGGGTGGGCCTTCCCATGTCTTTGTTTGACACGATGTGGACCCCATTGCTGATCTGGCAAAGTGGTTCACCTCCCTGTGTGGGAGCGGGCTTGCCCGCGATGCAGGCGGTGATGGACCAGATGCCATCGCAGGCAAGTTCCCCACAGGAGAGTGAAAGGAATAACCCCATCCTGGGACTTTTTCCAAAGACGTTGAAAGGCCCACATGTGCCAAATATGAGGTGCCTGGAGATTTGACAATGAGCACTACCACCCATCGGATCGTACACATTGGCCAGCGTATGCTGTTGGCTGTTGATTGCGGCATCCATAGGTGTCTGGTTGGTGCCTAGTGTGACGGTGCTTTTTTACATGATCCTGAGCCAGGAAAAATCACTGTCGGCGAGCATGGCGTTTGGCACCGTGCTTCTTGCAGCTGTGTCGATCGAAGGTGCTGCCATTGGCCTTCTACTGATTTATGCCGTCTGGGCCAGACCTTGGAAACTCAAGGGGCCGGCATACGACACCTTCATCAAGCATAGCTACGCTGCGGGATTGACCATCATGGCCGCAGTCCTGTTCGTTGCATCGTTCGTGAGATGAAAGATAGCGCTGAGACGGACACGATCGATTGAAGCGGCTTCATGCCATGCATTGAAACCTGCAGACGTCGGTCGTGGATCCGTCGAGAACTATCGCGTGAACCCGCTCACCCAAGGCCTTCTAGGCTGTATATGAAGGTGCGGTTAATGTGTATTATGTTAAATCATGTATGGCTGAAGGTTCCAATGCTTCAGCTGTAACCCACTGCAATCTCCTGGTTCGGAAGCTTTAGCCATGACTGCACCAACCTGGAATCGATGCGACTTGGCCGGTCAAACAGTCTAGGCAAGCCAGGATCAGCTCCCATGATGCATCAACGGCTGGACGTGAGAATTTCAGTTTCTTCTGGTGTTTGGGAACATCAGATAAAAGATTTCCGAACGACCAGTCGATGGCTACAATGCGAAAAATTCTTAATAACTCATCCTACTGCCGATAGCCTACTGCCTACAGGAGTTTTCATGCCCATTTCCCAAGCGACTATCGCCACCGATCAACCCAGCCGCTACATCCTTCGCTTGAGCAAGCACTGGGGTCACAAGTTTTCGGTCGTCTTCGACAATGAGCGCAGCCGGATTGATTTAGGGGATGCTGTTTGCGAGCTGCAGGCTGAGGGTACTCAGTTAAAAGTGCTGATACACGCGCCTGAGGCATTACTGGATAAAATGGAGACTGTCGTGGCTGAGCACCTGCAACGTTTTGCTCCCCAGCACACATCGCTGGCATTTGACTGGGTACGTGGCGCTGATCTAGAGCACTAGCGCACCATGAAAGCCTTACTGAACGCAGATGCATAGCTCGCTTTGATGAGCGTGGTGATCGCAAGCATCCTGCATGCCGAAAGCCGTGCCATTGAAATTGCGCCCGCCACGCCCGTTGCCCTGGATCTCAAGAGGATGAACGAAGACGCCTAATTGACCAGGGTCGATTCGATCATCCGGCTGAAAGCCGCTGCCTCCACAGGCTTGCTAAGGTAATAACCTTGTCCCTCATCACAGGCCACGGATTTCAAAAGCTCCAGATGCTCCGGCGTCTCGATCCCCTCCGCCGTGACGGTAAGCGACAACGCGCGCCCCAGCCCCACGATGGCCGTGATGACCGAGCGATCACCCTCGCTTTCTCCAAGATGACTGACGAAGCTCTTGTCGATCTTCAAGCCATCGAACGGGAACGTACGCAGGTAGCTGAGCGATGAGTAGCCGGTGCCGAAATCATCCATCGCCAACCGCACGCCAAGGTCCTTGAGCGCACGCATGATGACCAGCGTACCGCTGGCATCTTCCAGCATGACGCTTTCGGTCAGCTCGAGCTCCAGGCGCGCCGCGCTGAGTCCGGAATGCGAAAGCGCACTGCCCACACGCTCGGTCAACAGCGCCGACTGGAAATCCTTCGGCGACAGGTTCACGGACACGAACAAGTCATCGGGCCAGCGCACCGCATCGGCGCACGCCGTGTGAAGCACCCAATCGCTCAATGCGGTGATCAGCCCTGTCTCCTCGGCGATCGGGATGAAGGTGTCCGGTGACACCAGGCCGCGATCGGGATGCTGCCAGCGAACCAGCGCCTCGGCCCCCACCATGTGCCCATCGCTGATACGAAAGCGAGGCTGGTAATACAGACGCAGTTCGCCGTGCTTGATGCCGTAGCGCAGGTCGTTTTCCAGACGCCTGCGCTCTATGATCCGGGCATTCATCTCGCCCGCGTAGAAGCGCCAGGTGCCCCGCCCGCTGGTCTTGGCCTCGTAGAGCGCAATGTCGGAATAGCGAAGAAGCTCAGCGGCCTGCGAGGCATCCCCTGGGGCCAGCGCGATCCCGATGCTCGCGCTGATATGAACGTCCTGGCCCTCGAGGTGCATCGGCTGCTCGACGCAATGGATCAGCCGCTCGCACAGGGCCTCGATCTCCGCATGGTCACCCATGCCGGTGATGATCATGACGAACTCATCGCCGCCTATGCGAGCGATCAGGTCTTCGCTGCGCACGCAGTCTCCCAATCGCCGCGCGGTTTCCAGCAGCACCCGGTCACCGACGGCATGCCCCAGCAGATCGTTCACCGGCTTGAACCGGTCCAGGTCGATGCTGAGCATCACCAACGGGGCTTCACCGGCTGACGAGAACGCCAGTTTCCCTTCCAGGAAATCGCGAAGACGCTTCCTGTTCGGCAGGCCCGTCAGCACATCGTGCTCGGACAGGTACTCGACCCGCTTGCGCGCTTCGACTTCTGCTGTGATGTCCGTCGCCGTGCCGCGGTAGCCCAGCCCATCCATTTCCTTGGCGGTCACGCGGACGATCCGTTGCGCGCCCTGACTATCCAGGCATCGGCACTCGAGCGTCGCATTGACCCCGTGTGACCGTCGACCCGACCATTCGAGGATGCCGCCATGCTCGCCCACAAACAGCGCATCTATCCGCGTGCCCAGCCAGGCGGCCACGGCCAGCCCGGTGATCGTCTCGAACCGTTCGGAGAGGTAGGTGAAACGCCCCTTCTCGTCGATCTCCCAGATCCAGTCCGAACTGGCCTCCGCCACGTCTCGGAAGCGCGCCTCGCTATCGGCCAATGCTGCCCGACTGCGCTGTACCTCGGCGTAGCTCTGATCCAGATAGCGTGCCATGGAGGTGATGCGCCGCAAGGACATCCACATCATCACATAGACCACCACGCCCAGCAGGCCGAGCAAGGGCAGGATGAACGTCAGCATCTCACGCCCTGGGGTGGGCGCTCGCCACAGGAGCGTCCCAGCCCTGCCCTCGTCGCCCAGCGCCAGTCGCGCGTCGGCAGACGGCGCCTGGCGTGCAAGCCGCAGGTGTTGAATACCAAACTGCTGGCCCAGCGCTTCAAGGCGGTGACTGTCCAGCAACTGGGTGAACACGAGTACGGACGCCTCCCCGGCCTCTCGCGTTACCGTAGGATCTGTCGAAGGGGTGAGCGCCGCTGCAGCGACGAGCGCCAATACGCCGTCCACGTTGAGGAATGCGCTGACCGACTTTTCGTGTGGTTCCTCAGCCCTTGCCGCCTGCAGGAGGTGGTCGATGGGTTGGCCAAGCCACGCCGAAGCCGAGACCGGGGCAAGCGACCCATTGATGACGGCATAGACGGTCTGCCGAGCACCCTTGACGACGAAAAGACCGTTGATACCGAAATCGGCATACAAGGTGGCCCCGAGATTTCCCTGCACGAAGGCCCAGTCCGTATTGACCTCGCTGTGAAGGTTTCGGTAGGCATCGCCCCAGAATGCATAATCCTCGATGGTAGTCTGAGAAGCGCTCACCAGTGATTCGACGGCCTTCTCCACCAGGAGCTTCGCCTTCTTCGCTTCCGACCGATCCAGCCCCAGCGCGAAGTAGACCGAGATGACACCGGCTGCCAGGATGACCAGCGTCAGAAAGCCCGTGAACATGAACAGAACGGTTCTGGCCAGGCCGACACTGGAGTGTGGGCGCTGCTCACGGGTGGAAGCGTCAGGCAGGATGGAGGTCATGGTCGGCCGAAAAGTTGAATGATGGCGCTACGATATCGACTGACAGCGTTAACTCTTTAGCGCATTCGATCGAGCCTGATGGGATGGACAGGCGTCGGGTTTCTCGCCGCCTGTAGCCGAAGCCTCAGCTCAGAGCAGCGCAACGACACCTAACACAGGCCAACCGAGCAGCGCCAGACACATCGCCAGCTGCGGGTGATAAGGCAATACCAGCACCAGGGCCAGCCCGGCGAGCGAGATCAGGCCACACCAGCCGATCGGCCCCATGGCCCAGCCCCAGGCCGCCACGCTGGCCGCGAAGCTGGCGGCCAGGGCGAGCCAGCCCAGGGTTCTGAGGCAGAGGCGCAAGCGCCGTGCGGGCAGCCGCTGCCAGACCTGCTTGTAGTGCCGCTCCAGCCCCAGGCATAGCCCGAGCATGCCGCTGTAGGCCAGCAGCAGGCCCGTGGATAACACCAGACTCATGTCAGCTGGCCTCCAATGGATGAACCGCCTTGCCGCGAGTGGCGCGTTCCTCGATCGGCCGACCGACTTTCCAGCAGCACCAGCCCAGCAACGCGCCGATGACGACGGTGGTGGTTTCCAACGGGATATAGGCACCCCAGCTGACGGTAACGGCGTTCAGCAGCGGCAAGCCCAGGCACAGCACTGCCGCAAGGCCAAGCTGCTCCCGCCAGGCACGCCACACTGGACGGGCGATGGCATGGCCCAGACTGACCAGCCAGACCAGGAAGAACACCCGCACTTCCCAACCACCGCGCTGCGCCAGCTCGACGGGCAGCAGACGGTTGGCCCACAGCAGGCTCACGCAGGACAGCGCAAGGCCTGCCATCACGCTGACGTTGAGGCGCTCGGCGACGTGGTAAAGCAGTGCGCCTAGCGCGCCTTCAGCGTCATGTCGACGCCGCCGCTTGACGGTGAACAGCACCAGGCCGGTGGCGATCATGGCGCAACTGACCAAGCCGCACATGAAGTACAACCAACGCATCGGATAACCCCCGAACTGGGCGAAATGCATGCCCGACATCACCCGTTGCGTCAGCAGGCTGGGTCGGCTCTCGGCCGGCGCACGCAGCACGTTGCCGCTGACCCCCTCGAAGACCATGCTCTGGCCCTTGGTCAGCTCGATGCGGTTGCCCAGTACCGGGCGCACTTCGATCCGCGCATCGCTGCGCCCGGGGTTGTGGATCGAAACACTCGATACCGTCCCCATGCGCCGCTCTGCTTCGGCCAACACCGGGCCAAGGGACGTCAGTGGCGCCGGCTCGCCTTGCGCCTTGACGGCCTGGTCACGTCCCCCCTGCCCGCCAGGCCGGGCACTGGCAGGCTGTTCGGCAGGCAGGCCGCGCAGGGCCCGGTTCAGGGCCTCACGGTTGCCATCGAACAAGGCATCGGAGGCGGCCGGCATGTAGATCAGGTAGAAGATCACCAGCCCGGTATAGGTGATCATCAGGTGGAATGGCAGCACCAGCACTGCCGTGGCGTTGTGCGCATCGAGCCAGGAGCGTTGTCCTTTGGCCGGGCGGAAGGTGAAGAACTCCTTGAAGAACTTCTTGTGGATGACGATACCACTGGTCAAAGCGGCCAGCATCGCCATGGCCGCCAGGCCGACCACCCAGATACCGAGGGCGCGTGGCAGGTTGAGGGTGAAATGGAAGCGGAAGAAGAAACCACCGCCTGCGGTCTCGCGCACCTCCAATGGCTCGCCGGTCCCAGGGTCCAGCGCAGTGCCGCCGCCGCGGCGTTGCTCGCCTGTCGAGACGCTCAGCGTGGGAGAACGCTCGGTCGGCAGGCCGATGTTCCAGGCACTGGCGCCTGGATGGTTGGCGTGGAGGTAGCCCAGTGCGGTTTGCACCGCCTGGGCCTGACTCAAACCAGACTGGGGAATTTCAGGGCGCATCCAGCCGTCGATTTCCTTGTCGAACACTGCCAGGGTGCCGGTGAGGAAAATGGCGAACAGGATCCAACCGAAAATCAAACCGCACCAGGTGTGCATCCACGACAGCGACTGAGTGATGGTCTTGCGTTTCATTTCACGCTCTCCATCAGCTGCGGCCAGAAGCCGACCACCGCCAGGGGCAGCGCCAGTGCCAGGCCAGCCCAGGCACGTCGGGCACTGCGGCAGGCGAATGCCCAAAGCACCGCGCCGGTGTACACGGCGAACGACGACAACGTCACGCTGATCAACGCATCCACCTCGTCGATCGGTAGCACACGCGCCAGGGCCGCGGTGAAGGCGTAGGTGAAGCCATAGCCACCGGCGATGGCGGCAATGATCCGTGAGAGCATGTCCCAGGAGAAACGTGGTGTTTTCATCTGCGTTTTCATCAGTGGCGAACACGGCAAGACCCAGCCCGCTCAGGGCTGGGTCCGAGGCCACCGCGGTGGCCAGGCTGCAGTGACTGTCAGAACGAGGTGGTGATCGATGCGTAGAACGCTCGTCCCGGTTCGTTGTAGGTGGCTGCACCGGCGCTGGTACCCGCGCCTTCGCGGTACACGCGCTTGTCGAACAGGTTGTTGATGCCAGCGCCGAACGACAGATTCTTGTTCACCTCGTAGGTGCCGCCCATACCCCAGACGTGGTACGGGTCGAGGGTTTCGAGCTCGTTTGCATTGATCACGCTGACGTCGCGGGTCGGGTTGAATCTGCGGGGCTCCTGCTTGCCGTAGTAGGTGCCGGTCAGGCTCAGGGACAGGGCCTGGGTCACCTGCCAGTCGAGCATGGTGTTGACGGTGTATTCCGGGACCACGCTCAAGGGGTTGCCGTCGTTGTCTTCGTTGGCGTCCATGTAGGTGAAGTTGGTATTCCAGCTCAGGGTCTCACCGGCTTCGCCCAGCAAGGGTACGCCGACGTAGCCTTCCCAGCCCTTGACCACGGCGTCCTTGGCGTTGTCCCAGCGCAGGATGGCTTCGTTGGTAGACGTGCGGCCGACCAGATCGTTGGACGAGGTGATCTTGTTGTCATAGTCGTTGCGGAAGTAGGTCAGGCCAGCGGTCCAGCCTTCGCGGGCAAAGGCGATACCCAGCTCTTTGTTGATGCTGATTTCAGGATCGAGGTCCTTGTTACCCAACACATAGCAACCATTGGAGGCCAGGCTTGGTGCACAACCGTTGCCGTTGCTGCGGTACAGGTAGTTGGGGTTGGACTGGTACAGGTTCGGCGCTTTGAACGCGCGGGCGATGCCGGCCTTGAGGGTGACGTCCGGGGTGAGCTTGTACGAGCTGTTCAGGCTCGGGCTCCAGTTGGCGCCGAACTGATCGTGGTGGTCCAGGCGCAGGCCGGGGGTCAGGTACCAGTCCGGGGTCAGCTCGATATTGTCCTCGACGAACAGTGCCATCATGGTCGCGTCCATGTCGGTCGGGCGGGTACCGGCGGCGGAATTGGGCAGCGTGCTGCCGACGGCGCGGTCCAGGGTGCCTGGGTCGTCCAGTTCCTGGTAGTTCCACTCGGCGCCCAGGGTGAGGGTTTGCGGACGCAGGAACTCCAGCGGCACGTCGACCTGGCCTTGCAGCAGATAGCTGTCGTAGGTACTGGTGGTCTTCTCGTCACTGTTGATGTCGCCATCCACGCTGCCGGTCATCCCTTCCTGCAGGCGGTTGTTGCGGGTGTTCTCGTACTGCGCTACCACCCGTGAAGAGCCCCAGTCCCAATCGCCACGGTGGGTCACGGAAAAGTCCTGGCGGTACAAGGTGTTGGTCTCGCGACCTACCCACTGGTTGATGACATTGCCTGGCGTGAGCGACGTCGTCCCGCCCGTACCGACGTCACCGGCGTAGATATTGCCTTGGCGGCTGAAACCGGTCTCGACGTCAAGGGTCTGCTGATCGTCCAGCGCCCAGCTCAGCAAGGCCTTGATGTCTTTGTTGCGCACACCTTCACGGCCCGCAGCCAGGGACGCGCCCTGCGCGGTATGGTCCTGGTTGATGTCGGCGTCGTCGGCGTCGGTCTTGTTCAGGTTGCCGTACACGCGGAAGGTCAGCGAGTCGGTCAGTGGGCCAGCCAGGCTGAAGGTGGTGCGCTTGGTCACGCCCTCGGCGTCGTCTTCGGGCAGGTTGGTGAACGCCGTGATGCTGCCGGTCATGTGCTGGGTCGGGCGTTTGGTGACGATGTTCACCACACCCCCCATCGAACCGGAACCGTAGCGGGCCGCTGCCGGGCCGCGCAGCACCTCGATGCTTTCGACCTGATCGGCCGGTACCCAGTTGCTGTCGCCACGGGTGTCGCGCTCGCCGGCACGGGTATAGCGCACCGAGTTGCGCGAGGTGACCGGCTTGCCGTCGATGAGGATCAGGGTGTTTTCCGGCCCCATGCCACGCAGGTCGATCTGCCGGTTGTTGCCCCGAGAGCCGCTGGCGCTGTTGCCGGTCAGGTTCACGCCGGGCATCTTGCGGATGATTTCCGACAGGTCGTTGACCGGTGGGCGCTTCTTGAGGTCTTCGTCGGTGATGATCGATACGCCCGAGGCCTGCTTCAGCTCTTCTTCGGCACTGGCCACCACCTGGGTTTCGTGCAGCTCGATTGCCTGGCTCTGGGCGTTGTCAGCCTGCTCATCGGTGGCGGCCAGCAGGGCCGACGGGGACGCGGCCAGCAAGGCCAGGCAGAGATGGTTGAGCTTGAATCGGGGCTGCATCGAAACACTCCTTGCTATGAATTAATGCAGGCAGGAGCGTACGGCTTCGGTTGGCAGCGCATTCGGCTCGCTCCGGACCTGCCCGGAACGAGGGCGAATGCTATAGGTTCGCAATTGAGAGTAAATCTTTTTTACATTCTATACACTTGGCATGCGCAGCGTGATGCGCAGACCTGGGGTGCGGTTTTGCGCCCATACAGCGCCACCCTGCAATCGGCTCACGCTACGAGCGATCGACAGGCCGAGGCCGAAGCCCTCTCCACCTGGGCGCGCGGCGTTGAGCCGGGTGAAGGGCTGGAAGATCGATTCGAGCTTGTCGGGCGCAATGCCCGGGCCTTGATCCTCGATCCACAGATGCCAGTCATCGCCTTGCCGGTGGCCGCCCAACGTCACCACACCGTCGGGCGGTGAATGGCGTATGGCATTGCGCAGCACGTTTTCCATGGCCTGGGCCAGGCTGTTCAGGTGCCCCAGCACCACGCAGTCGTCGGGTAGCGCGTTGCGCAAACGCTCTGGCGACCAGCCGCTTTCGTAGCAGGCGTCTTCGCACAGCACGTCCCACAGGCGCCCAATGTCCACAGGCGCGAGCGGTAGCGTCGGTCGCTCGGTGTCCAGCCAGACCAGTTCCAGAATGCCGTTGATCAACTGCTCCATGCCCTGTACTTCCCGCTCCAGACGCTGGCGCAGCGCGACGGGATCCTGCTCGCGCTCACCGGTGACCCGAAGGCGGCTGAGTGGAGTGCGCAGTTCGTGGGACAGGTCGCGCAATAGCTGGCGCTGAAAGCCCACCGTGTTTTCCAGTCGGCCGGCCATATGATCGAAGGCCCGCGCCAACTCACCGAGTTCGTCACGGCGAGCGGCCAGCTGGCTACCGACCCTGGCCGACAGGTCGCCGGCACTGAGGGCCATGGCCTGCCTGCGCAAAATGGCCAGGGGCGCGATCACCTTGCGATACAGCAGCACACCCAGACCGAAGGCCAGGCAGGCGGGCAACAGCCGCTCCAGCAGCAAGCGCCAGAGGTGGTTGTACTTGCGAGGGTCGAGCCGTGCTGGCAAGTCCATCACCAGTCGGGCTTCGCTGCGCTGGAACGGCACGTAGAATGTGGGTGTGCCACCTGGGCGACCAACCGACCATTCGAGCGATCGCATGAAATGCAGCCGTTTGCGCTCGCGGTCGCGCAAGGGTTGCGATGACAGCGACTGATCGTTCAGCCCGACCACCGCAGCCCAGACGCCCTCCTGTGCCTTCAAACGGGCGAGGAACGTATCGACGTCCGGGGTGCCGCCCGCTTCCCAGGCACGTTCGGCCTCCTCGGCATAACCGGACAGCACGTGTCGAGCCGGCTCGCCAAGGGTCGAGGTAGCCATTTCGAGGCGCCGGCTGACGTCCACATGCAGGCTTATCACCAGCAGACTCAACAGTGCGATTCCACCCAGCAGCGTCCAGAACAGTGAGTGGCGGTCAGGCAGCGTCATGGCAGCACGCGCTTGAAGACATAGCCCGCGCCTCGTACCGTTTCGACCCGGCCTGCGCTGTAGCCGATGTCCTGCAGCTTGCGACGAATATGGCTGACGTGCATGTCCAGGCTGCGGTCGTGAATCGAATAGGCACGGTTCAAGGCTTGCTGGTAGAGGAAAGTCTTGCTCAGCACCTCGCCCTGGGCCTGCAACAAGGTCTCGAGAATGCGGTACTCGCTGCTGGTGAACCCGGCCCAGCGGTTGTCGTGGCTGACATCGCCGTGCAACGTGTCGAACGACAGGCCCGAGTCATGGGGCAGCGCAAGGTGTGCCGGTGCCTCTCGCTCGTAGGCCACCCGCCGCAGAATGGCTTCGATGCGCACGTCCAGCTCCGCTATGCTGAAAGGCTTGGGCAGATAGTCGTCGGCCCCTTGGCTGAAACCGACGATGCGGTCCTGCTCGGCCCCCAGTGCGGACATCAGGATGACCGGCACACGCTGTTTGCGCCGTAGCTCGACGAGCGTCTCGAGCCCGTTGCTGTCCGGCAGCATGATGTCCATCAACACCAGATCGTAACCGCCCTCGCTCAACAATGCCGGCACCCCGTCAGCGCTATGGCGCAGGGTTACGGCAAAGCCCCGCTCAGCCAGATGGCTGTCGATGTGGGCCGACAGTACGGGGTCATCTTCAATGGCGAGAACACGAACGGTACGAGGGAGGGTGATGGCCGACTGCATGGGAAAACCTTGCGAGTGAAAACAATTCTTAATAAGTATTGTGTGCTGAGTGCACGTCGGCCGGCAACACCTTGATCACAGGGGGACATCAGTGCTGAACATGAACCGCCTCCCAGGCCCAAGAACCGTTCGGTAACCGCACGGTTACAGTGCCCTCCTCTCTATTCCTCCCTCCATGTGCGGCAAGCTACCCAAAACGCCCGAAACGATCTTCGCGCGCCCTGCCCCTCGCCTCATTACCCGGAGCCCTGCCGTGATCGACAAGACCCACCCCTCCATCGCCAGCGCCGTCGCCGGCATCACTGATGGCTCGACCCTGATGGTCGGCGGTTTTGGCACTGCCGGCATGCCTTCGGCGCTCATCGACGGCCTGATCGCCCTCGCCCCCCGCGACCTGACCATCATCAGCAACAACGCCGGCAACGGCGACACCGGCCTGGCCGCGCTGCTCCAGGCCGGCTGCGTGCGCAAGGTCATTTGCTCGTTCCCGCGCCAGTCCGACTCCTACGTGTTCGATGCCCTGTACCGCGCCGGCAAGATCGAGCTGGAGGTGGTGCCGCAAGGCAACCTGGCCGAACGCATCCGCGCCGCAGGCTCGGGCATCGGCGCGTTCTATTCGCCGACCGGCTACGGCACCCTGCTCGCCGAAGGCAAGGAAACCCGCGAGATCGACGGCCGCCAGTACGTGCTGGAGATGCCGCTGCACGCCGACTTCGCGCTGATCAAGGCGCACCATGGGGACCGCTGGGGCAACCTGACCTACCGCAAGGCGGCGCGCAACTTCGGCCCGATCATGGCCATGGCCGCCAAGACCGCCATCGTCCAGGTCGACTGGATCGTCGAGCTGGGCGAACTGGACCCGGAACACATCGTCACCCCCGGCATCTTCGTCCAACGCGTGGTGGCCGCGCCTGGCGTTGCCGCCGCTTCCCTCGCCCATGCATCCTGAGGCCTGCCATGACCATCACCCGAAAGCGCTCCCGTACCGACATGGCCCAGCGCGTGGCCGCCGACATCCAGGAAGGTGCCTACGTGAACCTGGGCATCGGCGCGCCGACCCTGGTGGCCAACTACCTGGGCGACAAGGACGTGTTCCTGCACAGCGAGAACGGCCTGCTGGGCATGGGCCCCAGCCCGGCGCTTGGCGAGGAAGACGACGACCTGATCAACGCCGGCAAGCAGCACGTGACGCTGTTGCCTGGCGGCGCCTATTTCCACCATGCCGACTCGTTCTCGATGATGCGCGGCGGCCACCTGGACATCGCCGTGCTGGGCGCCTTCCAGGTCTCGGTCAGGGGGGACCTGGCCAACTGGCACACCGGGGCAGAAGGCGCGATCCCGGCCGTGGGCGGCGCCATGGATCTGGCCACCGGAGCGCGCCAGGTGTTCGTGATGATGGACCACCTGACCAAGACCGGCGAGAGCAAGCTGGTCGCGGAATGTACCTACCCCTTGACCGGCATGGGCTGCGTGAGCCGTATCTACACCGACCTGGCCGTGCTGGACGTGATCCCTGAAGGGCTGAAAGTGGTCGAGATCTGCGCGGACGTGACGTTCGAGGCGTTGCAGGCACTCAGTGGTGTGCCGCTGATGGAGTAACGGTGCCATCGGGCAGATCTGGGGCGAATGGGTCGCGCTGGGCAAGCCGATGCCCTATGCACTGGTACAGGGACCGGCACCGGCGATCTCGTGCCTGCCCGGCATGCCGCTGCCTGCGGAGGTGGACGAAGCCGACTTCGTCGATGCACTGGCTGGGGAACTGGCCGGCGCAGACATCCTGACACCCGTCCAAGCCCGCACTGTCCTCCCTGGCCGTGCGGAATCGGCGCTCACCCCAAGCGATGGCTCTGCGACGATCTCAGCAGTCGAGACGAAGATCGCTGGCAGGGACAACGGCGCACATTAGCGCTTGCCCCGACTTGACGCTGGCTGTACCGGTCAACGTGAACACCTCGCCCTCCAGCAGCGTGCACGCACAGGTCTGGCACAACCCGGCACGGCAATGGGCCGGTCTCACGAGGCCTTTGGCTTCGGCAAAGTTCAAGAGCGTGCCGTCCGCCGGATGCCAGACGGCAGAGAACCCCGAGCGGCCAAAGGTCACGGTGAAGGGGCCCGACTGGGGGATGGGTCGCATCTCGACCACGGTGTCTGGCGTCGCGAAACTGTCCATGTGCAAGCGGTCGACGCTCTCGACGCGCTCTGCGCAGGCCAGGACCTGGGCTTGGAAACCCTCGGGCCCGCAGACATGGATGGCCGCGCCACGGGCAGCCGCGTCGGCGATCAACGCATCGAGGGACGGACGGCCCGCCACCGCGCCTTCGATACCCTCAGCGCCCTGGGTCACGTGCAGCGTGGCAATACCGGCCTTGAGCCGCGTCAGCAGCGCGGTCACCTCCTCCCACAGCGCCAGCTCATTACCGGCGCGCACACTGTGCACGACCTGCACGGGCCGGTCGTAGCCGGCGTCGACGAGCGCTTGCAGCTTGGTGATCGTCGGCGTGATGCCGATGCCTGCCGTCAGGAAGAGATTCGCAGGGGTCTGCAGGTCGATACTGGGCGGCCCGAAGGGCCCGCTCAACTGCAGGGACTGACCGACCTGCAGGGCATGGATGGCCTTGGAGCCGACACCCTCGCCCTGCTTCACGGTCAGGCGCACCCGATCACCGTCGATGCCTGAAACGGTATAGCGCCGCCAGGCGCCCTCCACCGTCAGCCGATGCAGCGCGACATGCTGCCCCGCCACGAAATCGGCCAGCGAGCCCAGCCCGGCGAGACGGTCCTGCAGCCAGACCGAGCGAATGCCCTGCGCCTCTTCGACGATGTCGACGACCTCGACGGGCCGTGGCCACGAGACCAGGGCAGGCACCTTCGGCACCCGTGTCGCGATGGCCAACGGGGCTGGATAGTGGTGCTGTGTAGGACTGACCGCGTCACCAGGCGCCAGATCCCCTGCGCGCTCGACGCGCGCATACACACCGCAGTACAGGTGACCGAAGTGCCGATTGAGCTGCGCCGGCAGGTTCATATCCAGCTCGCCTGTCTGCGGGTTCACCGATGTGGCGCTGCAGCGCTTGGTAGGACGGACGATCGACAGTTGGGCCTGGCCGATATCGACCCCCCTTCCCAGCCAGTCGAACTCCGAAAAGGGTTCGGCCTCGATGTAGAGGTTGGCCCGAAAGCGCATGGGGTCCAGCGACATGCCCAGCAGCGTGGACAAAGCCTTTACCGTGCGGACATTGATGATCGACAGTGCCGAGTCGTCGAAATCCCAGTGTCCGAGGCCGTCCTTGCGTTGGACGACCTGGGTGTGCGCACCGAAGCGTTCGATCAGGCCCTCGGGGTTGCTCAGCAGATCGCCAGCCCCGGCAGCCCGTCGCTCGTGGAGCGTCGCCGCACCCGCGCGACGTCCGGGTACGAAGTGGACCAGCCCCGGGTTGGTCGTCAGTTGCTGGAACGGAGCCGCGCCTGCGGGCGCTCCACTTCGAGTGATGCCTACGACACGATCACCGGGGATACCTTGGCCGCAGACGAGCGAAACGCGGTCGAGGGATTCACCTTCGAAGCCTTTTATGGGGTAACGGAACAGCGAAACGACATGTGCCATCAGTCATGCCCTCCTCACGGTAACCACCTGAGCGAGCCCTGGTGCGCTGGCGCCTTGCGATGGCGGCGATCACGCTCACGACCCTCCAGATGCGAAGAAGCCACTGCCTAGGGGGGCAGTGGCCAGTTGCGCGCCGAACTCCGTCAGAACAGCGCAGCGTGTGCGGGCGCATGCGACAAGGCCGCATGCGCCCTACCCGTCACGAAGCGTTGATCCAGATGGTCTTGAGCTCCGTGTACTGGTCATGGGCCCAGATGGACTTGTCACGTCCACCAAAGCCAGACTCCTTGTAGCCACCGAACGGCGTGCTCACATCCCCCTCGCCGAAGCAGTTGACCGTCACCACGCCCGCGCGGATTTCACGCGACAGGCGCAGTGCGTTGCGCAGGCTGCCGGTGTAGGCCGAGGCGGCCAGGCCGTACACGGTGTCGTTGGCCAGCTCGATGGCTTCGTCGAAGGTCTCGAAGCTGGTCACGCTCAGCACCGGACCGAAGATCTCTTCGACGAACAGCTTGCTGTCGCGGCCCACGTTGTCGACGATGGTCGGCTGCACGAACACACCCTCTTCGGTCTCGCCGCCCTGAACGATGCTGAGTTTCTGCTCGACAGCGTAGTCCAGGTACGACTTGACCTTCTCGAAGTGCGACGCGCTGACCATCGCGCCCAGGCGGTTGTCCGGGTCGAGCGGGTCGCCCAGTTTCCAGTCCTTCAGGTGCTTGGCCATCAGGCCCAGCAACTCGTCCTTGACGTCCTTGTGCACGATCAGGCGCGAGGATGCCGAGCAGTTCTCGCCCATGTTCCAGAAGGCACCGGCGGTGACGAACTGGGCCACTTCGTCCAGGTCTTCGCAGTCGTTCATGACCACGGCCGGGTTCTTGCCACCCAGCTCCAGGACGATGCGCTTGAGGTTGGACTCGGCCGCGTACTTGAGGAACAGCCGGCCGGTGTCGGTGGAGCCGGTGAAGCTCACCATCGGAATGTCCATGTGGCGACCGATGGCCTCGCCCACTTCACGGCCACCGCCTGGTACCAGGTTGAATACACCTGCCGGAATGCCGGCCTCATGGGCCAGTTCGGCCACACGCAGGGCGCTGAGGGTGGTTTCCTTGGCCGGCTTGACCACGATCGAGCAGCCAGCCGCCAGCGACGGGGCGATCTTCCAGGCCAGCATCAACAGCGGGAAGTTCCATGGCAACACCAGGCCGACCACGCCGATGGCCTCGCGCACGACCATGGTCACGGCAGCGTGGCCGGTCGGGGCCGTGGCGTCGTAGATCTTGTCGATCAGCTCGGCGTGCCAGCGGATCGTATGGATGGTTTCCGGCACGTCCACGGTCTGGCATTCGCTGACCGGCTTGCCGCTGTCCAGGGACTCGAGCACCGCCAGTTCATGGGCGTTGTCTTCGAGCAGCTGGGCGAACTTCTGCAGCACGTGCTTGCGGTCGTTCGGCTGCATCTTCGACCAGGTGCCTGCCTCGAACACGCGCTTGGCCGCGGCCACGGCGACGTTCACGTCGTTGACGTCGCAGGCGGCGACTTCGACCAGCTGCTGGCCGGTGGCCGGGTTGGTGGTGACGAAGGTGCGGCCCGACTGGGCATCGCGGAACTGGCCGTCGATGAACGCCTGGGTGCGCAGTTGCAGGTCGGCGGCGATCGCCGCGTAGCCTTCTTTGCTCAGCAATTCAGTCATGTTCAGGGCTCCTTAGTGGATCTGGGCGATGGTGGCCTTGAGTTCGGTGACCACGCGCTGGAGTTCCTGCTTCTCGGCAGCGTCCAGGTCGGACAACGGCTTGCGCACGCCGCCGGTGCTCAGGCCGTTGAGGGCGACACCGTTCTTGATGGCCTGGACGAACTTGCCGCCTTCGAGGAAGTCCATCAGCGGCATCATCGCGGCCATGATCTTGCGGCCCTTGTCGAAGTTCTTCTCGATCACGCAGGCCTCGTACAGGGCCACGTGCTCGCGTGGGATGAAGTTGGAACCGGCGCAGACCCAGCTCTTGGCGCCCCAGGCGAAGAATTCCAGGGCCTGGTCGTCCCAGCCGCAGGACAGCTGGATGTTCGGGCGGTGGATGGCCAGGCGGTGCAGTTGCGCCATGTCACCGGAGCTTTCCTTGATGGCGACGACGTTCTTGACCTCGGCGATGGCGTCGAAGAATGCCTCGCCCATGCTCACGCTCATGCGGCCCGGGTAGTTGTAGAGCATGATCGGCAGGCCGGCAGCCGCGTCGATGGCTTTGACGTGATCGGCGATTTCCTGCTGGGTCGGCAGCGCGTACGGCGGGGTGCCGACCAGCAGTGCGTCGGCCTTGATCTCCCTGGCATGCTGGGCGAAGGTCACGGCGTCTTCGGTGCGAATGCCACCGGTGCCGACGATCAGCGGCAGACGGCCGTTGAGCACGTCCTTGGCCTGGGCGGCCAGGTCGAGGCGCTCTTGGGTGGTGTGGGCGTAGTACTCGCCGGTGGAGCCACCGATGATCACGCCATGGATCTTCGACTCGACCAGGTACTCGAGCACGTTGGCGAATGCGGCCTTGTCGATCGAGCCGTCCGCAGCCAGCGGGGTGATTGCCGGGGTGTAGATGCCTTCGAATGTCACGGTAGGTGCTTCCTGTTCAGGGTGTTGAAGACCGCGACGCCGGGCGCCGCGACGGGGTACGGGCTTCAGGCGAGCGAGGCGGCCTGTTGCAGGTTCATCGAGCGGGTTTCCGGGGCCAAGGCCAGCGAGAAGGCCAGGCCGACGAAGGTGACCGCAGCGGCGGCGTACATGGTGGCGCTGATGCCGTAGCTATCCAGGGCCATGGGCACCAGCCAGGTGCCGACGGCGGCCCCGATCCTCGACATCGACGTGCCCACGCCCACGGCGCCGGCACGGATCTCGGTGGGGAACAGTTCGTTGGGGTAGACCAGTTGCAGCACCTGGGCACCGCCGATGAACAGTGCGTAAGCACCGAACAGCGCCAGGATCAGCATCTCGGAGCCGTTGCTGAAGGCGCCCAGGCCCAGCAAGGCCAACCCCGACCAGAAGAAGCTGTGCAGCAGCGTGGTCCGCCGTCCCAGCCCGTTGAGCAGGCGGGTGGCGATGATGCAGCCCACGACGAACAGGCAGGTGATGGCGACCGAACCGATCGAGGCCCAGTCCCCTTTGAGGTTGAGCGCGCCGAGCACTTTCGGGGCGAACGCGTAGACGGCGAAGACCGGGATCACCGAACACGTCCAGAACATGGTGACGAACAACATGCGCTTGCCATAGCCGGAGTGCAGCAGGCTGAGGAACGACAGGGCGCGCGTCTTCGGCTCTTCCGGCAGGTTGCGCAGGGAGAAATCGTTGCCATACACGCGCTTGATCACCTGCTCGGCCTCGGCCTCGCGGCCTTTGCTGATCAGCCAGCGCGGCGACTCTGGCGTGCCCAGGCGCAGGGCGAACAACACGCCACCGATCACGGCGGCGCTGGCCAGCACCAGGCGCCAGGCCTCGTCGCCGCCATGATGGAGGATGGCCTCGCCGACCATGTAGGCCAATGCCGCACCGGCAAACCACAGCACGGTCAAGGTGGCCAGGCGCGGGCCGCGGTTCTTCTTCGGCAGAAACTCCACCAGCAGCGAGGTGGCCACGGGGTACTCGATACCGACCGCGATGCCGATGGCGAACCGCAACAAGAACAGGGCCAGTGCCGACTCGACCCAGAACTGCGCGATGGAGGACAGGATGAACAGGGCCGGCCCGACGAAGAACACGCGTTTGCGGCCGAACCGATCGGTCAGCCAGCCGCCGAAGAAGCCGCCGAAGAAAATGCCGATCAGGGCCGATGCGGCGATCATGCCTTGCCAGAAACTGGTCAGCCCGAGCCCGACGGACATCTGGGCCATGGCCACGCCCACGATACTCAGTACATAACCATCGACGAAGGACCCGCCGCCGGAGCGGACGGTCAACAATTGATGGAAACGATTAATAGGTACATCTTCGATGGATACAGTGGACATTGTCATTATTCTCTCCTGCCATGACCAAAGAACAGCCGATTGACGAACGAGCGCGTCCGCGAAACTGAATACGTCGTTCAGTTCCGTCGTGCCGAGGGAAGGCCCCGACCGTCAACAGCACGCAATAGATACTGCAGGCCAGGCGTATCAGGGCCTGGCAAACATCAACGCGATCACGCGTCGTTCAGGGATTCAACTTTCCTTGCCCGCGCGGTATTGCCCCCACTTCAAGTTCATGTTCAAACCCAGCGAGACCAAGGGTGCCGGTGGGTTCGCACTGGGCCCTGGGGTCTGTCGCACGAAGTCGATCAGTTCGTTCTTTTCACCGGCCAGCCAGTCACCCAGCAACTTGCCGGTGGCCGTGCCTCGTGTAACGCCCAGGCCATTGCAGCACAAGGCGCCGTATATGGTGGGGGCCAACTCGCCGAAGTAACCCATGTGGTTGCGAGACATGGCCAATGCCCCACCCCAGGTGTACTCGAACGGCATATTGGACAGCATGGGGAAGCGGCGCTCGAAGGCGTCACGGTGACGGGCGACGAAGCGCGTGAGGTACTTCGGGTTGGCGCGCCCGTCCGGGTTGAAACTGAAACTGTTGCGGATCAGCAACCGGTTGTCCGGCGTTCGGCGCACGGTGGTGCCGAACGGGTCTGCGGGGATCACGCCCCAATAGGGTTTGCCACCCAATCGCGCCTGTTCCTCTTCGTTCATGGGCCGGGTCAGGCTGGCGTAGGTGAACACCGGCAGCATGCGCCCCTTGAGGAACCCGAAACTCATCCCGAAGGCATTGGTGGTGAGGATGAGCTTGTCGGCCGTGATCGAGCCATTGGCATGCTTGAGCAGCGTCTTGGCGCCGTGCACGATCCCGGTGATGGGGGTGCGTTCGTACAGGGTGACGTTCGCCGGCAGGCTGTCGGCCAGCCCCTTTACCAAGGCCGCAGGCTGAACGAGTGACGTGCCTGGCGTGAACAGGGCCTTACGGTAGAACGAGGTGCCGATGTGCGCCGGCAAGGCATCGGCGTCGATCATCTCGTAGGGTTGGTCGAGCTTGTCCAGGCCACGTCGGTAGGCCTCGAGCACGGCGATACCCCGTGGCTCGACAGCCGCCTGGTACTTGCCGCAGTGCTTCATCTGGCAATCGATCTGGTAACGCTCGACCAGGTCCTTGAGGTACGACTGACCGCTGAGGTTGAGCTTGAGCGTCGTCTTGGCGATGCCAATGTCGCCAATGTAATCCTCGGCACCGATGTCGTGGGGCAAGTCGATGGCGAAACCGGCGTTGCGGCCTGAGGAGCCGTAGCCGACTTCCTGGGCTTCGATCAGCACGATCTGATCGTCCGGGAAGTGCAGCGCCAGCTGGCGGGCGGCGGCCAGTCCGGTGAAACCGGCGCCGACGATGACCCAGCGTGCAGCGGTGTGCCCGCTGTGGGGTGCCTTGATGGGCCGCCCTTTGCTGAGGTGATACCAGCCACACGACGCGTCGTCGGCGGGCAACGAGGTGATCTTTGTCATTTCAGGAACCAGATATTGTTGTTAGCGTCTGTTCCTCATCGCGCCCCGCCCCACTCGACATGCTGCCGGGTGATGGCGCGGCGGTGAGCCTTACTTCATAACGTCAATGCCACATCCATGCCTTGGGGTGCCGCGTACTCGGCCATGCGCCGACGCGACAGTTCCATGTGCTCCCTGGCCAGTCGCCCGGCCGTTTCAGGATCGCGCCGCTCGATGGCCTCGATCATCTGATCGTGCTGCTGGCAGGCGAGCTCGAGATCGCGCTGCATGTCATCGGTGGTCGGGTGTCGATAGAAGATCTTGCCCAGCCGCGCGTGGTCGATCAGCAGCCGACGCAGGCTGGGTAGCAAGTATTCGTTGTGCGCCATCCGGCCGATCTCCAGATGGAAGGCGTCGTTGTGGAGCACGCGGTTCTCCACGTCCCGTTGCTCGATGGCCTGGCGAAAGCGTTCTTGAATCGCCTTGAGCCCTTCGATCTCCCGAGCCGTGGCATGGCTGGCAGCCAACTGGGTGGTGGCCACGTAGATCAACGGTGCAGCCAGAAAGAAGCTGCGCAGGGAATCGTGGTTCATCGCCGCCACACGTGGTGCCCGGTTGGCTTCCAGTTCGATGTAGCCCTCTGCGGCGATTTGCCGAAGCAGCTCACGCACGGGTGGTCGGGACAGACCGAATTCTTCGCACAACGCCAGTTCATCGACCACGGCGCCAGGTGCCAGCTCCATGCTCAGGATGCGGCGCCGCAGTGCATCGGCCAGTACGGCCTTGCGGTCCAGCGGTGCATCGACTGAGGCGGCGTCGGCAATGACTTTCATGGCGGCTTTCTTGGTTGTCATAGTGTTGTGTCTACAATTTGTATAATGAATATAGGAGCGGTTAGACAATGTGTCTACTGCTTTTTCGAGGGTGTGCGTAGGGTGGGCACTTCATCACGGACGTCACATTTCTGCCTGCGACAATAACATGTCCTTCTACGACAACCGGCTGTTGGCGAGATGACGCTAAAACCCTGATGAGCATTGAGTCTTGGCGTATTCCTATAGAATTCTCTCGGTATACATAAAGAATACAATTGCATTGACGGCCTTTTCCGCCCATGCCAGTCTCCCTCACGCAAGGACAGGTTCCACAGGCCGCGCATTGCTTGGCCATGCAAGTACGTCGGTGAATTTCAACAACAACAGGGCATTCATGCCCGCCCTACTGCAGGAGCTCCACATGAATCGTATCCGCAAGGCGTTGTGCGCGATCGCAATGGTCGGTCTGGGCTTGTGTCAGGCCCATGCCGAAGAGAAGGTCATCCACATGGGCACGTTGTCCTGGGAAGACCTCACGCCGATCACCGGCATCACCAAGAAAGTGCTGGAAGACGCGGGCTACACCGTCAAGGTGACCTCGTTCTCGGAATGGGGCATCGCCTACGCGGCGCTGAGCAAGGGTGATGTGCAGATCCTCGCCTCGCAGATCGACTATGTGGCGCAGGACTTCTGGAACCGTAACAAGAACCGCCTGGAAAAGATCTCGCCGGTGTCCCACGGGCTGTACCAGGCGATCGCCGTGCCCAAGTACGTGCCGATCGACTCGATCGAACAGCTCAACGAAAACGCCGACAAGTTCGGCAATAAGATCGTGGGCATCGAGCCGGGTTCGGGCCTGATGAGCGACGCGGCCAAGGCCGTCCAGACCTATGGCCTTAAGCTCAACCTGCTCGAGGGCAGCACCGCGGCCATGACCGCTGCGCTGAAGTCGGCGGTCGACCGCAAGGAATGGGTCGCGGTGACCCTCTGGGAACCGACCTGGATGGCCCTCAAGTACGACACCAAGTTCCTCAAGGACCCCAAAGGCGTGTTCGCACCGCCCCAAGGCTATTACTGGATCGGCCAGAAAGGCTTCTCGGCCGAGAACCCGCAGGCGCGTGAAGTCCTCGCCAGCGTCTACGTGCCCCTGGCCGATATCAGTGCCATCAACAGTGCCGTCAACGATGGCAAGACCATGGACCAGGCCATCAAGGACTGGACCGACGGTCACGCCGACCTGATCAAGCGCTGGGAAAACATCAAAAAATACTGACAGCAGCGCTTCACCTTGCCACTGCCGAACTTGACACAAGAACACACCAGAAGACTCTGGTTCGGGTGCACACATGAATACTAGCAATGTCGAAACACTGGTCGATTGCCGCGGTGTCTGGAAGATTTTCGGGGATCGCGCACCAGCCGCCATGCAGGCCTATCGCGAACGCGGCTTGAGCAAGACCCAGATCCTTCAGGAGTACGGCTGTGTCGTGGGGGTCTCGGACGTCGACCTGCAGGTCCGTCGCGGGGAGATCTTCTGCATCATGGGGCTGTCCGGCAGTGGCAAGTCCACGCTGATCCGTCTGCTCAATCGTCTCATCAGCCCCACCAGTGGCGAGATTCTGGTCAGGGGCCGCGACATCGCCCGGCTGGACGCAGCGTCGCTGCGCGAGGTACGGGCCAAGCACATCGGCATGGTGTTCCAGAGCGTCGCCCTGCTGCCACACCGCACGGTGCTGGAAAACGCGGCATTCGGCCTGGAAGTGCAAGGCGTGGCCAAGGGCAAGCGCCATGAGGTGGCCGGCAATGCCCTGGCCAAGGTCGGGCTGAGCGACTGGGCCAACCGCTACCCCAGCGAGCTGTCCGGCGGCATGCAGCAGCGCGTCGGCCTGGCCCGGGCGATCGCCTCGGACCCGGAAGTGATCCTGATGGACGAGCCGTTCAGCGCGCTCGATCCGCTGATCCGTCGGCAGCTGCAGGACGAATTCCGGCAACTGACCAAGTCCCTGGGCAAATCGGCCGTCTTCATCACCCATGACCTGGAAGAGGCCATCCGCATCGGCGACCGCATCGCCATCATGAAGGACGGTGTCATCATCCAGGAAGGCACTGCCGAAGAGATCGTCCTCAATCCGGCCGACGACTATGTGGCCGAATTCGTCGCCGGTATCTCGCGGCTGCATCTGGTCAAGGCCCACTCGATCATGCAGCCGCTGGCCGACCACCGTGCCCGGTATCCGCACCAGGATCCCGAGCAACTGGAATGTGCCAGCCCGGACAGCGACTTGCACAGCCTGATCGACCTGTTGATCCGCTCGGGGCACGACGCCGTAGGCGTGCGCGCGCACGGTGCGCTGGTGGGCGTGATCAGTCAGCGTGACCTGCTGCGTGCCGTGCAGGGCGTGCCTCCCGACCAGGCCGCCGTGCAGCCACATCTGTCCGTGGGAGGTCTGGCATGAACCTCACAGACTTCGCCTCTGCGTTCGACGAGACCGTCGACAACGGCCTGATATGGCTGTCCGACAATGCTGCAGACCTGTTCGACCTGTTCAACGACGTGCTCAAGGCCGTCTACCAGGCGGTCTACACCGTGTTCGAGTGGCCGCCGTTCTATGTCGTGGCGCTGCTGTTCGCCGTGCTGGCCTGGCGCCTGGCCGGTTGGCGCTTCGCCTTGGGCACCCTCCTCGCCCTGACGCTGTGCGCGATGATGGGCTTGTGGCCGCAGACCATGAGCACCCTCGCCCTGGTCCTCACCGCCACCTGCCTGGCCTTGCTCATCGGCGTGCCCTGCGGCGTGATCGCCGGGCTGTCCCCTGCCGTCAACCGCGTCTGCGAGCCGGCCCTGGACCTGGTGCAGACCTTGCCACCCTACATCTACCTGCTGCCTGCCATCGCCCTGCTCGGTTACGGCACCGGCACGGCCCTGGTGGCGACGGTCATCGTCGCCGTGCCCCCGGTGTTGCGCCTTACCGCACTGGGCGTGCGCATGACCCCTCAGGCCTTTCTCGAACTGGGTAACGCCAGCGGCACCACCGGCTGGCAGCAGTTCGTCAAGATTCGCCTGCCGTTTGCGCTGCCCAGTATCAGGACAGGCATCAACCAGAGCCTGATGATGGCCTTCGGCATGGTGGTGATTGCGGGTATCGTCGGCTCAGGTGGGCTGGGCGAGGTGATCTACAGCGCCATCCGTACCCTGGACATCGCCCGCTCGATCAACGCTGCCATCGCCATCGTGGTCCTCACCCTGGTTCTCGACCGTCTGGCCCAGGGCCGTCACCGCGACACCGAGGAGGCTGGTCATGGCGCTCACTGAACTGAACCTGTCCCCTGGCGCCTACCTGGCGCCGCTGTTCGACTGGCTGAACACCCACCTGCACGGGCTGTTCGCGGCCATCGGCCGTTTCGTCGAGACGATGCTCGGCGGGATCGAGGCGCTGCTCCTGCTGCCGCCGTTCTACGCGATGATCGCCGGGGTGTGCCTGTTGACGGCGCTGTTCATCAACCTGCGCAGTGCCGTACTGGCCGGCGTGCTGCTGGGCTTCTGCTGGCTCAGCGGCTTCTGGACCGCGTCCATGCAGACCATCGCCCTGGTGTCGGTGGCGGTGATCATCGCCGTGGGCGTGGCCTTTCCCTTGGGCGTGCTGGCCGCTCGCGTGAAGCGCATCGACAACGCGCTCGGCCCCGTGCTGAACGTCATGCAGACCGTACCGCCCTGGGTGTACCTGATCCCGGCCGTGATCATCTTCAGCCTGGGCAAGGTCCCGGCGATCATGGCCACCCTCATCTATGGCATTCCGCCCATGCTGCGCCTGACCACCCTGGGTTTTCGCCAGGTGCCCAAGGACCTGCTGGAACTCGGGCAGGCCACCGGTGCCAAGCCCGGCACCATCCTGTTCAAGATCGAACTGCCCAGCGCCATGCCCACCCTGCTGGTGGGCTTGAACCAGTGCATCCTGATGTCGCTGGCCATGGTGGTGTTGGCCGGACTGGTTGGAGCCGGCGGGCTCGGCGCCGAAGTGACGCGCGGCCTCACCCGGATGGAGATGGGCCTCGGGCTGCGTGCAGGGTTGGCGATCGTGGCGGTGGCGCTGCTGCTCGACCGGCTGTCGCGCGGCCTGCTCAGCCGCCGAGCGAGTCCGCTGCGCGTGTAAATCCTCTCCATACGGCAGGTCGTTCCGGCCTGCCTTTTCCATTGTCTGAACGAAGAGAAACACCCGTTGCGTCCGACTCGTAGCTTCAGTACCGCCCTCAATGGGCACAACGTACGCTTTACCCCCGCGGCAGAGTTGCCCACCCGTCCGCAGACGTGCGTGGGTTTTCTGCTGCTGGAGCACTTTTCTCTGCTGGCGTTCACCCAAGCGCTGGACACCTTGGTCACGGCCAACCTGATCCAGCCGCACGCCTGCGTCAGCACGACCTTCAGCCTGAACGGCCAGCCTGTCACCAGCGACCTGGGCATCGTCATCACGCCCGGTGCATCGCTGGATACCAGCCTCAAGGTGCCCTTGGACCTGTTGGTGATCTGCGGCGGCCTGCGCACCGCGCTGGTGGCCTCCCCCGACCTGAACGCGTGCCTGCAAGGGCTGGCGCGCAAAGGCGTAGCCCTGGCCGGGCTCTGGAATGGCGCCTGGTTCCTGGGGCAAGCCGGATTGCTGGACGGCTACCGCTGCGCCGTGCACCCCGAGCACCGCGGCGCCGTGGCGGAAATTGCCCGCCACAGCCATGTCAGCACCGACAGTTTCGTGGTGGACCGTGACCGCCTGAGTGCCGCCAGCCCGGGCGGTGCGTTCACGATGGTGCTGGAGTGGCTGAGCCAACGAAGAGGCACGGCCTTGACCGAGGGCATCACGGCCATCCTGGCGTTCGAGTCCTCGCGTTACCGGCGTACACTGCCGGCTCCTCAGGCCAACATCAGCGAACCCTTGCGTGAAGCGATCCACCTGATGAATGCCAATCTCGAAGAGCCCCTGAGCCAGGACCAGATCGCTACCTACGTCGGCCGCTCGAAGCGGCAGATCGGTCGTCTGTTCCAGCATCAGCTGGGTACGACGCCGGTGCGCTACTACATGGAGCTGCGCATCACCGAAAGCCGGCGCATGCTGCAGCACTCCGACCTGCCGCTGCTGGGGGTGGCCGTGGCCTGCGGCTTCGTCTCCGCCAGCCATTTCAGCAAGTGCTATACCGCGTTCTTCGGTCACAGCCCTTCGAAGGAAAAGCGCTTCGGTTGCGTCAAAAGCCGGCAACGTGAGCCAGGTCGGTAGCGTCCGTTCACCTCTTGACGGCGTACGGACGCTGCCCTGCTAGACGGTCTCGACCTTCGCCATCAGCGATGCCCGTTCGTGACGTCGGCTGGTGATGACCCCCACCAGCATGATCAGCCCTGCCAGACCTAGGGTCAACGACACCTCCAGCCGATGTTCTGGCATGACGAACATCACGCCCAGGGCGAAGACGATGAAGCCGATCACGGCATAGGTGAGCCAGGGGTAGAGCCACATCCTGAAGGCGATGACCTGGTGTTGTCGCTCCAGCGTCGCGCGCATGCGCAGTTGCGAGAACGCGATGGCCAGGTAGACCAGCAGTGCGATCGAACCTGAACTGGCCAGCAGAAAGCCGAACACCTCGGACGGCGCGAAATAGTTCACGACCGTGGTGGCCATGCCGATCAGCGTACTGCCGACCACGGCCGCACGCGGTACGCCCGCTGACGACGTACGGCCCATTACGCCGGGCGCGTCACCGCGCTTGGCCAGCGAAAACACCATGCGCGACGCGATGTAGATCGACGAGTTCAGGCAGCTCGCCACCGCGACCAGCACTACCAGGTCGACCATGAGCTTGGCGTAAGGAATGTCCATGAGCTCCAGTGCACGCTGGTAGGACCCGTGCGCGGGCAACAAGGGATCGTTCCACGGCACCACCGAGATGATGATGAAGATCGACAACAGATAGAACACGCTGATCCGCCAGATCACCGAGCGGGTGGCCTTGGCGATGTTGCGTGCAGGGTCGGCCGATTCGGAGGCCGCGATGGTGACCGCCTCGGTCCCCAAGTAGCTGAACATGGTGGTGAGCAAGGCACCGATGATGGCTGTCCAGCCATTGGGCATGAAGCCGCCATGGGCGCTCATCAACTGTGTCAGGCCACTGACCTCGCGCGCGGGAAAGCCGCCTGCCAGCGCCACACCGCCCAAGGCGATGAAGGCGACGATGGCGATCACCTTGAGCATGGCGAACCAGAACTCGAACTCACCGTACTTGGCCACGCTGAACAGGTTCGTGACCGTGAGCAGCACGGTCATCGACAGTGCGAAGCACCAGGGTTGCACCGCGGGGAACCAGTGGTTCAACACGACACCGGCGGCGATTGCCTCGATCGGTATGACCAGTACCCAGAACCACCAGTACAGCCAACCGATGGTAAAACCTGCCCATCGACCGATGGCGCGATCAGCGTAGGTCGAGAAGGACCCTGTGTCGGGGCTGGCCACCGCCATCTCGCCGAGCATGCGCATGACCAGCACTACCAGGGCGCCGGCCAACGCATAGGCCACGATGGCGGCAGGTCCTGCCGCCGCGATCGCCTGCCCTGATCCCACGAACAACCCTGCGCCGATCACACCGGCGATCGACAACATGGTCACGTGTCGAGGTTTGAATCCTTGCGCCAACTGACCGTCGGCCTTTCCAGACGTCGTCATCGTCATTCTGATCCCTGCTTTTGCTTTTGTTATGGGTGAGGTGCCGCACCGTTTCACCCTAGAAAGCGCGAACAGGGTTCAATCGACGGATCCGGTCATCGAATGGGCTCAGACGGACATCGTCCGCCATCGCCGAACGTCAGTGGGCCGAGGTCTTGCGACGCCCGCCGAGCAGAGTGGCCAGCACCACCAGCGCCGCCCCTGCGCCCATCCGGAGCGAGGGTTGCTCGTCGAACAGCCACCACGCGCAGGCGATGGCATACACCGGCTCCAGGGCGATGATCATGCCCGCCGTGCGTGCCTGCAGCCCACCGAGGCTCCTGACGAACAGAAACTGTGACAGCCCGGTGCAGAACACCCCTAGCAACGCCAGCGCCACCCAGTCGTCGGTCCGCAGACCGGCACTGGCCAGATGACTGAAGGCGAACGGCACCATCAGCATTGCCACCACCACGTTCTGCCAGAACGCGACCTGCATGGCGTTCATGCCGGCCGTTCGACGCCGGTTGGCCACGGCCAGCAGCGCGAAGGACAAGCCTGAGGCCAGCCCCCAGAGCAGGCCGACCGTACCCTGGTCGTGCAGGTCGAACGACGGCACGACCAGGACCAGCCCTGCCGTCACCATCATCAGCAGCATGCTTTCGGTCTTGCCGATACGCTTACGGAAGATCAGCAGGTCCACCAGCGCGATGAACGCCGGAAAGCTGGCGAAACCCAGGGTGGCCATCGCCACACCGCCCACTTTCACGGCGATGAAGAAGGTCACCCAATGGGCGGCCAGCAAGGTCCCCGTCAGGCCGATCACAGGCACGGTACGCCAGCTCAAGGCGTCCAGTAGACGAGTGCCTTTCAGACCAGCGACAAAGCCTAGGGCGATGAAGGCGAACGCCGCGCGGCCGAAGGTAATCACGCTGGCATCGGCAAGGATCAGCGCGCCCAGGATACCCGTGAGGCCGAACAGCACGGCGGCGACGTGTGCGGCGAGCAAGGCGTTGCGATGACCGGTGGACGCACCGGTACTAGGGGCAGAAGTAACGATCATGGCAGTCAAGTCTTCAATGAGCGCGCGAACGCGGTCCGCGCGACAGAGCGCGGCGTTGGTGGAAAAGGATAATTATCGTTATGGGGGCTACCGGAGGACCGGTGCGAAGGGCGCCGCAGCGTTGGAATTGTGAGACGAGGCTGCTTACTCGAAGAACCGCGACCGTTCACCTGTGGCGCAAGGCGAACGGTCGCGTGAATTATCGAGGCCGGCCCATGCCGTCAACCGCTTGAAGACGACGCGGCGTTGTTCGAAAGGGACATCTTTCATGCGGTACAGCCGCGGACAGACGCTGTACACAGAAGAGGATCGCGTTGATCCACGAGCGTCCTGCCTCCAGCGCCAAGGGTGAGCCGAACACGAGAACGATGCGCGCTGGCTTGGATCCGGTGCTAAGGTGAGCACCGTCACGCCCGACCTGCTCAAGACTGACCGACAGATGCACAATACACCCGCCTTCGAAATCGGCCTCGTCCAGTATCCAGGGGCACAACAGGCAGCCACCCTCGGGCTCACCGACCTGTTCGGCGTGGCAAACAGCGTGGCTTCCCGTTTCTTGAAGTCACCGGAGCCTTCGTTGCGCATCTCCCATTGGCAACAAGCATCAGCGTCCAGCGCGCCTGAGCGGACGTTCGACACCCAGCCGCACGCCGGCTCGAGGCTGACCGTGCTGATTCTGCCGCCGACCCTGCAGGAACCGGATCCAACGCCGCCAAGCGCCTTGTTGACCTGGCTGATCGAGCAACATGCCCAAGGCGTGGTACTCGGCTCGGTGTGCGCAGGGGCGTTCATGCTCGCGGCCACGGGACTGCTGGACGGCCGCCCCATGACCACGCACTGGAGCTATGCGCAGCGGTTGCAGCAGCGTTTTCCGAATGTGCGGGTCGATGCCGACCGGCTCATCATCGACGACGGCGACCTCATGACTGCTGGCGGGCTGATGGCCTGGACCGATCTGGGACTGCGTCTGATCGACCGGCTGTTGGGGCCCTCCATCATGCTCGATACCGCCCGCACGCTGGTGGTCGATCCCCCTGGGCGCGAGCAACGCTATTACAGCGCCTTTTCTCCAGTCCTGACGCACGGAGACGCTGCCGTGCTGAGCGTGCAGCATTGGCTCCAGGCGACCCAGGCAAAAGACATGACGCTGGCCACCTTGGCCGTCCAGGCCAAACTCGAGCCACGGACCTTGCTGCGACGTTTCCAGAAAGCCACGGGCATGACGACCACCGAATACGGTCAACGGCTTCGCGTGGGGCGTGCACGCGAGATGCTGCAGTTCGAGACGGCCTCCATCGACAGGGTCGCCTGGGAGGTGGGGTACAGCGATGCAGGTGCGTTTCGCAAGGTGTTCACACGTATTGTCGGGTTGACACCGGGCGCCTACAAACGGCGTTTCAGCGCAGGCTTGCGATAAGCCCCGTCTCATACAAGACCCATGACATCGTCGATGTTCAAGAAAATGAGTGGCAAGCCGTAGGTGAGAGCAGCCTTGTCTGCGATGCAGGCGGTGACGGATCGGACACTTTCGCGGACACCCATGACGGCCGTTTTGCTTGTCGATATCAGCCCTCTGGTTGTCGTTCGCGCCCCTGTGCAGGTGCGCCAAGGGCGGCGATCCTGGGCGCCTCTCCCGCTGAAAGGAAACGAACGTCATGAAACCCATCGGCCTGATCGTCGTCGACTTGCAAAACGAATACTTGCCGAGCGGCAAACTCCCCCTGACAGGCATCGAAGCGGCGACTGCCCAGGCAGCGCGTGTGATAGCGGACGCTCGAGGCAAAGGAATGCCCGTGTTCCATGTGCGCCACGAATCTGCCCAAGGTGACGCCCCGATCTTCGTGCCCGGCACGGCCGGTGTCCGTATCCAGGAAACCGTGACCCCGTTGAAGGGTGAGGCGATGATCGTCAAGCACCATATCAATGCCTTTCGCGAAACGGACCTCAGGCAGCATCTGGACGCTCACCATATCCAAGAGCTGGTGGTGGTCGGCGCCATGAGCCATATGTGCATCGATGCCATCGTCAGGGCCGCCGCGGACATGGGGTATACCGTCACCATCCTCCACGACGCCTGCGCCACTCTGGATCTCACGTTCGATGGCGTCAACGTGCCGGCCTCGCACGTTCATGCGGCGATGATGGCGGCATTCGAGTTTGGCTATGGCACCGTTCGCTCGGTGGACGATTACCTGGCGAGCTGATGCACCGCGTGCTTCGCCTGCCTCGCGAATGCCTGCGAGGAAGGCGAGCTGGCCTCCCTCGCAGGCCAGCGACAGTGCCGCTCTCTCAACCTCCGTCGTATTGGATGGCACGCTTTGGCATATCACATCATATTGACATATTTCGATATACAGAATAGGCTGCGCACCTTTCATATGACGTTCCGCCAAGTCGTCAACTTAAACATCTAGAAATCTAGATATCTGGAATCACAATGAACGTTTCCCCTCTGTTCGAGCCCGTGCAACTGGGCACCCACACCCTGAAGAACCGCATCGTCCTGCCGCCGCTGACGCGCTCGCGCAGCTCGCAACCCGGCAACGTTCCCAACGACCTGATGGCCACCTATTACGCCCAGCGTACCGGCGCCGGCTTCATGGTCACCGAAGGCACGCAGATCGAGCCGCGTGGCCAGGGGTATGCCTGGACGCCGGGCATCCACAGCCAGCAACAGATCGAGGGATGGCGCACGGTCACCGACGCCGTGCATGCCCAGGGCGGTATCCTCTTCGCCCAGCTGTGGCACGTCGGCCGGGTCTCCCACACGTCGCTGCAACCGGGTGGCGAAGCGCCGGTGGCGCCGTCCGCCATCGCCGCGACGGCCGTGAAGGTGTTCGTCGAGACTGGCCCCGGCACCGGTGAACTGGCCGAGCCGTCCGTGCCACGGGCGCTGTCCACGGCCGAGGTCAAGGACATCGTGCAGCTGTATGCGCAGGCCGCCCGCAACGCGCTGGAGGCCGGCTTCGACGGCGTGGAGATCCACTGCGCCAATGGCTACCTGGTCAATCAGTTCATCTCGGCGCACAGCAACCGGCGCACCGACGAATATGGCGGGTCCTTGGACAATCGCCTGCGCTTTCTGCGGGAGGTGACCGAAGCGGTGGCTGATGTGGTCGGTCGTGATCGCGTCGGGGTGCGCTTCGCGCCGTTGTTCGCCTCCACTGACGAAGAGCGCGTCTACCTGGGACTGGTGGAAGACGATCCGCACGGGACGTACCTGGAAGCGGTCAAGGTGCTCGAGCGAATCGGCATCGCCTACCTGTCGTTGGCCGAAGCCGATTGGGACGATGCACCGGAGCTGCCGGACGATTTTCGTCGCGACGTGCGCCAGGCCTTCAGTGGCAAGATCCTGTACGCCGGTGGCTACACCGTCGAGCGTGGGCTGCGTGTGGTCGGCGCAGGCTGGGGTGACTTGATCGCCTTTGGCCGGCCCTTCATCGCCAACCCGGACCTGCCCGCGCGCATTGCCCACCAGTGGCCGCTCAACGCGCTGGATGCCAGCACGATGTACGGCGGCACCGAGGTGGGCTACACCGACTACCCCCGCTACCCAGGCTGACCGTGGATAGCCGCGCCGGGCCCTGCCGGGCGCGGCCGTGCCATCGAAGGCCGTGAGTGCGCTGTGGAAATGTCGTACTATCGCGAAAACCCGTTTTGGCCCTGATCATGAGCATCGACGTCAGCGAAGCGCTGAAAGCCCTCGACAACCCCACCCGCCTGACCATTCTCAACTGGCTCAAAGACCCTCGCACGCATTTCCCCGAGCAGGAGGTGGACCCGGAGCAGGTGGGTGTGTGCGTGAGCATCATCCAGAAGCGCGTGGGCTTGTCGCAGTCGACGGTCTCGCTCTACCTGACCTCGCTGCAACGCGCCCAGCTGGTGACCTCGCAACGGATCGGGCCCTGGACCTACTACAAGCGTCACGAAGCGAACATCGCCCGCCTTCTGGACCAGTTGCAGGCGATGATCTGACGAGCACCCTACTCTGCCGGCGTGTAGACGCTGACCGCTTTCGCATCCACCGCCTTGGGCAGTAACCGCGCCTTGAAGAACGCGTTGGCGATCCGCTGCTGCTCCGCCAGGTTCTCCACGCTCACCGGTTGCACGTCGTAGCTGCGCCGGGCGTTGGCCTGTTGCACCGTGGCGCTGTCCAGGTTCCCCCACAAGGGCCCGAGCACCCGCGCCGCCGCGGCAGGATTGGCCTTGGTCCAGCGCCCCACTTCACGCAATGCGTCATACACCTGCTGCACGACCTCGGGGTGCGCCTGGGCGTAATCGCTGCGGGCCAGGTAGTAGCGCTGGTAGCTGGCCAAGCCGCGACCGTCGGCCAGGATGCGCGCGTGCTGCTGGCGCTGGGCACTGGCCACGTAAGGGTCCCAGGTCACCCAGGCATCGACCTTGTGGTTCTCGAAGGCCGCGCGGCCATCGGCCGGGATCAGGTACGCCGGGATAATGTCCTTGAAGGTCAGGCCGGCCTTGGCCAGGGCCTGGATCAGCAGATAATGGCTGCCGGCCGCCTTGGTCACCGCCACGCGCTTGCCCTTGAGGTCGGCCAGGCTCTTGAGCGGCGAGTCAGCCGGCACCAGGATCGCCTGGGCCGTCGGCGAGGGCGTCTCCCGAGCGAAATAGGTCAGTTGCGCACCGGCGGCCTGGGTGAACACCGGCACGGTGTCGGCCACGTCCGCCGACAGGTCGACGTTGCCCAGGTTCAGCGCCTCCAGCAGCGGCAGCCCACTGGGAAACTCGTGCCAGGAGACGCGGACGCCCTCGGCGCTCAGGCGCTGTTCGAGGCTGCCGCGGGCCTTGAGCAGGGTCAGCAAGGTCGAGGACTTCTGGTAGCCGATGCGCACGGTCTGGTCGGCGTGGGCCAGGGCCGGCAGCACGGCGCTGACCAGCAGCGCCAGGCCGAGCCGACGCAAGGGGGAAAGGGTCATGGGAGGGTCTCCAGGTTCAGGGTTGCGTCGCCAGCTGCGGGTCGTTCGGCACCACGAAGCCTTGAGCGAACGTGGGCGTCACGTCGAGACGCGCGTTCATCAGGCGATGGGCATGGTAGAAATCGGCCGTGGCCTGTTGCTCGGCCACGGTCTTGGCGTCGATCGCCTGCCAGCGCAGGTGGCGCCGTTCGAACTGCAGACGCGCGGCGTCCTCGGGGAAGCCAATGATCGCGGCCAGAGTCTTGGAATAGCTGTCCAGGTGCTGGTTGGCCCAGACCTGTGCGCCTGCCAGGCGCGTGAGGTAGTCCTGCAGGGCAGCGCGACGCTCGGTATCGCCCAGGGCCTCATCGGTCGCGGCCAGGAAGCTGTTACCGCTGGACAGGCCGCGCCCGTTGACCAGCACCCTGCCCTGGCCACTCAGCTCGGCCAGGGCGGTGTACGGCTCCCAGGTCGCCCAGGCGTCCACCGAGCCGTTGGCCAGCGCGATCTTGGCATCCACCGGCCCCAGGAAGCGGAACGCCACGTCCTGCTCGTTCAACCCAGCCTGGTCCAGTGCCTTGAGCGCCAGGTGATGGCCGATCGAGCCACGGCCAGTGGCGATACGCTTGCCCTTGAGGTCCGCCGCGCTGTGCAGGGGCGCATCGGGGCGTACCAGCACGGCCGTGCCATAGGGGTCGGAGGTGTCCACGGCGATGGCCTTGACCGGCGCGCCTGAGGCCAGCACGAACAGCAGCGGCGCATCGCCGATGATGCCGGCGTCGATGGCGCCCGCGTTGAGCGCTTCGGCCAGGGGCGCGGCGGCGGGAAACTCGGCCCAGCGAATGTCGTACGGCAGGTCGCGCAAGGCGTCGGCCGCTTCCAGTTGGGCGCGCATGTTGCCCTTCTGGTCGCCGATGCGCAGGGTCAGGCGCTCGGCAGCAGCGGCCTGGCTGGCCAGCAGCACGGCCGCTGCCAGGGTGAGCAGCGTCGATCGGATGGACATGGCGTTCCTCGGTGTCTGGACAGGCTGCGTCATGCAGCCCTGGCCGAGTGACTCTAACGGGATCTATCTGATAAATTAAATTGATTTTAGGAATAACCTAATATGCGTTTTTATCCGATAGACTCCTGGCTGCGATGAGGCCCGTGCCTCGTGTCCCCGTCCGACCTGTGAGCACCGCTGATGAAAATCGATGATATGGACGCCTTCGTGGCGGTCATCCGTTGCCAGTCCACCAACCTGGCCGCCGAAGCCCTGCAACTGACGCAACCGGCCATCACCCGGCGGGTGCAGAACTTCGAGCAGGACCTGGGCACCACCCTGCTCGACCGCCACACCAAACCGCTCAAACCCACCCCCATGGGGCTGCGGGTGTACGAGCAATGCAAGGCCATCCTGCGCGAGATCGACGCGCTGCGCGAGCTGGTGGCCCACGAAGGCGCGCCGTCGGGCACCCTGCGCCTGGGCGTGCCCCAGACCTTGGGCGACGTGGTGCTGCTCGATGCCCTGGCGCAGATCCGCGAGGCCTACCCGCCCCTGCGGACCCAGGTCAGCAGTGGCTGGGGCAGCAGCCTCATCACGCGCATGGAAAACGGCGAACTGGATGCCGCCGCGGCCCTGTTCCCGGCGGGCAAGATCTTCCCCGAGGGCATCGCCAGCCAGTCGCTGGGGCGGATGCCGCTGAAGGTGGTGGCTGCCAAAGGCAGCGCCAAGCGTACCCAGACGCTCAAGGACTGCTACGTCCGCGGCTGGGTGCTCAACCCCGATGGATGCGGCTTCCGGGCCGGTTTGCAACGGGCGTTGAGCGAGCAAGGGCTACGCCTGTCGATCAACCTGGAGACCTTCGGCACCGAGCTGCAGCTCGGGTTGGTGGCCAATGGACAAGGGTTGGGGCTGGTGCCTGAACCTTTGCTTCAGGCCAGCCGCCACCGCGAGGCGCTGGACGTGCTCAATGTCAGCGACTTCAAGCCACAGGTGGACCTGTGGCTGTTCCATCCGCGCTACCTCGGCAACCTGCAGGAGCCCGTGGAGCTGTTCGGCAAGATCGCCGGGCACAAGCTGGCGGGATGAGCCGCCGATCGCCAGTCGCGCCGTCCGGCAAACGGGGTACGGCACGTTTCGAAGCGCTGAACGTTAGATGCGGATTACGCATAACCACTGAATTTTTAAATTCCCAAAACAAATAATTAGCATAGAACTAAAAAGACTTTTACAGGCTTCATCCATACGAATACGGTCTTAGCAAGACACCGTCATTCAGGGATGAAACCCATGAGCCACCCCGCCGACAGCACCCTTGCCGAGCTGACGCAGGCCCTTGCCGCCAATGCCGAACGTTACGATCGCACGGCGTGCTTCCCGCAGGACAACATCGACCTGTTGCATCAGCACGGTCTGCTCGCGTTCACCGTGCCCCGCGCGCTGGGCGGGAGCGGCGCAGACCTCGCCAGTGCTCGGCGGGTAATCGGTGCGATCGCCAAGGGCGATCCGGCTACGGCCCTGATCGTGGTGATGCAGTACCTGCAACACGTTCGCCTGCTGGATGAAGCGCGCTGGCCCGAGCACCTGCGTCACCGCGTGGCCCGCGACGCCGTGCAGCACGGCGCCCTGATCAATGCCCTGCGCGTCGAACCCGACCTGGGTACGCCAACGCGGGGTGGTCTGCCTGCCACGGTGGCACGGCGCACGGCCGAGGGCTGGCGCCTGGACGGTCGCAAGCTCTACTCCACTGGCAGCCATGGCCTGACGTGGTTGCTGGTCTGGGCCCGCAGCGACGACGCCGATCCATTGGTCGGCGGCTTTCTGGTGCACCGCGACACCCCCGGCATCACCATTGTCGAGGACTGGGACCACCTGGGCATGCGCGCCACCTGCAGCCACGACGTGCGCTTCGACGACGTGCTGATTCCGCTCGAGCACGCCGTGACCGTCAGCCCTGCCAGTGCGCCACGAGCCGAACTCGACGCCGAAGGCCTGGTGTGGATGGCCGTGTTGCTGCCGACGGTGTACGACGGCGTGGCCCGTGCTGCCCGCGACTGGCTGGTGCATTTTCTCAAGAGCCGCGCGCCGTCCAACCTGGGCGCACCGCTGGCGAGCCTGCCGCGGTTTCAAGCGGTGCTCGGCCGCATCGATACCTTGCTGTTCGCCAACCAGACCTTGCTCGATGCCGCCGCCTCCGGGCAGGTCGCGTCGCCCCACGCTGGGCAGCTCAAGCACCTGGTCAGCGCCCATGCCATCCAGGCCGTGGAACTGGCCGTCGAAGCGGCGGGCAACCCTGGGCTGTCCCGGCGCAATCCCCTGGAGCGGCATTACCGCGACGTGCTGTGCAGCCGCATCCATACGCCGCAGGACGATGTGGTGTTCGCTCACGTGGGGCAGGCGGCCTTCAAGGAGGCAGGTGCATGAACGCCACACTCGACGCAGGTGCCAAGGCGCAAGCCGCAGGCCTTTCTTCTTTTCATTTCCAGGCTGCAAGGACGCCGTCGACCCTGCCGGTCGATCACCTGCGCAGCCACCGATCCCTGGAGCGTATCCCCATGAGTTCATTGTCTGCCGTCACTGCCGAGTCCCCCAGCGTTCGCGACCGGGTCAGTCCTGAGGAATGGGCGGTGCGGGTCAAGCTGGCGGCTGCCTATCGCCTGGCCGCGCTGTTTCGCTGGACCGACCACATCTACACGCACTTTTCGGCCCGAGTGCCGGGGCCGCACGAGCACTTTCTGATCAACGCCTTCGGCCTGCTGTTCGACGAGATCACCGCGTCGAACCTGGTCAAGGTCGACGTCGATGGCACGATCATCGACGACCCACTGGGGCTGGGCATCAACCAGGCCGGCTACGTGATCCACAGTGCCATCCACCGCGCCCGCCCGGACCTCGAAGCCGTGCTGCACACCCACACCCGCGATGGTGCGGCCGTTTCTGCCCAGCGCCAGGGGCTGCTGCCGATCTCCCAGCATGCCCTGGCCTACTACAGTCGAGTGGCCTACCACGACTACGAAGGCGTCGCCCTGGACCTGGACGAGCAGCAGCGGCTGGTCGCCAACCTGGGCCAGCGCAACCTGCTGATTCTGCGCAACCACGGGCTACTCGCCGGCGGCATCAGCGTGGAGCATGCCTTTCGTGAACTGCACGGCCTGGAACGAGCCTGCAACATCCAGATCGCGGCCCAGGCCGGCGGCACCGATCAACTGCTGCACGCCTCGCCCGCCGCCATCGCCAAGGTGCATGAACAGTCGAAGCGGTTTTCCGATGGCAAGGGGGAAGGCATCCAGCGGCACTGGGCGGCGCTGATCCGCCAGCTGGACCGCGAAGGGCGTGATTACCAGGGCTGACGTCACCAAAGCCGCCTGGGCGATCGCTTCGCGGGCAAGCCCGCTCCCACACCAGAGCGGCGGCGTTTTCTGGCCCATCGGCCGTGGGGTCAACTTGTGGGGGGGCTTGCCCGCGATGGGCTGCCATGCAGCCCTCGAAAAGACGCTGCCCGCCGAGCTGAAGCACAAAGAACCGTTGCATCCCCGCCACCCCAAGACGGACTTACCGATGAAGCGATCGGTGCCAGCACTCACGCTCATTGCTCTGGAAGGATACTGACATGCCCACACTGCACCGCCTGTTCGCGCTCGGGGCCCTGGCCTGGGCGCTGACCGCCTGCTCGCCGGCCGACGACCACGCGGCCAGCAACACGCTCAACATCGCCTTCTGGGGTGACAACACCACCCTGGTCAGCCTCGACCCGTTCCAGGTGTACTGGCTCGAGCACCGCGTGCTGTTGCGCAACGTCGCCGAGTCCCTCACCGACCAGGATCCGCAGACCGGGCGCATCATCCCCTGGCTGGCAGCGCGCTGGGAGGTCAGCGACGATGGCTTGCGCTACACCTTCCACCTGCGCCAGGACGTCACCTTCAGCAATGGCGAACGCTTCGATGCCCAGGCCGTGAAGACCGCCTTCGACAGCAACAAGGCCTTCGCCACCCAGCTGCCCGCGACCTTCGGCGCGACCTACCTGGCCGGCTACGACCATGCCGACGTGGTCGATGCGTTCACCGTGCGCCTGGTCCTGGCCACGCCCAATGCCGGCTTCCTGCAGGCCACCTCCACCACCAACCTGGCGATCCTCGCCCCGGCCAGCTACGCATTGACGGCCCAGGAGCGATCGTTGGGCCGGATCATCGGCACCGGGCCGTTCGTCCTCGAGCACTACACCCCGGAAGTCGGTGCGCGCCTGGTCAGGCGTGACGACTACGCCTGGCCGTCGGCCAACGTGCACAACCGTGGCGCGGCGCACCTGGATGCCGTGGAGATCCGCTACATCCCCGAGGAAAGCGTGCGCAATGGTCTGTTCCTGCAAGGCAAGGCCGACATCCTCTGGCCGCGCAATCCGTTCTCGGAGGTCGATGTGCAGCTCCTGCAATCCAAGGGTGCGACGCTGCAGAGCCGTTCGCTGCCCGGCCCGGCCCTGAACCTCTACCCCAACACCCGTGGCCAGCGTCTGTTGGCCGACCGTCAGGTACGCCTGGCGCTGCAAAAGGCCATCGACCGCACGAGCTATGCGCACACCGTGTTCAATGACCAGTTCCCGGTGGTCAGCGGCGTGTACGACACCACCACGCCCTACTTCAAGCCGCAGCGCGACAGATTGGCCTACGACCCCCGGGGTGCCGAGCAGCTGCTCGAGGCGGCCGGCTGGCACAAGGGCGAAGACGGCTATCGGCACAAGAACGGCCAGCGTCTGACCCTGCGTTACAACCTGACCCCGGCCGAAAGCGCCGGCGACGTGCTGGTGCAGGACCAACTGCGCCAGGTCGGCATCGACCTCAAACTCAACGTGCTGACCCGTGCCGAATGGGTGGCCGGCAATGCCTCGGGCAACTATGACCTGACCTCCACCTACATGACCCGCGCCGACCCGATCATCCTGCAGACCATCCTCGACCCGCGCGCGGCCAACAGCGCCACGCTGGCCACCAATGCCTACACCCCTGATGTGCTGCCCAAGGCTCAGGCGCTGTTCGACGACGGCCTGACCGCCACCGCCGACCCCCAGCGAGCCCAGGCCTACAGCCAGTTGCAGGACCTGCTGATCGACGAGGCCTCTGCCTTCCCGCTGTACGAGCGGGTCTGGCAGGCCGCCACCGCGCCACGGGTCAAGGACTTCCGCTGGACGGCCGAAGGCTTCGCCCTGCTCGGCGACATCCAGGTCGAGCAGCCATGAAGCGCTATTTGGCCGGTCGCGTCGGTCAGGCCCTGCTGGTGCTGTGGGGGGCCTACACCATCACCTACTTCATCCTTTACCTGCTGCCCGGCGACACCCTGGCGATCATGCTCAGTGCCTCGGGCCTGGAAGCCGACGGCCTGTCGCCCGAAGACCTGGCCAAGGCACGGGCCTACTACGGGCTGGACAAAGGGCTGTTCGAGCAGTACGCCGACCTGCTCTGGCGAGCCTTGCACGGTGACCTGGGGCAATCGCTGTCGCTGGGGCGACCGGTCACCGCGCTGTTGGCCGAGCGCCTGCCGCAGACCCTGGCCCTGGCGGGTGCCGCCATCGTCCTGTCCTTGCTGGCCGGGGTCGGCCTGGCCTGCCTGATCGCCTACGTGCAGTGGCGGCCCTTGAAGGTCGCCCTGACGCGCCTGCCGGCCCTGGGGTTTTCCGTGCCGGTGTTCTGGGTCGGGTTGCTGTTGATCCAGGTCTTCGCCTTCGCCTTGGGCTGGTTCCCGGCCACCGGCAGCCAGGGCCTCGACAACCTGGTGCTGCCCGCAATCACCCTCGCGATTCCGAGTGCCGCGCTGTACGCCCAGGTGCTGCAACGGGGTTTCCAGGACGTCTGGCAGGCGCCCTACATCACCACCGCCTTCGCCAAGGGCCTGAGCCGGGCCCAGGTGCAGGCGCGCCACGGCCTGCGCAATGCTGCCCTGCCGCTGTTGACCCTGATCGGCTTGCAGGTGGGCAACACGGTATCCGGCGCCGTGCTGGTCGAGACCATCTACTCACGCAACGGCGTCGGCCGTCTGGCCCAGGAGGCCGTGCTGCGCCAGGACATTCCCGTGGTGCTGGCGATCGTCGCGGTCGCCGCCGCCGCCTTCGTGGCGGTGAACCTGCTGGTCGACCTGCTCTACCCCCGCCTCGACCCCCGCATCACCCACATGACCAAGGTGACCTGAGATGATCGTCGATATGCCATTGCCTACCCTCAGTGCCTCGGCCACCTATGACCCGGCGCGCGCCGCCACGGGCTGGACGCCGCGCTCGCGTCGGCAACGCTGGCAGCAACGGCTGGTTCCGTTGCTACGCCGGCCGGGTTTCAGCCTGGCGCTGCTGATCCTGGCGTTCGCCCTGCTCGCGGCGCTGGCGCCGTCGCTGCTGACCGGCTTCGACCCCTATGCCACCTCGCCGGCCGACAAGCTGAGCGCGCCGAGCCTGGCCCACTGGTTCGGCACCGACGAACTGGGCCGTGACCTGTACACCCGCGTGGTCTACGGCGCGCGCCTGTCGATGCTGGCCGCGCTGCTGGCCGTGGCCATCGCCCTGGCCGGCGGCCTGAGCCTGGGGGTGCTGGCCGGCTTTGCCGGTGGCCGAGTGGACGCGCTGCTGATGCGCCTGGTCGACGTGCTGCTGGCCCTGCCCGGCCTGCTGCTGGCCCTGGCCATCGTCACCGCGATCGGCTTTGGCACGGGGCCGGTGGCGGTCGCCGTGGGGATAGGCCTGATCCCAGGCTTTGCCCGCACCACCCGCGCCGAGGTGCTGCGCGTCAAGACCCTGCCTTACGTCGAGGCCGCACGCTTGGGCGGCGCCAGCTGGACGCGCACGCTGCTGCGCCACGTCCTGCCCAACGCCTGGGGGCCGGTGGCCGTGCTCGCCACCCTGGATGTCGGCGCGGCCATCCTCGCTGCCGCCGGGCTGAGCTTCCTGGGCTTCGGCGCCGCACCCCCTGCGGCGGAATGGGGCACGCTGATCGCCAACGGCCGTCATTTCCTGATCACGGCCCCGTGGGTCTCCCTGTTGCCGGGGCTGTTCCTGGTGGCCGTGGTGTTCAGCCTCAATCACCTGGCGCGCAGCGCCGAGGAGCCTGCTCGATGACCCCTTCCCCTGTGATCGACGTGCGCGACCTGAGCATCAGCTACACCGCCGCCGGGGCACGCACTCAAGCCGTGCGCGGGTTGTCGTTCAGCCTGGCGCGGGGTGAGACCCTGGCCATCGTCGGCGAGTCCGGCTCGGGCAAATCGACCTTGGCGCACGCCCTGCTCGGGCTGTTGCCGGACGCTGCCCGCATCGACCACGGTGAGCTGTGGGTCGAAGGGACCGACATGGCTCAGGCCACCGAACGGTCACGCCGCCAGGTGCGCGGACGGACCCTGGGCCTGGTACCGCAGGATCCGATGGTCAGCCTCAACCCGACGCTGCGTATCGGTCAGCAGATCGCCGAGGCCCTGGTGCTGGCCCGCGGCCGACGCTTCGCCGGGCTCCAGGTCGAGGTGCAGGGGTTGCTGGCCCAGGTCGGTCTCGACGACCCGGCACTGCGTGCACGCCAGTACCCCCATGAGCTGTCCGGCGGCATGCGCCAACGCGTGCTGATCGCCATCGCCTTGGCGGGCGAGCCCAAGGTGCTGATCGCCGACGAGCCCACCAGCGCGCTGGACGTGACCGTACAGCGGCGCGTCCTCGATCACCTGCAAGCGCTGGTGGCCGAGCGCGGCCTCTCGCTGCTGATCATCACCCATGACCTGGGCATGGCCTGCGACCGCGCTGACCGCCTGCTGGTGATGAGGCATGGCCAACTGATCGAACAGGCCACGCCGCGGCAGATCCTCTGGGGCAGCCGGCAGCCTTACACACGCGACCTGCTCGCGGCAGCCCCGGCTTTCGTGCCGCGCCGCCGGCCAGGCGCGCCGACTGGCCAGGCAGCACCGCTACTGCATCTGCAGGCGGTCGGCAAGCGCTTCGCCGTGCCAGGCCGGGCCGAGCCCTTCACGGCCCTGCATGACCTGAGTCTGGTGGTGCACGCCGGGCAGACCGTGGCCCTCGTCGGTGAATCGGGGTCAGGCAAGAGCACGGCGCTGCGTCTGGCCCTGGGCCTGGAGACGCCCAGCCAGGGCCAGGTGACGTTTGCCGGCGTCGATGTCGGCACCCGCAGCTGGCGACAGTTGCAGCCCCTGCGCCGGCGCATCCAGCTGGTCCAGCAGAACCCGTTCGCCGCGCTCGATCCGCGCTTCACCGTATTCGACAGCATCGTCGAGCCGCTGGTCGCGTTCGGCCTGCTCAAGGGCCAGGCCCTGGTGCATCGGGCCCAGACACTGATTACCCAGGTGCAACTGCCCGTGCACCTGCTCGACCGACTGCCGCACGAGTTGTCGGGCGGCCAGCGTCAGCGGGTGGCGATCGCCCGGGCCCTGGCATTGGAGCCCGATGTATTGCTGCTCGACGAGCCGGTCAGTGCCCTGGACGTGTCGGTGCAGGCGCAGATCCTCGCCTTGCTGGAAACCCTGCAACACACCCTGGGCATGGCGTACGTGCTGGTCTCCCACGACCTGGCGGTGGTGGCGAGCATGGCCGACCAGATGGTGGTGCTGCGCCGTGGCCAGGTGGTCGAGCAAGGGCCGGCGCTGCAGGTGCTCAGTCAGCCGAACAGCACCTACACGCGCGAACTGATCGCGGCGATACCCGGGCATTCACGGCGCGTGCTGCCGTGGCGATTTGACGAAAGACGCGCGGCCCTTCACGGCGGCGCACACCGACACGCTCATCATCAGGAGAGACCGAGCATGAGTAAACGACAGATCCACCTGGGCGCGATGATCCATGGAGTCGGCCACGGCTGGGGCGAATGGCGTCACCCAGAGGCGCTGGCCGATGCCAGTGTGAACTTCGGCTTCTACAAGCAGCAGGCACTGTTGGCCGAAGGGGCCAAGTTCGACTTCGCCTTCATCGCCGACAGCCTGCACATCCATGCGCGTTCCAGCCCGCACTACCTCAATCGCTTCGAGCCGTTGACGATCCTGTCGGCGCTGGCGGCGGTCACGTCTCACATCGGCCTGGTGGCGACGGTCACGGTCAGCTACAGCGAGCCCTTCCAGGTCGCCCGCCAGTTCGCCTCGCTGGACCTGATCAGCGGCGGCCGTGCCGGCTGGAACGTGGTCACCTCCTGGCTCTCGGGCACGGCCGACAACTTCGGCAAGGCCGAGCACCCGCCCCATGCCGTGCGCTATCGCATCGCCCGCGAGCATGTCGAGGTGGTCCAGGGCCTGTGGGATTCGTGGGAGGACGACGCCTTCACCCGCGACAAGCAGACCGGCGAGTTCTTCGACCCGGCCAAGCTGCACACCCTGGGCCACCAGGGCGAGTTCTTCAAGGTCAAGGGGCCGCTGAACATCCAGCGCTCGCCCCAGGGTCAGCCGCTGATCTTCCAGGCCGGCGTGTCGGAGGACGGGCGTACCTTCGCGGCCCAGAACGCTGACGCGATCTTCGTCAACCCGGAGTCGTTCAGCGATGCCCGTGCCTACTACCGCGACCTGAAACAGCGCGCCGCCGCCCATGGCCGGGACCCGGACCAGCTGTTCATCCTGCCGGGCATCCGTCCCATCGTCGGCCGGGACGAGGCCGAGGTCGAGCGCCGCTATCAACAGGCGGTCGAGCTGGTGAGCATCGAGGATGCCCTGGTCGCCCTGGGCCGACCTTTCAATGACTACGACTTCAGCCAGCACGACCTGGATGCCCCGTTCCCCGACCTGGGCACGCTGGGCGACAACAGCCACAAGGGGACGTCCGATCAGCTCAAGCAACTGGCCCGCGACGAAGGCCTGAGCCTGCGCGAACTGGCGCTGCGCTTCTCGCGCCCGCGCCGGGACTTCACCGGCACGCCCGAGCAGGTCGCCAATGCGCTGCAGGACTGGTTCGAGGACGGGGCCGCCGATGGCTTCATCATCAACTCGCTGCTGCCCGATGGGCTGCAGTACTTCACGGAGCTGGTGGTCCCCTTGCTGCAGGCGCGCGGCTTGATGCGCAGCGAGTACACCGGCCAGACCCTGCGCGACAGCTTCGGCCTGAGCGTGCCGACCAACCGCAACACACTGCGGCGCGAGCAGGCGGCGGTGGCCTGACGCCCTTCGCATTGGAGCGCCTGCACGGGCGCTATCGCGGGCAAGCCCCCACAGGGGGCCATGCCGTCTGCACCACCGGGGTGAGGTATGGATTAGCTCTCCCACAGCAGGCCATGCCCGTCTGCAAGAGCGAGGTAAGGCATGGGCTGAAGCGGGAAGAGGTTCCTGTCCTTTCTGAAGGATTGGTTTCGATGCTGCGCCCGCACAGGCAGCCTCGGCACCTGTGCGGGTTTGCCCGCGATGGGCTGCATCGCAGCCCTTGAACGACGACCCGGCGTACTGGGCGGACAGGGGTGCCCAGGCAAAGCGAATGATGCCTGGGCCATCTTCGACACTTTTTCGAACCCCCACCACGTGGCCTACCCGGCCAGGTGCCCCTACGCGCACGTACGCTTCGAGGACATGATGTCTAGAATCCCTTTCATCGCCCTGCCCCTGGCCTGCCTGTTGCCCCCCATGGCCAACGCGGCGCCCTTACCTGCAGAACCGCGCCTGGAAACGATCACGGTGACCTCCAGCAGCACCGGTGCACGGGCCAGCCAACGCACGGTGGTCGACAGCCCGACCCCGATCGACGTGATCAGCAACGAGCAACTGCTGCGCGCCGGCCGTGCCGAATTGTCCGAGGCCATCGCCAAGCTGCTGCCGTCGTTCAACTTCGGCACCAACATCGCCGGTTTCCAGTCCGGCGTGCGGCCGCTGAGCAATCGCAGCCTGGGGCCGGCCTACACCCTGGTGCTGGTCAACGGCAAGCGTCGCCACAACAGCGCCCTGCCGGCCAGCGGCTCCACCGACAACAGCGGCGCCAACGCGGTCGACATCGACATGATTCCGGTCAGTGCGGTCTCGCACATCGAGGTGCTCAAGGACAGCGCCGCTGCGCAGTACGGTGCCGATGCCGTGGCCGGGGTGATCAACGTCATCCTCAAGGACGCTGACACCGGCGGCCATTACGAAAGCAGCTATGGCCAGCTCTACAGCGGCCAGGGCGAGACCCTGAAACTGGCCGGTGACCAGGGCTTCGCCCTCGGCGACGGCGGCTTCCTGCACCTCTCGGGCGAGGCGCGCAAGCGTGGCGCCGCGAACTGGATCGACAAGGCCGACCCCGGCTATCGCGCCTACTTCGAAGACGATCGCCAGGCCGCCTGGGACCACCGTGCAGTCAAGAACGGCGACCCGGACCTGCGAGCGTTCAACCTGGGCTACAACGCCGAACTGCCGCTGAGCGACGACCTGAGTCTGTACTCGTTCGCCACCTATGCCGAGCGAAAGCTCGAGGCCTACAACAACTACCGCCTGCCCAACAGCAACGCCTCGATCCCCGAGGTGTTCCCCGACGGCTACTATCCGCTCAACAACCTCAAGGACACCGATTACCAATGGCTGCTCGGGGCCCGGGGGGCGGCCGATCGCTGGGACTGGGACCTGTCCACCAGCTACGGACGCAACAAGAACCAGCAGTCCAGTGACCTGACCCTCAACCCCACCTACGGGCCGGCATCGCCGACCTCGTTCGACGACCTGGCCACCTTGCAATTCGACCAGTGGGTGAACAACCTCGACCTGCGCCGCACCTTCGACGGTCTGTTCGGCCTGGCGGTGCCGACCCATGTCTCGGCGGGCCTGGAGCACCGCTGGGAGCGTTTTCGCACCTTTGCCGGTGACCCCATCGCCTATGGCATCGGCCCCTACACCTACCCGGCGACGCTGGCCGATGGCCGTCCCAACCCGTTATACGCCTTGGCCAACGGCCAGACCGCAGTCGGTGCCCAGGCAGCCTTGACGATCCGCCCCGAAGACGAAGCCGATGTGCAGCGCAACGTCTACGCCGCGTATGTCGGGTTGGGCCTGGACCTGACGCCACGCTGGTACCTGGGCGGTGCCGCGCGATTGGAGCATTACGGCGACGACACCGGGCGCGCCGCCAGCTTCAAGCTCAACTCACGCTATGCCTTGACCGACACCGTCGCCGTGCGCGGCACGCTGGGCAGCGGCCTGCGCGCGCCGTCGCTGACCCAGACCGGTTATACCGTCAGCGACAACCGCACCGCGCTGGACGCCAACGGCAACGTGGTGCCGGCCCTGCGCCGCACCGTGGCCCCGGGCAGCGCCGCCGCGCAGGCGTTCGGCGGCGATACCCTGGACCCGGAGAAATCGCGCAATGCCGGCCTGGGCCTGACCTGGCAGCCGGCCCGGCGCACCAGCGTGACCCTCGACGCCTATGTGATCGACATCGATGATCGTATCCTGCTGACCGAGAACCTCTATGACCGACGCGGGGGCAGCGGCGCGGTGGGCGATGTGCTCGCTGGGTTGGGGCTGGCCCGCGCGACCTGGATCAACTACTACACCAATGCCTTCGACACGCGCACCCGCGGACTCGACCTGGTAGGCGACCACACCAGCACGTTCGGTGCGTTCGGCGAGGTGCGCTGGATACTGGGCTTCAACTGGAACAAGACCACCGTGCGTGGCACACGCAGCACGCCCCAGGGGTTGGCCGATGCCGGTCTGCAGGTGGTGGGCCATGGTCGAGAGGGCGACCTGGTGGCAGCCCTGCCCCAGACCAAATGGGTGCTGGGCGGGCAATGGACGCTCGGCAACTTCACGGGCACCTTGCAGGCGACCCGCTACGGCAAGGTCGAGACCTGGCAGCAGAACCCGGCCCAGGACCGCCGCTTCGGCGCCAAGTGGATCACCGATCTGGACCTGTCCTATCTGCTGTTCGACAGCCTGACCGTGAGTCTGGGGGGGACCAACCTGTTCGACGTGCGCCCGGACAAGCACGGCGTGTACAACCCCAACGGCAACCAGGCAGCCTATGGCAACTCGCCGCTTCATCCAGGAGGTGGGTATTGGTACACGAAACTGGCGTATGACTTCTGAACGGTGTGAGTCACTGGGCTGAAGGAGGCGGTCTCATGGGCTGATAGGTAGGCTTGCCCGCGATGCAGACGGCGCCTGACAGGGCCCTATCGCTGGCAAGCCAGCTCCCACACTCAGATCTCTGCAGCCTGTCGGTGTATGCATGGCTGCGCAAGCAGTCTGTGGGAGGCTTGCCCGCGATGCAGACGGCGCCTGACAGGGCCCTATCGCTGGCAAGCCAGCTCCCACACTCAGATCTCTGCAGCCTGCCGGTGTATGCATGGCTGCGCAAGCAGTCTGTGGGAGCGGGCTTGCCCGCGATGGCGTCCGATCCGGCACCGCGTGCATCGCGGGCAATCGCGCCTACGACAGGTTGCGCCGGCCTGCCAGACCTGCAAAACAATTTAGACGGTAGCACGCTGGAACGTCGGAATCGCCAACCCCAGGCTTTCGCGCAAGGTCGTGCCTTCATAGGCCGTACGGTACAGCCCGCGCTCTTGCAGCAACGGCACCACCTGCTCGGTGAAGCGGCGGAACTGCTCCGGGTGACCGATGTAGATGTTGAACCCGTCCAGGGCCCTCGCTTCGAACCACTCGGCCATCTTGGCCGCCACGGTGTCAGCCGATCCGACGAACGCCCCGGGTCGCAACTGACGCCCGAATTCGACGGCCTGGCGCAGGCTGAAACCCTTGTCCCGGGCCTGGTCGGCAATGCGCTTGGCATTGGTGAAGAAGCTGCTGCGTGCCGATTCGAGGCTTTCTTGCGGAAACGGCGCATCCAGGTCGTACTGGCTGAAATCATGCCAGCCGAAATTGCGCCCGAACTCCTTCAACGCCAGCTCGAAACTGTGGTCGGCCTGATGGTAGTGGCGCTCGATCTCCCGTGCCTGGTCATCGTCGTCACCGACGTAGATCTCCGCCCCCGGCAACACCAGCAACTGCTCCGGGTCGCGCCCCAGCCGCGCGGCACGCCCCTTGATGTCGCGGTAGAACGCCTGCCCCTGTTCGAGGCTTGCCGCATGGGTGAACACCACGTCGGCCGTGGCCGCACCGAGGTCGCGGCCCTGCTCGGAATCACCCGCCTGGAAGATCACCGGCTGCCCCTGGGGCGAGCGCTGGATGTTCAACGGGCCGGTCACCGAGAAGTGCTCGCCCTTGTGGTGCAACGCGTGGAGCTTGGTCGGGTCGAGGAAGCGGCCACTGGCCCGGTCGCGCGGGAAGGCGTCGTCCTCGTAGGAGTGCCACAGCGCCTGCACCACCTTCACGTGTTCCTCGGCACGGGCGTAACGGGTGTCGTAGTCGTAGTGCTCGTCCAGCCCGTAGTTGCCGGCGGTACCGGCGTCGCCACTGGTGACCACGCTCCAGCCGGCGCGGCCCTTGCTGATCAGGTCCAGCGAGGCCAGCCGGCGCGCGACGTTGAACGGTGCGTTGTAGGAGGTGGTGAGGGTCCCGACCAGGCCCAGGCGCCGAGTGCTGACGACCAGGGCCGAGAGCAGGGTCAGCGGCTCCAGGCGGTTGAGGTAATGCGACGGCGAGCCCGGCGTGATGAACTGGCTGTCGACGATGAACATCAGGTCGAACAGCGCCCGCTCGGCCTGCTGGGCGATGTCGATGTACCAGTCGATGTTGACGCTGGCGTCGGCCGGCAGCGCGGGGTCGAGCCACAGGTTGTGCCGGCCGGGGCCGCCGCAGCCCATGGTCAGGGCGCCGAGTTTGATCTGTCGTGTGCGCATCAAAGGTCTCCTTGACGTCGAGGTCGTGGGCTCAGGGTTGGCGGTCGGTTTGGCCGAGGGCCGTGCCGAAGGAGGTGTCGAACAGGGTCTTTGCCGGGTAGGCCTTGATCAGCCCGAGCCCGGCGAAGAAGTCCACGGTCTTCTGCGCATCGACGATCACCTGAGGCGTCAGCGGCGCCAGGTCGGTGCGCGCACGGGCGAACCAGGCGCGGGCGATGTCGCGGTCGGCACGGGTGCGCTTGGCCCAGGCATCGGCATAGGCCTCGGTGTGGGCTGGGTCGCTCAGGGTCCAGTCGCGGGCCTTCTTCAGCCGCTGGAGAAAGTCACTGATCTGCGCGCGTTTCTGCTCGACGGCCTTCTGGTTGGCCACCACGAAGCTCTGCGCCGGGATCACGCCCTCGGCGGTCGCCAGTACACGGGCGCCCTGGCGTTCCTGTTGGGTGACGTAGGGCTCCCAAATGGCGATCACGTCCACCGAGCCACCGTCCAAGGCATGGGAAGCGTCCAGTGCGCTGAGGTAGCGCAGCTCGAGGGCATCGCGCGGGACACCGGCCTTGTCCAGGGCGCTGAACAACAGCTGCTGGCTCCACGAACCTTTCCAGATCGCCGCACGCTTGCCGCGCAGGTCTTGCAGGCTGTGGATCGATGAGTCCTTGCGCACCAGGATGGCCACCCCTCCGAGGTTCTGGCGACTCACCGCGATCACCTTGATCGGCGCGCCGAGCGCTCCCAGGAACAATGGAGGCGCATCGCCCAGCAGGCCGATGTCGAGGCTGCCGACGTTGAGCGCTTCGGCCACGGGAGAACCTGCGGTGAATTGCTTCCAGTCCAGGGTGTACGGCACATCATCGAGCACCCCCGCCGCTTCCATCACGGCGCGGGCGTTGTAGCTTTGATCACCGACGACCAGGGTCTGGCCGGCAGCGGCGAGGCTGAAGGTGGTGGCCAGCACGGTGGCGGCCAACTGTTTGAGGTAGCGCACGGTCGTCTCCTGAAGCCCTGCAGGGGGCCATGAGGACGATCCGCGCGTGCGGTCTCATCGAGGGTTCATATAGCGATAAAGAATCATCAAGGATCTTTTAATAATTTAAAGCCCTGAAGGGAGGCTGTGAAATGCACATTGAGCATAAGCTAATGCGTTTTTCAGCCCTCTCCTTAAATGCGTAAAAATCATATTAGCTTAGCGCTATTTTGCATTTATAGAATAGAAAGAAGTTTGCTACGGTTCAGGCACATTCGAACGCCGAGTCGCCCCATGACCCACCCTCCACGCTTGCAGCGCTTGCGCCATTTCATCGATCACCTGGCCACCCTGCTCGACGAGCAGCCCGACGAAGCCGTTCTGCTCGACCGCGGCCAGGCCCTGCTGGCGAACCTGGTCGGCCATGATGACTGGCTACCCGAGGACCTTGCCCTGCCCGATCCAGAGCGCTACCGGCAGTACCTGCTGCACTGCGACTCGCGCCAGCGTTTCTCGGTGGTGAGCTTCGTCTGGGGTCCCGGGCAGCGCACGCCGATCCATGATCATCAGGTCTGGGGGCTGATCGGCATGCTGCGCGGCGCGGAGCTGTCGCAGGGTTTCATGCGTGATGAACGGGGCGCACTGGTGCCCGACGGCGCGGCGGTACGACTGCTGCCCGGCCAGGTCGAAGCGGTCTCGCCGCGCATCGGCGACCTCCATCAGGTGAGCAATGCCTTCACCGACCAGGTGTCGATCAGCATCCACGTCTACGGCGGCAACATCGGCGCGGTCCGGCGTGCGGTGTACGCCATCGACGGCAGTCAAAGACCGTTCATCTCCGGCTACTCCAACGCCCACCTTCCCAACCTCTGGGACCTGTCCAACGAGAACCTCGCCCCATGACCGCTCCCCTTACCCGGCAGTACCACGACATCCGCCGCGCCTTGCTGGCCCAGGAAGAACTGGCCTTGATCGACGTGCGTGAAGAAGACCCGTTCGCCCAGGCGCATCCCCTGTTCGCCGCCAACCTGCCGTTGTCGAGACTGGATCTGGAGGCGTATGCCCGCATCCCTCGGCGGGACACGGCCATCACCGTCTACGACGACGGCGAGGGGCTCGCGACCGTCGCCACGCAACGCCTGCACGCCCTGGGGTACAGCGATGTCGCCGTGCTCGAGGGCGGGCTGGACGGCTGGCGTGCCGCCGGTGGCGAACTGTTCCGCGACGTCAACGTGCCGAGCAAAGCCTTCGGCGAGCTGGTGGAAAGCGTGCGCCATACGCCGTCCCTGGCGGCCGAACAGGTCCAGGCCCTGCTCGACGACAAGGCCGACGTGGTGGTGCTCGATGCCCGCCGCTTCGACGAATACCAGACCATGAGCATCCCAGGCGGCATCAGCGTGCCGGGTGCCGAACTGGTGCTGCGCGTGGCCGAACTGGCACCGAATCCGACGACCCAGGTGATCGTCAACTGCGCCGGGCGCACCCGTAGCATCATCGGCGCCCAATCGTTGGTCAACGCAGGCATTCCCAACCCGGTGGCGGCCCTGCGCAACGGCACCATCGGCTGGACCCTGGCAGGCCAGGCACTGGCCCATGGGCAGGACCGTCGCTTCGCCGACGTCACCCCGCACACCCGCACCCAGGCGTCGCAGCAGGCCCGTGCGGTGGCCGACCGTGCCGGTGTCCTGCGCCTGGACCGCGCCGGGCTGACGCGCTGGCAGGCCGAAGCGGGCCGTACCACTTACCTGTTCGATGTCCGCACCCCCGAGGAATACAGCGCCGGCCACTTGCCTGGCAGCCGCTCGACACCGGGCGGGCAGCTGGTGCAGGAAACCGACCACGTCGCCAGCGTGCGTGGAGCGCGTCTGGTGTTGCTGGACGATGACGGCGTGCGTGCCAACATGACCGCCTCATGGCTCGCGCAGATGGGCTGGCAGGTCGCCGTGCTCGACGGCCTGACCCCGGCGGACTTCAGCGCGCAGGGCGACTGGCAGTCACCCCTGCCTGCGCTGCCCGAGGTCCATGGCATCGACGTCGAGCAACTGGCCCGCTGGCAGCATGAGGCCGGCACCGTGGTGCTGGACTTCACCACCAGCGCCCACTACGTCAAGCGCCATATCCCCGGCGCCTACTGGGTGATCCGTGCCCAGCTGGGCGAGGCCCTGGAGCGTCTGCCCCAGGCCGAACGCTACGTGCTGACCTGCGGCAGCAGCCTGCTGGCCCGCTTCGCCGCCTGTGACCTGCAGGCGCTGACCCGTACACCGGTCCACGTCCTCACCGGCGGCACCGCTGCCTGGATTGCGGCAGGCCACCCGGTGCAGAGCGGTGAAAGCTACCTTGCGGTGGCGCGCAGCGACCGCTACCGGCGCCCCTACGAGGGGACCGACAATCCACGCGACGCGATGCAGGGCTACCTGGACTGGGAGTTCGGCCTGGTCGCCCAGCTGGAACGCGATGGCACTCATGGGTTCACGGTGTTGTGACAGGCGGCCTCAGGTTCAGCACGCGCAGGACGCTGGTGTCGGCGCGTGCGGCACAGCCTGTCCGGTCGACAGGCTGAAGCCTTCATCGCACCAGCCCGTGATGCCGCCAAGCATCTCCTTCACTCCGTGGCCGAGCTGGGCCAGGCGTGCGGCGGCGCGGTGGGCGCCATTGCAGTGCGGCCCTGCGCAGTAGACGACGAACACGGTCCCGGCAGGAAATGCCGCCAGGCGCTCGACCGTCAGGGTCCGGGTCGGCAGGTTCAGCGCGCCGGGAATGTGTCCGGCGGCAAAGGCCTCGGCGTTGCGCACATCGAGCAGCACGAAGTCGACCTGACCGGCCTGCTGGCTGTGGTACACGTCCGAACAATCGGTCTCGAAGCGCAGGCGTTCGCTGAAGTGCGCGAACGCCTCGTCAGCGGAGGCTGGCGGCGTGTGTGTGATCAGGCTGGACATGGCATCGCTCCTGGCAAGATGAGGGTCGGGCCACTGTAGGCGGACCGTCGAGTGCGCTACAGTGGCGAACTCGACAGTCACCGGTGATTTCCCGCCAAATGCACGACACGCCCGGCTTGGTCGCCATCCTGGCCTACGATGGCCTGTGTACCTTCGAATTCGGCATCGCCATCGAACTCTTCGCCCTGCCCCGGCCCGAGTTCGACGTTGCTTGGTACCGGCATTGCGTGGTCGCAATCGACCCTGGGCCGATGCGTGCCATGGGCGGTTTCACCGTCACCACGGATGCAGGCCTCGAGGCGCTGGACGAGGCACAGATCGTCATCGTCCCCGGGTGGCGAAACCGTGCCGAGCGCCCACCCCAGGCCCTGCTGGATGCCCTGTGCCGCGCCCATGCACGCGGTGCCCGATTACTGTCCATCTGCTCCGGCGCCTTCGTGCTGGCCGCTGCCGGGCTACTCGACGGCCAGCGCGCGACCACGCACTGGCGTTACTGCGAGGAACTGGCGGCACGCTTCCCCGCCATTGCCGTGGACCCCGCCGTGCTCTACGTGGACGACGGCCAGGTCATCACCTCGGCCGGCAGCGCGGCCGGCATCGACGCCTGCCTGCACCTGATCGAGCGTGATTTCGGTGCCCAGATCGCCAACACCGTGGCCTGCCGCCTGGTCATGGCGCCGCTGCGCGCCGGTGGGCAGGCGCAGTTCATTCCCGCGCCGGTGGCCCGAATGCCACGGCATGACCTGGCGGCGCTGCTGGATTGGGCACGCGAGCGCCTGCACGAACCACTGACCCTGCGCCAACTGGCGGCCAAGGCCCTGATGAGCGAGCGCACGTTGCTGCGCCGTTTCAACGAAGCGACCGGCATGACGCCCAAGCGCTGGCTGCAGCACGCACGCCTGGCACAGGCCCGTGCGCTGCTCGAGAGCAGCCCGCTCAACCTGGAGCGCATCGCCGAGCGCTGCGGATTCGCCTCGGTCGAAAGCTTCAGAGTGGCGTTTCGAAAAGGGATCGGTGTGGCGCCTTCGGTGTATCGGGACAGTTTCGGTCGCTGAGCCTGCCCTCGTCCCCAACGATGTGCGGGTGACGCGCTTGAGCACGTCACTGGCAGGCCAGATGAGGCCTTGAGTGCGAGTGTCCAGAGACGCTCGAACGCCATGTCATCGTACAACCGTCCAGGCCTTGGCCGTCAGGCGTCCTCGGCGCGGACGACCAAGGAGCCAGTCACTGCCGGTTCTGCGGCTTTCCGAACACAGCGTCCACGGCTTCCGTCACCTGGCTCACCGCGCCGAGGTACTCGATGAGTTCTGCTGCTTGACTGCGTGCGAATGCGTGGGACAACTGTCGTTTTCTTTCCTGATCGATGCTCCAGTGCATGAGGAATTTTGTGGGCCCTGCGGGCCCAATCGCGGCCGGTCCGGCCCCGGCGGGGGCCGCTCCCATACCCGTAGTCACACCGCAGTGTTGCAGGCTATCGCGGTCACCTGTAGGGGCGGCCCCCGCCGGGGCGCCGGATTGGCCGCGATTGGGCCTGCAAGGCCCATGAAATCGGCCACTCCCTACTTCAGACACACCTGCGTCCATACCGCCCTGCTTGTAAGAGCCCCAGCCTTATCACCGTTCACTCGGCACGCACCCAAGTCGTCAGACATCATTTGACTAAACCCACAGGACTTCCGAAGATGGCCAGGCACCCTGCCGTTGCCTCAAACACGCCAGGGTGCCGCCAACAACAATAATCAGGATGCTCCGATGCCCCCACATGCCCCTCACGCGGCCCCTCGCCGCCACTTCCTCAAGCAATCCCTCACCTTGGCATCACTGGCGGCGGCCGCGACCAGCCTGCCCCGCCTCACCGCCGCGGCCGACCCCATCAGCCAGCGCTACCCCGACCCGCTCATCGAGGTCATCAACGACAGCTTCGCGGCCTACCGCCTCTTCAACGCCGGGGTCGAGCGACTGGCCACGGGGCTGCGCTGGGCCGAGGGGCCGTTGTGGGTCGGTGACGGTCGTTATCTGCTGGTCAGCGACATCCCCAACAACCGCATCCTGCGCTGGGACGAGATCAGCGAGACCCTGGGCGTCTACCGCCAGAACGCCAACTACGCCAACGGTCTGACCCGTGACCTGCAAGGTCGGCTGATCGTGTGCGAGGGCTCGACCACCCACACCGAAGGCCGCCGCCTCACCCGCACCGAACACGATGGCAGCCTCACCGTCCTGGCCGAGACCTTCGAAGGCAAGCGCTTCAACTCGCCGAACGACGTGGTGGTCAAGCGCGATGGCTCGATCTGGTTCACCGACCCGCCCTTCCAGATGGGCAACGACTACGAGGGCCACAGGCTCACCCCCGAGCTGCCGGATGCGGTCTACCGCATCGACGGTCAGACCCTCAAGGTCACCCGGGTGATCCAGGACTTCGCCGGCCCGAACGGCCTGTGTTTCTCGCCGGACGAAAGCACCCTGTACGTGGTGGAGTCCCGGGCCAAGCCCAACCGCATCGTCTGGGCCTACGCGGTCAAGACCGACGGCACCCTGGGCGAGCGCCGCAACCACATCGAGGGCACCGGCTACGGCGCCATCGATGGTCTGAAGTGCGATCTGGACGGCAATCTCTGGTGTGGCTGGGGCAGCTCGGGTGCCAAGGAAGCGAACCCGGAGCAGCTGGACGGCGTGCGGGTGTTCAACCCCAAGGGGCAGGCGATCGGTCACATTCACTTGCCGGAACGCTGCGCCAACGTGTGCTTCGGCGGCGCGTCGGGCAATCGCCTGTTCATGGCCAGCTCGCGCTCGATCTATGCGTTGTACGTCAATACCCGGGGCGCCAGCCCATCCGCGGTCTAGCCTCGGGCCGTTTAGGGGATGCGTGAGGTTTGAGGTAGTCTGGCCCCTTTGCCTCCCCACGTGCATGACGTCGATCCGGGCCTTGCCGGGCCTGGACCGATGCCGTCGAAAGGACCTCTCCATGCTCTACATCGTCATGCTCGGCGGCCGCCATCCGCGCGCCAGCATCGAAGTCCACGACGTGGTCTTCGTCCAGGGCACCACCCTGGAACAGCTCTATCCGGACCTTCGCAACGCCTGGTTCGGCAGCCCCAAAGGCCTGCACATCGACTCCTGGCTGGAAGTCGACGGCCTCGATGGGTATCGCGTCGAGTTCAGCCAGGCAGCGCCACCGCCGGGCGCCCCCCGGCTGTTCTTCCTCAACCTGGGTGGCTATGAGCCGCACACCTTCGGCGAAGCCCACCGCTACCTGCTGCTGGTGGCCCCGGACAAGGCCACGGCCAAGACGCTCGGCAAACGGCGCATGGCGCCGAACTGGTTCAAGCCGCACACCGATGCAGTGCTGGACGTCGACGACTGCCTGCCGATCGACGCGGTCGATGGACGCTACGTGCACCTGGTCGAAGGCCCGCACCAGGGCATCGTGCAGCGCAGCGACTACCGTCTGATCTGATCCCGACAGCGCCGACGCCTGCCAAGGGCCCGCTGGTCTTCGGATCAGCGCGCCGCCCAGGCATTGAAACGCTGCTCCAGCTCCTCGCCATGGTCGACCCAGAATTCGGCATCCACCAGACGTGCCTGGGCCAGGTTGTCGGGCGCGGTCGGCAGTTGCGCCTGCACCGGGGTGGGCAGTTGCGCGAGCGCGTCCTGACGAATCGGGCCATAGGGGATCTGGCTGGAGAACGCCTGCTGCGTCTCGGCCTGGCTGGCGAAGGCGATGAAGCGCTCGGCCAGGGCCTTGTGCGGGGTGCCGCGGACGATGGCCCAGTGATCAGGGTCGTACAGGCTACCGGGCCAGACGATGCTCAACGTGGAACCCTGCTGCTGGGCGGCAGCGATGCGTCCGTTGTAAGCCGCCGACATCACCACGTCGCCGGCCACCAGCCATTGCGGCGGTTGGGCGCCGGCCTCCCACCACTGGATGCTGGACTTGATCTGGTCGAGCTTCTTGAAGGCACGGTCCACGCCTTCAGGCGTGCCCAGCACGGTGTAGAGGTCGTCGCGTGAAACACCGTCGGCCAGCAGGGCCACTTCCAGGGTGTACTTGGCGCCCTTGCGCAACCCGCGTTTGCCGGGGAAGCGCTGGGTGTCCCAGAAGTCCTGCCAGGAGGTGGGCGCGGTGGCGAGTTTCTGTGGGTCGTAGGCCAGCACCATCGACCAGACGTAGCTCGCCACACCACACTCGCTGACGGTGCCCGGCAGATAGCCGGACGCCTCACCCAGCAGGTTTGGATCGATCTTCTCGAACAGCCCTTCTTCGCAGCCACGCAGCAGCTCGGGGCTTTCCACCTCGACCACGTCCCAGGACACGTGGCCGACATCGACCATGGCCTTGACCTTGGACAGCTCGCCGTTGTACTCGCCGGCGATCACCTTGCCGGCGCCACTACGCTCGAAGGGGTGGAAGTACGCGGTCTGCTGGGCCGCCTTGGTGGCGCCGCCGAACGAGATGACGGTCAGGCGTGGCTCGTCGCTCAGCACGGGCAGGCTGATGGCGCAAAGCAACGCGGCACTGAACGACGTGGTCATGGTACGCATGGGAACTCCCTCACTCATTCTGGTTATGGTGGTGTAGAGGCAGTTGGAGCCAGAGGTGTGAAGCACCTGACCCTCGCGGTGGTCAGGGACGGCTTTGTTATTGTGATGACGTGACGCGGTGGAACGGGCGGGCGCCTCCAGCGCGATGGCCCTGGAGCGATGGTGCGCCAGTGCCGCCCCGAGGAAAACGATTAAAAATGTGCTTCGATCTTATGAAAAAGCTGGGCAAGGCGCCTGCCACCTGAAGGCGTGCTGCGGTACTGTGCAGGTTCCGTGCCCGGCCACTGGACCAGGCCAAGGCATGCCCCCTGCCCCTGCGAGCGAGGTTTCTTCGTGGCGTCCTACACCTTGCGTCAACTGCGGTACTTCGTGACCACCGTCGAGGCCGGCAGCGTGGCGGAAGCCTCACGGCAGCTGTACATCGCCCAGCCGTCCATCTCCAGCGCGGTCAAGAGCCTGGAAGAGAACTTCGGCGTCCAGCTGTTCATCCGCCATCACGCCCAGGGCGTCTCGCTGACGCCAAGCGGCAAGCGCTTCTACCACAAGGCCCAGGCCCTGCTGCGCCTGTCCCGCGAGTTCGAGCAGAACGCCCTGGCCGACAACGACATGGTGGCCGGGCAGATCGACATCGGCTGTTTCGAGACCGTGGCCCCGCTGTACCTGCCGCAGCTGATCGCCGAGTTCCGCGTGCGTTACCCCGGCGTCGACATCCGCCTGCGCGACGGCGACCAGCAGGAGCTGGTGCAGGGGCTGACGGCAGGCGCATTCGATGTGGTGTTCCTGTACGAACACGAGCTGGACAGCACCATCGAGACCGAGCCGCTGATGCCGCCGCAGAAACCCTACGTGCTGCTGCCGGCCGACCATCGCTATGCCGGGCAGGCGCAGGTGTCGCTGCGCGACCTGGCCAGAGAACCGATGATCCTGCTCGACGTGCTGCCCAGCCGGACCTACTTCGTCAGCCTGTTCCACGAACTGGGCCTGACCCCGAACATCGTCTTCGGCTCGCCGTCGATCGAGATGGTGCGGGGCATGGTCGGGCAAGGGTTCGGCTTTTCGTTGCTGGTCACCCGGCCTCATTCGAGCGTGACCTACGACGGCAAGCGGGTGGTGACGCTCGAGATCGCCGAGCCGGTGACACGCTCCGGGCTGGTCAGCGCGCGCCTGCGCAAGGGCCAGCTGACCAAGCCGGCGCAGCTGTTCGTGGACTTCTGCCGCGAGCGGCTGACGGCCCTGAGCCAGGCACGGGTCAGCGCCTGAAAACGGCAGCCACGCCCTGCGCGGTGGCGGCCCGGACGGCTCAACCGCTCAGGTACGCGGCCAGGCGCAGCAGCCAGGCGTCGCAGCGATCCAGTTGCTCGCAGGTGATGTACTCGTCCGGCTTGTGCCCCTGCTCCATGCTGCCAGGGCCGCACACCACCGCAGGGATCCCCGCCTGGGCGAACAGCCCGCCTTCGGTGCCGAACGCCACGGTGCCGAAATCCTCCGACCCGCACACGTACGCCAGCAGGCGGGCGGCTTCGCTGTCCGGTGGCGTGATCAGGCCTGGGTAGGCGCTCAACGGCTGCAGCTCGATGGCGGTGGTGGTATCCACCGCGTGCATGCGCGGCAGCAGCTCGGTGGTCGCGTAGGTGCGCACCTGCTGGACGACCTGTTGGGGGTCGAAATCGGGCAAGGCGCGGATCTCGAAGTCGAAGGTGCAGTCGGCCGGGACGATGTTCAGCGCCTGGCCACCCTGGATCATGCCCGTCTGCACGGTGGAAAACGGCGGGTCGAACCGCGCATCGTGCCGCGCCGGGTGGGCCAGCGCCTGGCCCAGTTCGCCCAGGTGCCCGATCAGCCGGGCGGCGTACTCGATGGCATTGACGCCCTGGGGGGCGTACGCCGAATGGCAGGCCGCGCCCTTGACCTGGCAGCGCATGGCGAGCTTGCCCTTGTGACCCAGCACGGGCTTGAGTTCGGTGGGCTCGCCGATCAGGCACAGGCTGGGCCGGTGTGGGCGCCGTTGCAGGGCGTCGAGCATCGAGCGCACGCCCAGGCAGCCCACCTCTTCGTCGTAGGAAAAGGCCAGGTGCACCGGCACCCGCAGTGGACGCGCCAGAAACGTCGGGACCGCTGCCAGCACGCAGGCGATGAAGCCCTTCATGTCGGCGGTGCCCCGGCCGTACAGGCGCCCCTGGCGTTCCGACACGGTGAACGGGTCCGTGGTCCAGGCCTGGCCGTCGACGGGGACCACGTCGGTGTGCCCTGAAAGCACCACGCCGCCGCCCAGATCGGGGCCGAGGGTGGCGAACAGGTTGGCCTTGCTGCGCGCCTCGTCGTAGATCAGTTCACAAGGCACGCCGTGGCGCCCCAGGTACGTGCGGATGAAGGCGATCAGGGCGAGGTTGGAGTCGCGGCTGACGGTAGGGAAACTGACCAGATGCGCCAGCAGCTCGCGGCTGGAAGAGGCAGACCAGTTCGGTTCATTCATCGCCCGGCACCCCGTAACGCGGGGCGGCGGTCGGGTCCAGGGCGCGGGTCAGGTAGTCCTGCATCTGGGGTCGATAGGCCTGCCACAGCGTGTCGAGCTGGCCGATCGGATCGTCGTCCGCCCAGTCCACCCGCAGGTCGATGATGGGCCAGACCAGATCGCCGACCACCTGCAAGGCTGCCGAATGCACAGGCCCGGCCTCACCGCCCACGGCCAGGGCGGCCTGAAGGGCAGTCAGCAGGCGGTCGGCAAGCGGGCCGGCGGCGGTTTCGAACGCCTCGGTCATGGCGTCGATCACGCCCGGATGGGCGAGCAGGTTGCCCGCCGCCACGCACTGCTCGCCGGCCACGGCGTGGTGCGTGCCCAAGGCCTGGTCACCGCTGAACAGCGCCACGCGGCCGTCGCCATCGATGACCGTGACCTGGCGGTACTGGCGCCAGCCGGTGGCCTGCAAGGCCTGCTCGAGCGCGGCCGCGGGATCGAGGTCGCCCCGTTCCAGCAGATCGAGAATCTGCGGCCCCAGCGCCGGCAAGGTGACGTTCTGGGTCGCCACTGCACCGACTCCGGCCCGCAGCCATGGGCAGCGCGCGCCGACAGCGATGCTGGAAGAGCTGATGGCGATGCCGAACTGCCCGGTGTCGGCGCAACGGCCGATGATGGAAAAGGTCATGGAAAATCCTCGTCAAGGGGGCAGATCGTCAGGCCCGTGGGTCATCGGGAATGACGGCGATCACGTCGATCTCCATCAGCCACTGCGGCTGCGCCAGGCCCGAGACCACCAGCCCGGTCGAGATCGGGAACACACCCCGCAGCCATCTGCCCACCACCTGGTACACCGGTTCGCGGTAGCGCGGGTCGGTGATGTAGGTGGTGGTCTTGACGATGTGGGACAGGTCGCTGCCCGCCTCTTCCAGCAGTTGTTTGACGTTCTTCATCGCCTGCTCGGTCTGTGCCGCAGGATCGCCCAGGCCGACCAGGCGGCCTTCGAAGTCGGTGCCGACCTGGCCGCGCACGTACACGGTATTGCCGGCCCGCACGGCCTGGCACAGGTCGTTGTCCAGGGTCTGGTTGGGGTAGGTTGCCTTGGTGTTGAACATCCGGATGCGGGTATGGGTAGGCATCTGCTGCGTCCTGTCAGGGGAAGACCGGAGTCTGGGAGGTGGCGCTGCGGGGCGACGGCTCGCCGGTGCCTGCCGCGTCGCGCTGGCGTGTGCCTTCGGCCCGATAGGCCTGGTAGGTGCGTTGGGTGGCGATGTGCCCGGCCACGTGCTTGGCGTCATGCCACACGCCCCAGATGAACGCCGACCCACGGCGCGACAGCCAGGGCAGGCCGAGGAAATACACCCCCGGCTCGCTGGACACGCCGCGCTGGTGCCGGGGTTTGCCGTTGTCGTGGAAGGCGTCCACCTGCAGCCAGCGGTAGTCGGCGGCGTAGCCCGTCGCCCAGATGATCGACGTGACCCCGGCCTCGGCCAGGTCCAGGCGCAGGATCGGGTCACGCACGCAGGCCGGTTCCGGCTGGCGGACACGCGCCTGCGGGTCCTCGGGCAGCGTCAGGCCATTGCGCTCGATATAGGCGTCGGCGGCATCGAGCAAGGCGAAATAACTGGCGTCGCCGGCGGCGAGGTTGGCGGCCAGGTCCGGCTGGAAGGTCACGGTATCGCCGTCGAATGCCTGGGTCAGCCCGACCAGGATGATGCCCTGGTGGGCCAGCTCGCGAAAATCGATGGTGTTGCCCCCGCGTGCGCCGCTCACGGCGATGGTGACGTGCTCGCGACCTTGCTTGACGGTTTCGGCGTCCCACTCGCCGAGCACACCCAGCCACCAGCAGAAGTCACGCCCCCGGTAGGCGCGCGGGGGCCGGTCGTGAGCGCCGACCGACAGGTAGACCTGGCGACCGGCGCGCTGCAGCTCGTCGGCGATCTGCACGCCGGAAGACCCCGCGCCCACCACCAGCACTGCGCCTTCTGGCAGCTGCGCGGGGTTGCGGTAGGCGGCCGAGTGGATCTGGTGCAGGCCCGTGCCACTCGGCGCGATGGGGGGAATGACCGGCGTCTGGAACGGCCCGGTGGCAACCACCACGCGGTCGGCCTGCAGCGTACCGTTTGAAGTGTCGACGGTGAAGCCGGGACGCCCGACGTTGCGCACCACGCGGGTCACCTCCACGCCGGTGCGGATCGGCGCCTCGAACTGCTTGGCGTAGGTTTCCAGGTAGGCGGCGACCTGGTCCTTGGAGGCGAAGGCGTCCGGGTCCAGGTCGAAGGCCAGGCCTGGGAAGCGGTCGTGCCAGGCCGGCCCGTTGGCCACCAGCGAATCCCAGCGCCCGGTGCGCCAGGCCTCGGCGATGCGGGCACGCTCCAGGATCAGGTGTGGCACACCCAGGCTGCTTAGGTGCTCGCTCGCCGCGATGCCGGCCTGGCCTGCACCGATGACGAGCGTGTCGATGTGTGGGGGAAGTTCGGGCATGTCGGCATCCTTCGAGCGTCGAATGGAGGACAGGTCGGCCGGGGCGTCACTGTCGGGTATGCCCTCGGTCGGGGGCTGGAGTCCATTCTGTGCAGTGAGGCGCTGGGGCGAAACGAGGATTTTTGTGGTGGTTGACGAGGAAAATGTTGCTGGGGCGGTTGGTGGGGGGAGGATGGC